>JBPOHC010000406.1:0-43645 GCA_052035985.1 Myxococcota bacterium | reverse complement strand
GAACACGATCGACAGGGCAGCGGGCAGGGGCTTCATCCACTCACTCCGAGGCTTTGAAGGGAAAGAGAGACTCTATCAAAACCCGCCACCGGGGCCGTCGCTTCCGCTACTTCTCGTAGCGTCCCGGCGCGAGCACGCCCGCGGGGTCGAGGGCCGTCCGCACCCGCGCGAGTGCGGCGCGAGAGTCGTCCGTCGTGGGCGGCAGCGACGACATCGAGTGGACGCCGAGCCTGTGCGGCAGCCATCCCTGCGCCGCGCAGGCCGCGAGGAGGGCGTCGTGGCAGCGCATCGCGCGCTCGTCGTCTCCCTCGCGATCGCGGTCATAGAGCACCGTGGGGAGCACGGAGGCGACGCGCTCCGTGGGCGTGGCGATGGCGATCATCGGGTCGAAGCCGTGCGCTTCGAAGACCTCGCGCACCGTCACACACGCCTTGAGCACCTCGACACCTCGCAGCGGAACGGCCGCGCATGCCCACACCACGCCGCATCGATCGCGGTCGGGATCGGGCGATCGTTCGCATCCGAACGACTTCGCCCAGTACATGCTCTTGAGCGCGTACTCGTGGGGGACGCCCTGAAGAAATCCGAGCGCGGGCTCGGGCTCCCAGAGGAGCTCGCGGCCTGCCACGGGGTCACCCGATCGCTCCTCGACCTGCCACCCCGCGACGATGGGCGCGAGCGTGGCGACGGCGTGCTCGCGCATCGCGCGCCCCATGAGCGCGGTGGGCGCGTAGAGGCCCGTGAGCCCGAACCACCGCGCCTCGCCGGTCTCGTCTCGAAAGCGCGTTCGCACATCGGCGTCGCTCGATCGCGCCTCCGTCGAGAGCGCGCGGAGGTCGTTCCAGAGCGAGGCCGTGGCGCGGAGCGTCCCGTCGAGGCGCAGCCCTCTCAACGCGTCGATGAGCGCGGGGAGGCGCACGTCATCACGGAGCGAGAAGCGCATCGCCTGAATCGAGCGCGGCAGCGGCGAGAGCCACAGGGTCATCCTCGTGACCACGGCGAGGTTCGACTGCGAGAGAAGCCCATCGAGCGCAGGCCCCACGCCCCAACGGTGCAGCGGCGCGATGGGAACATCGCCGAAGCGCGCGAAGCCCGTTCGAATGACCTCTCCGGTCGCGAGCACGGCCTCGATGGCGCAGACGTGTGAAGCCCTGTCTCCGAGAGGCCCCGCGCCGTCGCCGCGCTCGACCGCGTTGCCCACGAGGCTCGCCTCGGGCGACGACCCCGTCACGCTCACGAAGAGCTTTGATCTGTGCTCCGCGAGGAACTCGTGGGCCTGACGAAAGGTCACGCCGGGCTCGACGGTCATCCACGCGAGCGACTCGTCGAAGGCCGTGATCGCGCGCATCTCCGACAGGTCGAGGAGCGCGCACCCGTCGCCCGTCGGAACGCGCGACCCGAGCCCCCAGTTGCGCCCGCGCGAGATCGGGTACACGGGGGCCTCGCGCTCCGTGGCGATGCGCAGCACGGCGGAGACCTCCGCGGTCGTTCGGGGCCGAACGATCGCCGTCACGCGCTGTGATGTGGCGTAGGTGGCAGACTCCGCGGCGCGCAGGGCGTCGGGGTCGGTGATCACGTTGGCGTCGCCGAGGAGCGCTCTCCACCCGTCGATCGCAGCGTCGAGGTCGCGCATGGGGGGCGACGGTATCACCCATCGTCACGCTGGCGCCTGCGGGTCGCATCGGGTATTCCGCCCGACGTGAGCACTGACGATCGCACCGAACAGAAGGTCCGCTGGCCGTTGGCCTTCGTGGCAGACATCCACGGCAACCTCGCCGCGCTCGACGCCGTGCTCGACGCGCTGAGAGACCTCCGCGCGGGCGCGCTCTACGTCGCAGGCGACCTCCTCTACGGCGGCGATGACCCCCTCGGCGTGTGGAAGCGCCTCCTCGAAGTGAACGCCCGCTGCGTGCGCGGACCCTCGGACCTCGCGCTCGCCACGCTCGAACCCGGGCGCATGAAGCCCCGCGACGACACCGAGCGCGCCGCGATGGAGCGCTTTCTCCGCACGCGCGACGCCCTCGGAGAGCTGATCCTCGCGAGGCTCAAGCGACTGCCCGAGGCCGTGCGCATCGAGCTGCCCGACGCGTCGGAGATCCTCGTGGTGCACGGCTGCCCCCGCGACGCCGGAGAGATCTTCACGCACGACATGAGCGACGAGGAGATGTACGCCCTCATCGCCGACGACCCCGCGGACCTCATCGTGTGCGGCGGCGGTCACGTCCCGTTCTTTCGCGAGCTCGACGCGGTGAAGGTCGCGTGCGTGGGCTCCGTGGGAGAAGCGCCGGGCGGCGGGGGCGCGCACTACACCCTCGTCGACATGACCGACGACGGCCCCCGCGTCGACCAGCGCTGGGTGGCCCTGTAGCAGATTCGCGCGCCTCGCGGCTTCGGAGTACGTGTCGCTCCCGATGCCGCCGCGCTACATCGCCGTCGCCGGGAACATGGGCTCGGGCAAGTCGAGCCTCGTGAAGTGGCTCTGCCAGCAGTTCGATCTGGCGCCCTTCTTCGAGCCCCACGACGAGAACCCCTACCTCGAAGACTTCTACGCCGACATGAAGCGCTGGGCGTTCAACTCCCAGCTCTTCTTCCTCGTGAGCAGGTACCGCATCCACCGGAGCATCGAGGCCCTGGGCAAGCCCGTGGTGCAGGACCGCACGCTCTACGAAGACGCCGAGGTCTTCGCCGCGCACCACTACCGCAAGGGCAACATCGACGAGCGCGACTGGGCGACCTACACCGACCTCTACACCACGCTGCGCAACGAGCTCCGACCGCCGGACCTCATGATCTATCTGCGCTGCGGGACGAAGACCCTCCGCAAGCGCATCGCCATGCGCGGAAGGGCCTACGAGCAAGCCATTCCGACGGCGTACCTGCGCTCCCTCGAGACGCTCTACGAGGACTGGTACGCGCGCTACGACCTCTCGCCCACGATGGTCATCGAGAGCGATCAGATCGACTACGTGACGCGCCTCTTCGACCGCCACGCGCTGCTCGACGCGATCCGCCAGCAGCTCCGCTGAGCGTCGAAGAGAGCCCTCAGGGGCAGGCGAAGACGGCCACCTCGCGCCACGCGATCCACGAGGGCGAGCTGTTGGTCATGATGCGCACGTAGCGCCCCGATGCGCTGCCGAGGTCGAAGGAGTAGAGGCCTCCGCCGACCATCGACTGCGAGATGGCGCGCGCCGTCGAGAAGGTCGAGCCGTTGGTGCTCACCTGGATCTCGTGGGTCACGGACCCGTTGGGCGACATCTCGGCCACGAGGGTCACGCCGCGGAAGGTGCGCACGCTCCCGAGGTCGACCATCCACCAGCGCGGGGCGTATCCGCCGCCGTTCCACGCGGTGCAGAGGTTGCCGTCGTTGGCGTAGGGGGGCGTCGAGCTGCTCACGTACGACGACGCCGCGCTGGCGCTCCCCGACGACGCGATGTTCACGCAGCCCGCGAACCCGAGCGAGCGCGCGTCGCCGCAGGTCGCCGAGCACCGCGACGCGTAGCACGACTGCCCCGACGGACACGCCACGCCGCACGCGCCGCAGTTGGCGCTGCTCGTGCCGAGCGCCACCTCGCAGCCGTTGGCGGCGCTGCCGTCGCAGTTGCCGAAGCCCGAGTTGCAGCTCGCGACGGTGCACGCGCCGCTCGCGCATCCCGCCGTTCCGTTGGCGACGGCGCACGCGCGCCCGCAGGCTCCGCACGACGAGGGCGTCGAGCGAAGGTCGACCTCGCAGCCGTTCGAAGCGACGCCGTCGCAGTCGGCGAAGCCCGTCGCGCAGGTGTACACGCACGCGCTCGCCGCGCAGCTCGCCGCCGCGTTGGGACGCGCCGCGCACGCCCGCCCGCATCCCCCGCAGTGCGCCGCGGTGACGCGCGTGTCGACCTCGCAGCCGTCGGTGGGGCTGCCGTTGCAGTCGGCGAGGCCCGCGAGGCACGTGAAGCCGCAGGTTCCGCTCGTACAGGTCACGTCGGCGCCCGCGCGAGAGGGGCAACGAACGCCGCACGCGCCGCACGCGGTGACGTCACTCGCGATGCTCGTCTCGCAGCCGTTCGTGGGGTCGCTGTCGCAGTTGGCGCGTCCCGCGTCGCACGATCGCACCTGGCACGCTCCGGCGGCGCACACGCCCGCGCCGCCCGCGATCGTGCACGCGCGACCGCACGCGCCGCAGTGCGAGAGGCTCGTGCGCAGGTCGACCTCGCAGCCGTTCGAAGCGACGCCGTCGCAGTCGGCGAAGCCCGCGTTGCACGCGTAGACGCAGCCGCCCGCGACACACGTCGCCGACGCGCCGGCCCTCGTAGCGCAAGCCATTCCGCAGCCGCCGCAGTGCGCGGTAGAGGTGCGCGTGTCGACCTCGCAGCCGTCGTCTGTGACGCGGTTGCAGTCCGCGAGCCCGACGTTGCACGCGAAGCCGCAGGCGCCGCTCGCGCAGGTCGCCGCGGAGCCCGCGGGCGAGGGGCACACGACGCCGCACCCGCCGCACGAGCGCACGTTGCCCGCGACGTCGGTCTCGCAGCCGTTCGTGGGGTTCATGTCGCAGTCGGCGAGGCCGCGGTCGCAGGCGCTCACCGAGCAGCTCCCCGCGGTGCAGACGCCCGCGCCGCCCGCCACGCGGCACACGCGTCCGCAGGCGCCGCAGTGGTCGCTGCTCGTGCGGGTGTCGACCTCGCAGCCGTTGGCGGGGTTGCCGTCGCAGTCGGCGAAGCCCGCGTCGCAGGTGTACGCGCAGCGCCCCGCGGAGCACGTCGCCGCGGAGTTCGTGCGATCGGCGCAGGCCATTCCGCAGCCGCCGCAGTGCGCGGTGGTGACGCGCGTGTCGGTCTCGCAGCCGTTCGAAGCGACGCCGTCGCAGTTCGCGAGGCCCGTGTTGCAGGTGAAGCTGCACGTCCCGCTCGCGCAGGTCGCGACGGAGCCCGCGGGCGAGGGGCACGCGACGCCGCACATGCCGCACGCGCGGAGGTCTCTCGTGGTGTCGGCCTCGCAGCCGTTCGAAGGGTCGCCGTCGCAGTCGGCGCGACCCGCGTCACACGCGCGCACGGAGCACACGCCGCCCATGCACACGCCCGATCCGCCCGCGGGACGGCACGCCCTGCCGCACGCGCCGCAGTTGTCGACGCTCGTGCGGAGGTCGGCCTCGCAGCCGTTGGCGGTCACGCCGTCGCAGTCTTGAAAGCCGCTCGTGCACACGGTCGCGCACGCGCCCGCCACGCAGGTCGGCGACGCGTTGGTCTGCGAGGGGCAGCTCGTGCCGCACATGCCGCAGTGGAGCACCGCGACGCGCAGGTCGGTCTCGCAGCCGTTGGTGACGTTGCCGTCGCAGTCGCCGTGCGTGGCGTTGCAGCGCTCGATGGCGCAGACGCCCGCGCGGCAGGCCGCGACGCCGTTCGAAGGATCGCACCGCGCCCCGCAGGCGCCGCAGTGCGAGGTGCTCGCGCGGAGGTCGACCTCGCAGCCGTTCGCGGGGTCACCGTCGCAGTCGGCGAAGCCCGTGGCGCAGGTGTGTCGACAGGTCCCCGCGTCGCAGGAGGCGGTGGCGTTGGGGCGCGCTGCGCATACGCGTCCGCAGCCGCCGCAGTGCGAGAGGCTGGTGCGCGTGTCGACCTCGCAGCCGTTGTCGAGGCGCATGTCGCAGTCTTCGAATCCCGCGGCGCACATCGAGATGGTGCAGTTGCCGTTGAGGCACGCGGGGACGGCGTTGGGCCCCGCGCAGCGCGTCCCGCAGGCGCCGCAGTTGGCGATGTTCGACTGGGCGTCGATGCACGCGCCCGTGCAGCACGTGAGGCCCGTGGGGCACGCGCGGCTCTCGTTGCAGCCCGGCGCGCAGAGGTTGCCCACGCAGAGGCTCCCCGCGCGGCAGTGGGCGTCGGTGATGCATTCGACGCAGGCGCGCGTGGTGGTCAGGCAGCGGAGTCCGAGCGCCGAGGAGCCGCCGTCGCCCGCGTCGCCGCCCATCGTTCCGCCGTCGAGTCCGCTCGCGAGGGCCGCGCAGTCGCCGTCGTCGTTGCAGCCCGCCGCGCAGCGCGTCCCGTCGCAGAACTGTCCGACGGGGCACGTGTCGCGCGACGCGGTGCACTGCACGCAGCGGCGCGTCGAGAGGTCGCACACGGCACCGTCGGCGCTCATGGCGCAGTCTTCGTCGCGGTCGCAGGTGCCCGGCGCGAGGCCGTCATCGGGGGCGTCGAAGGCGTCGGCGACGTCGGTCACATCGGGCGCGGCGTCTTCGGTGTCAGCCGGAGGCGGCGAGGTGTCGCCCGCGTCGAAGGGGCCGAGGTCGTTGATGGCCGCGTCGCCGCTTGGATACCCGCCGACGACCGCCTGTCCGTTGCATGCGGAGAACGCAAAGAGGAGCGCGACGAGCGGAGCGACGTGAGAGCGGCTCATTCCGCGTTGGTCGCACGGAGGCGTCGCGGGTGCAATGGCGACGAGGCATCGCGCGCGCGGCTCAGTAGAGCGGCTTCACGTACTGCGCGAGGAGCGTCTTCGCCTGTCCGATCGCGGGGAAGTACACCTCCAGCTTGAGCTCGGCGCCGGGGATCACCGCGCGCACGTTGCCCGGCCCCCAGGTCGAGTGCTTGACGCGCATCCCCTTGCGAAACCCTGTGACGGTGGCGGTCTCGTCGTCGGGGATCACGTCGCTGTAGCCGTTGCGAACGATCACCGGGCCGTGGCCCGGCGCGGGCGCGTGGTGCTCGGGCTCCTCGCGGTGGAGCTGGTGGTGATGGTGGTCGTCGCGGTGGTGCTCGCGCTCGTCGCGCTCGGCCCAGGCGCCGCCGCCCGTGCGTCGCAGCGCGGAGTCACCGAGGCTCCGACGGCGCACCGGCGCCGAGAGCACATCGGCTGGAATCTCCGTGAGAAAGCGGCTCGGGATGCTCGCGCGGGTCTGGCCGAAGATCTGCCGGAAGCTCGCCCACGAGAGCACGAGGCGCTCCCTCGCGCGGGTGATGGCGACGTAGGCGAGGCGTCGCTCCTCTTCGATCTCCTCGGGGTCGGCGCCGAAGTCCGTGCCCTTGTAGGGGAACATCCCGTCTTCGAGCGCGGCGATGAAGACCAGCTTGAATTCAAGCCCCTTGGCCGAGTGGACGGTCATGAGCGAGACGCACTCCGCCGCGTCGCCCTTCGAGGTCTGCTCGCTCAGCGTGACGCGCTCAAGGTAGTCCGAGAGCGACGCCTCGGGCTCCTCCTCCTGGTAGGCCTTCATCGACCCGAGGAGCTCCTTCACGTTCTCGAGGCGCGTCTCGTTCTCGGGGTCGTCGTTGGCCTCGAGCATGGCGCGGTAGCCCGTGTGTTCGAATACCTCCTCGGCGAGTTCGAAGGGCCGGTCGACCATCGTCGCGGCCTTGCGACGGAGGTTACCCACGACGGTGTAGAAGCCCGCGAGGGCCTTGCGCGCGCCGCCGTTGACGTCCGCGGGGAGGTCCCCCGACGCGATGACCTTCCAGATCGGCGACTGGCGCTCGGCGGCGTGGGCCACGACGCGGTCGACGGTGGTCTTGCCGATCTTGCGCGCGGGCGTGTTGATGACCCGCAGAAGCGCCACGTCGTCGTTGGGGTTGAGCATGAGGCGCAGGTACGCGAGCACGTCCTTCACCTCGGCGCGCTCGTAGAAGCGCACGCCGCCGACGATGATGTACGGCACGTTGGCCGTGCGCAGGGCCTCTTCGAGCGGCCTCGACTGCGCGTGGATCCGATAGAAGAGCGCGATCTCCTTCGGCTCGACGCCCTGACGTATCGCGCCCGCCACGCGCTGCGCGATGGTCCGCGCCTCCTCGCGCTCGTCGCCCGACTGGATCACGTCGAGGAGGTTGCCCTCAGGGTTCTTCGTGAAGAGGGTCTTGGCCTCGCGCGACGCGCTCTTCGAGATCACCGCGTTGGCGGCCTTCAAGATCCGCTTGGTCGAGCGGTAGTTCTCTTCGAGCTTCACCACCGTCGCGCCGGGGAGGTCCTTGCGAAAGTACTGGAGGTTCCGCACGTCGGCGCCGCGCCACGCGTAGATGGCCTGGTCGTCGTCGCCCACGACGCAGAGGTTCCGCCGCTCGTTCACGAGGGCCCGCAAGATGCGGTACTGCGCGTTGTTGGTGTCTTGAAACTCGTCGACGAGGATGTACTGAAACCTCCCCTGGAGCTCCTTGCGCACGGCCTCGTCGGTCTCGAGGAGCTTCGCGGTCCTGGCGATGAGGTCGCCGAAGTCGACGGCGTTGTTGGCCGCGAGTCGCCGCTCATACGACGCGTAGGCGTTGGCCATCGCGCGGTGCAGATCGGTGGTGGCGCGCGCCATGAGGTCGTCGGGGCCGAGCACCTCCTGCTTGGCGCTGTCGATGGCGTTGAGCACGGCGCTCTTGGCGAGCACCTTGTCATCGAGCTTGAGCTCCTCGTAGACGCGGTTCATCACCGAGCGCTGGTCGCCGTCGTCGTAGATCGCGAAGTCTTTCTTCAGCCCCACGCGATCGGCGTAGCGTCGGAGCAGCTTCGCCCCCGTCGCGTGGAAGGTCGCCACCCAGAGCTCCCTCGCGCGGTCGTGGCCGACGAGCCTCGCGATGCGCTCGCGCATCTCGCCCGCGGCCTTGTTGGTGAAGGTCACCGCCATGACCCGCCACGGCGCCACGCCGCAGTGCTCGAGGATCCACGCGATGCGGTAGGTGATCACCCGCGTCTTGCCGCTGCCCGCCCCCGCGAAGACCATCAGCGGCCCCTCGGTGTGCAGCACCGCCTGGAGCTGCGGGGGGTTGAGCTCACGCGCGAGAGAGTCGGCGTCCATAGGGGTTCTGCGATACCACTGGACGCGCATTCAGGTCACGAAAACGGCAGCTTCGAGACGGCAGGGGCGAGTGTGTTACCGTCGCGCCGCGATGACCCTCCCTGGCGACGTCTCCGCCGACGAACCCGAGGCGCCGCCGCGTGAAGACTCCATCGATCGGGTCCACGACGCGCCGGTGAATCCTCCCGCCGTGAGAGCGTCCAAGGGGGGTGGTGACGCATCCCGCGAGAGAGCCTACGACCGCGAGCTCGTCGAGCGCGCCGCGAAGGGCGATCAGAGAGCCTTCCGCGAGCTCGTGGCGAGGCACCAGCGGCGCGCGACCTCCGTGGCCTACGGCATCGTGCGCAACAACGAAGACGCCCGCGAGGTCGCGCAAGACGCCTTCGTCCGCGTGTGGAAGCACCTCAACGACTTCGCCGGTCAGGCCAGCTTCAGCACATGGCTCTACCGCATCGTCTACAACCTCTCGATCGATCTTCTGCGCAGGCGCTCACCCGGCAAGGCCGTCGAGCTCGACGACCGCACCGACCTCGACGGAGCCCCCTCGGAGCTCCTCCCCTACCGCGGCGAGAGCGACCCCTTCGCCTCGGTCGACCGCGGGAGGCTCGTCGACGCCATGCAGAAGGCCCTCGATCAGCTCCCGGCGTATCACCGCGCGGTCATCGTGCTGCGCGAGGTCGACGGGCTCTCCTACGAGGAGATCGCCGAGGCCACCAGCGTCCCCAAGGGCACGGTCATGTCGCGCCTCTTCCACGCGCGACGCAAGATGCAGGCGCTCCTCCACGAGAGCCTCGGCAGCGAAGCCCCGCTGCCGCAGGACCTCCGCGACGAATCCGACGGAGGGATAGAGCGATGAACCACCCCGAAGAACCCACCCTGCAGCGCCTCCACGACGGCGACCTCCCCGAGGCCGATCGCCTCGGCGTCGAGCGCCACGTCGCGACCTGCGCGCGGTGCGAGGGCGTGATGCGAGCGCTCGACTCGCTCCACCTCGGCTTCGTTCGTTGGGACGCCGGCCTCGGCGACGACCCCGACCTCTTCGCCGACGCCGTCTTCGCGAAGCTCGAAGCCGTCGAGACGAAGCCCGAGGTGAAGCCCGAAGCCCCTGTGGCGAAGGTCATCCCGCTCGCGCGCCCCTCCGTCGAGCGAGGGAGCTTCCCCGTGCGTCGGGTGGCCTTTCCCGCCATCGCGGTGGCCGCCGCGGCGCTCATCGCGCTCCGCTTCGGCGCGCCCGTCACGGGCCCCGAGCACCGTCGCGAGACCACCGTCGCGCAGCCCACGCCGCAGACGCCTCCCGGCGCCAACCCCGTCGAGGTCGGCAGCGGCGCCGCGCCCGGAGGGGCCGAGGTGACCCGCGTCGACGTGCAGGGCGCGCAGAGCTACGCAGTGCTCGAGATCCCCGGCGTCTCGCCCGGGGTGACCACCGCCGTCGTGTGGATCCAGGACCTCGCCGACGAAGCGCCTTCATCGTCCGCACCGCATTGAAGAACAGAGATCGGGTGATCACGTGAAGCTACGGATCTTCGCAGCAACGACCCTCGCGGCGCTCCTGACCACGGCCTCCGTGGGCGCCCAGAGCGACGACAAGCTCACGCTCCTGCGCGCCTCGCGCCTCGCGCAGCAGCCCCCGTCCGCGCAGCCCGCGGCCTCGGCCCGCGTCGAGGTGCTCGTGCTCGAAGGCACCGCGGGCGACGGCGGCGTCGCAGCCTCGCTCGCGAACATCCCGCAGCTCCGCAACCCGCCCTTCAACGCCTACACGCAGATCTCTCTGGTCTCGCGCGTGACGCTGCCCCTCGCGAGCGCGGCTTCCACGGCTCCGCTCCCCAACGGAGGCAGCGCGCGCATCACCCTCGCGGGGCGCTCGCCCGACGGTCGCTACACCGTCGACGTGGCCTTCGTGCAGGGCGCGCAGACGAGCACCATCCAGTTCGTCGCGGGCGCGGGCGAGCCCTTCTTCACCGTGCGCTCTCGACGCCCCGACCGCGCGCTCATCTTCGGCTTCATCGTCAGGCCGTAGCGCGCCGCGCCCGCCTCCCTTCGATCCGCACCCCCCGAGACATCCCCGAGACTCCGCTCCGCTGGCATCGCCGCGCGCCGCGCGCTTCTGCCTCGCGCCGTCGCGTGATGCCCCGAGGAGAAGGTCCCCGTCGCCGCCGGTGAGCGGCCGCTTCTGCGCCGCACGCGCGCCGCGTCGTCGCACCAATTCGCTTTGAAATAAGCCTTTTCTGCGTCGGCAGCGGGATTGCTCTACGCCCCGCCGCCGCGCTGTCGCGGCCTCCCGTTCGAGGTCAGACGTTGATGAACACGGCACACGCTCACACCTCCCCTCCCGCGGATGGCCTCGCGGGGTTTCGCGCGCACTGGCGCGACGACCTCCGCGCGGGCTTCCTCGTCTTTCTGATCGCGCTCCCGCTCTGCCTCGGGATCTCGATGGCGTCGGGCTTTCCCCCCTTCGCGGGCGTGCTCACGGCCATGATCGGCGGGCTCATCGTGTCGCCCATCATGGGCGCTCGCATGACCATCAAGGGACCCGCCGCGGGGCTCATCGTCATCGCGCTCGGCGCCGTCGAGGAGCTCGGCCGCGGCGACAACCTCCTCGGGTACAAGCTCGCCCTCGCCACGATCGTCGTCGCGGGGGTCATCCAGGTGGGCTTCGGGCTCCTCCGCGCGGGGCGCCTGGGCGACCTGTTCCCCTCGTCGGCCGTCCACGGGATGCTCGCCGCGATCGGGATCATCATCGCCTCCAAGCAGATCCACGTCGCGCTCGGCGTCAGGCCCGAGGCCAGGGAGCCCCTCGGCCTCATCGCCGAGATCCCCCACAGCCTCGCGCGCATGAACGAAGAGATCGCCGCCATCGGCGTCGGCAGCCTCGTGATCCTCTTCGTGTGGCCCCTCGTCGCGGGGCGCTTCGCGCGCATCATCCCCGGCCAGATGATCGTCGTCGGCGCGGGGATCATCGCGGGCTACATCTTCGACCTCGGCCACGAGCACCGCTTCTCGTCGCTCTTCGGCCCGCAAGACGTGGGGCCGCGCTTCCTCGTCGCCGTGCCTCAGAGCCTCCTGCGCGTGGTGACCTTCCCCGACTTCTCGCGCGTGCTCTCGGGCGCCTCGATCAAGTACGTCGTGATGTTCGCGCTCGTGGGCAGCATCGAGTCGCTCGCGTCGGCCAAGGCCATCGACACCCTCGACCCCTACCACCGCCGCTCGGACCTCGACCGCGACCTCATCGCCACGGGCGTCGGCAACACCATCGCGGGCCTCGTCGGCGGCCTCCCGATGATCTCCGAGATCGTGCGCAGCTCGGCCAACGTGGCCAACGGCGCGCGGACCCGCTGGGCCAACTGGCACCACGGCGGGATGCTCGTCACCTTCGTGTGCCTCGTCCCCGGCCTCGTGCACCGCATCCCCCTCGCGGCCCTCGCGGCGATGCTCATCTTCACGGGCTGGCGCCTCGCCTCGCCCAAGCAGTTCGCCCACGCGCTCGACATCGGCCTCGAGCAGCTCGTGACCTTTCTCGCCACGGTGATCGCGACGCTCGCTGTCGACCTCCTCGCGGGCATCGCCGTCGGGATCCTCTTCGAAGCGGCGAGCCACGTGGGGCGCGGCGTGCCCTTCAAGGGGATGTTCAAGTTCTCGGTCGTCCGCACCGACGCCCTGACCAGCACCACGCTCCGCGTCGGCGACGCGGCGGTCTTCACCAACTGGCTCGGCTTCTCGGCCGCGCTCGCCGCGGTGCCCCTCGATCGCAGGCTCACCGTCGACTTCACCGACACCCTGCTCGTCGACCACTCGGTGCTCGAGCGCCTCGACGAGATGATGCGCGAGCGCACCCACGCGGGCGGCGAGCTCGTCGTCGTCGGCCTCGAGAACCACAAGCCCATGAGCCCGCACCCGCTCTCGTCGCGCGTGCGCCCCCGCCCGGCCCTCGCGCGCTGACGGTTGCGCCGCGGGCGCCCCGTGGGGCATATGCTCGCGCCCGACCGATGACCCCGCCAGAACGCCCGCCGCCCAAGCGTCAGCACTTCAAGAAGCCGCCCCTCCGCATCCAGACGACGACGCTCTGGGAGTATCCCTCGCAGCACTACGGCGACGGGATGCAGGGCGACCGCAACTACGTCGGCGCCACGCCCTCGTGGGTCATCTGGAACGTGCTCCAGCGGTACTCGCGCGAGGGCGACCTCGTGGTCGACCCCATGTGCGGCTCGGGCACGACCCTCGACGTCGCGAAGGACCTCAACCGACGCGCCCGCGGCTTCGACCTCTCGCCGCACCGCGCCGACGTCGAGCGCTCCGACGCGCGCAAGCTCCCCGTCGAGAGCGGCTCCGTCGACGTGTTCTTCGTCGACCCGCCCTACTCCGACCACATCGACTACTCCGAGGACCCGGCCTGCATCGGGAAGCTCTCGGCCTTTGATCCCCGGTACTTTCAAGAGATGCGCAGGGTCTTCGAAGAGGCCAACCGGGTGCTCAGGCCCGGCGGCACCTTCGCGCTCTACGTGTGTGATTACTTCGAGAAGAAGCGGGGCTTCGCGCCCGTGGGCTTCGGCCTCTTCTCGATCTTCACCATGTTCTTCGAGCCCGTCGACGCCGTGGCCGTCGTGCGCCACAACAAGGACCTCGAGAAGGGCAACTACCACCTCGCCGCCGAGCGGGAGAACTTCTTCCTCCGCGGCTTCAACCACCTCTTTCTCGCGAAGAAGCCCCTCGCGCCCGCCGCGCCTTCGAAGCGCCGACGCTGAGGCGCGCTACTCGCGCTCGGCCGACTGCTCGAGGAGCAGCACCCCGAGCACGACGAGCACGACCCGCAGCGGGTCGACGGGGCCCGCGAGGCCCGCGGCGCCGAAGCCCGCGAGGAGCACGCACGCCCACCCGAGGCCGCGCCGCGCGCCCGCGCCGCGGTCGATGGACTGCGTCGAGAGCGAGAGGCTCACCGCGGCGATCATCCCCGTGAAGAGCAGGGTGTAGACCGTGAGCGCGAGGCGCGTGGGGTGGCCCGCGCCGCCGACGCCCGCGAGGTCGAAGCGCGCCCCGAAGGCCGAGCGCGCGACGAGCTCCGTGGTGCGAGGGAGCCGCGCGGGCAGCGTCACGAGCACCGCGCCGAAGCCCGCGGGCATCGCGAGGAAGGCCAGCGCGCGGGCGATCCCGAGGTGCTCCTTGGAGCGAAGGAAGGCCCACACGAGCGCGAGGGTGATCCCCACGAAGGCGGCGGCCTCGCTGGCCCGCCCGAGCGCGTCGGCGAGGCGGGGGAGCGAGCTGCCGGGGCGCGACGTGAGCGAGGCCGCGGGGCCGAAGAGCTCGATGAACTCACCCATCACAAGCAGCGAGATGGCCGAGGCGCCGAGGCGGTGACCGCCCTTGAGCAGCAGCGCGATGGCGCGCACGCCCGAGACGAGCACGAGGGCCGTGATGCCCCCGAGCGCGGCCCACTGGAGCGGCCGGGAGACCGTCGTCGAGAACATCGCCGCGAGGGAGAGCGCGAAGAGCGGCGCGACGGCGAGCGCGCGGACGACGAGCGAGACGAGGGCCCTGCGCTCGCCCGAGGCGCTCCACGAGAAGCGCGCGACGGAGACGAGCGCGAGCACGACCCCCGCGACGGTGGCGAAGGTGCCCGCCTGCGCGAGCCGCACGCGCTGGTCGGCGAGGCCCACGAACACGCGCGTGACGAAGAACCCGAAGGTCAAGAAGATCACCGCCACGCCCGCGGGGAAGAGCGTTCCGCCCGAGGGCAGGTCGAGCGGTTCGGGGGCTTCGCGGTACGGAGATGCGGTGGTGGTCACGTCTGGCGCGGGAGCATACATGAGCGTCGGGAGTTCGCGGGGTCCGTGGGTCAGCGCTCGGTGCTCTTGCGATACCGACGAAACCACGTCCGCACGACCTGGTCGACGTCGAGGCGCAGGAACTTGGCGTATTCGACGACGAACCCTCGCGTATAGACCGGCGCGGGCAGCGTGGCGAAGTCGTCTTCTTCGATGGCGCGGAGGTACGGGAGCGAGATCTTCGTGCGGGCCGAGACGTCGCGCAGGTCGGCGTTGCGGGCCTCTCGCACCGCGCGCAGCGTCGGGCCCGTGAACTCCGTGTCGGGCGTGATCTCGGGCATCGGAGAGGGCGCCGGGGCCGGCGTGGCCGCGTCGGGCTCGTCGTCGAAGCCCGTCGCCATCGGGAGCACCCCCACGGGCGCGATCGAGAGGTCGTAGGGGCGCCGCCGCGACGGGTCGAGCAGCACGTCGCGCGACTCCTCGACGCGCGCCACGATCGACGACACCTCCTCGGCGGTCATGAGCCCCGAGAGGCACACGCTCTCGGTCGCGTAGACCTCGCGGGTCTTGCGGTAGGCCCTGCGGATCTCCTCGTCGCTGGCGCCGCGGTCGATGGCGAGGAGGTCGTAGTGCGTCGGCGCGGGCGGCGCCTCGGCGGACTCGGCCGTCGCGTGCGGCGCGTTGAGCCTCCCGAGGTCGAGCGAGAGGAGCCTCCGCGCGATGCGCTCGAGGTTGCGGCTCGCCTTCGCCGACGGCGCGTCGACGAGCAGCGGGCGCCGCCGGCGCGCCGCGAGGAAGGCCGCGTCGTCGTACTCGACGTGCCCCAGAAATTCGAGCACGGGGCCCATGCGCTGCTGCCCCACGCGCACGATGGCCTCGCCGAGCTCGAGGTCGGCCCGCGAGCGCGACTGGTTCACCACGAGGCGGACGCGCAGCCGCGCGAGCTCTCCCCACGCGATGATCGCGGCCTCTCGCGAGCGCGCCGCGATGGCCGTCGCGAGGTCGACGGGCGGCGGAGGGCCCGCCATGGCGCGCGCGAGCGTCGCGACGGCCTCGGGCGCGCCGGGGTCGTCGAGCGTACGGAGCTTCTCGCTGAGCCTGCGCGCGTAGAGGTGACGCACGAGCCTCCACACCGACTCGACGGCGACGGGCTCGGGCGTGGTGACGGTGACCACGGCGTCGCTCTCGAGCATCGCGTCGAGGGTGCGCGTGCGCACGCCCGACCCGAGATCAACGAGCGCGAAGTCGGCCCCGCTCGCCTTCGCGATCTCCCTCGGATGACGCAGCGGGAGGTCGGGGTAGGGCCCGTCTTCGCGCGTCGCTTCGAGCACCCGCACGTTGGGGACGGAGGTCTCGCGCCCCTTCGGCTCGGGCGGTGACGGCGCCCACGGCGGGAGCGACCCGTCGGCCCGCACGGCGCCGAAATGCGCTGCGACGCAGGGCCCCTGCGGGTGCGCGTCGACGTAGAGCACGCGCTTGCCGAGCTGCGCGAGAAAGGTCGCGAGGCCCGAGCCGAGCAGCGTCGCGCCCGCGCCTCCCTTCGCTCCGCCGAGCGAGATCACCCGCGTGGTCGTCGTGCCTTCTGCCATGTGCTCCGGTGGGTCGAGGGGTATATCACGCCGCGCGTCGCGCCGTAGCCCGCGCGTCGCGGTGGCCTCGGAGCGCGCTCGCGTGCGAGGCTCACCTCCCGTGAAGGCCCAGCGCTTCAGCCGCATCGTCGGGGGCATCCGCGTGGGAGGAGACTTCTTCGAACGCGCGGGGCTCACGGCCGCGGAGCCTCCGCCGAAGGGGCTCGTGGGCCGCGTCGAGGAGCTCGTCGGGCGCGACGTCGACGTGCGCGCGTTCCCCGAGGAGGTGCGCGCGTTCTTCGAAGACCCCGCGTCGCTGGAGCTTCGGATCCGCTCGCGCTGGCGCGGCGGGTTTCGACTCGCGTGGCGCGTGATGCGTGTGGTGATGCGCGCCATCGGTCAGCTCGTGCTTCCCGTCGACGTCGCGTCGGTGCGCGCGCGCATGGTCTCGCTCGACGGCGCGAAGGAGGGCCGCCGCGACGCGCGCGGCGTGGTGCGCACCTGCGAAGAGGGCGGCGAGGTCTTTCAGGTCTTCGCGTACGGCGTCTCGGTGATCGACGGAGATGCCCGGATGAGCGTCGCGATCCCGCTGCCGGGAGGGCACATCGCGGGGCTCTTGCGGCTCTCGATGGAGGGCTCCGCGGTGACGCTAGGGACGCGCCCGCGCGCGGCGGGTGACCCGTCGGGCGTGTGGTTCGTGACGCCGTGGTGGTCGCTGCGCCTCCAGCTCGAAGAGACGCTGCGGTTCTGGAGCGCGCGCGACCCCGCGGCGCCCGTCGCACCGGGCGATCGCGCGTGGCCCGACGTGAGCTTCGTCGCGGTGCATGAGCAGCGGCTCTGGGGCGCGCTCGTGGTCGAGCACACCTACGCGTTTCGACCGCGCTCAGCCTGACTTTGTGAAGCCTCCGCGGCCCGCTCTGCGCTGCGGGTGAGCGTCGCGTGGAGGACGCCCGCGAGCGCGCACGACGCGACGCCGAGCGACCACATCGTCGGGGCCCCGAGGTGCTGCCGCGCGACGGTGCCGAGGAGCGGCGCGAGCAGCGACGCCCCAGCCCACGTCAGCGAGTAGGCGCCCTGCCACGTCCCGCGGCGATCGGCGGGGGCGACGAGGGCGACGAAGGTCGGCGCCGCGCCCGCGAAGGCGACCTCGCCGAGCGAGACGAGCACCATGCACGCGGAGAAGCCCGCGGTGGTCGAGGCGCGCGTCGCGCCGAGCGCGCCGATCGCGATGAGCGCGGAGGCGAGCGTGAGGAGGCGCCAGCTGGGTTGCGCGCGCGTCCAGCGGGAGAAGAGCGGCTGCACGGTGACGATGACGCCGCCGTTGAGGGCCGCGATGAGCCCCACGGAAGAGACCGCGACGCCGCTCGCGCGCTCCTGAAGCGGCATCGTGACGAACACCTGAAGAAAGACGATGAGCAAGAGGAACTGCGCCGCGCCGAAGCCCGCGAAGCGCGGATCGACGAGCACGCGGAACGAGCTCGCGACGCCGGGCGCCTCCTTCGTGGAGCCACCCGCGGGGCGCGTCTCGGGCACGAAGGCGTACACGATGGCGGCGAAGGCGAGGCTCGTCACCGCGTCGCCCGCGAAGAGCGTGAAGAAGCCGTGTCGGCTGAGCGCGCCGCCCGCGCACGCGGCGACGGTGAAGCCGAGGTTCACGGCCCAGTAGAAATATCCGAACGCGCGCGAGCGATCGTCGACGGTGACCACGTCGGCGAGGGCGGCCGAGAGGGCCGGGCCGTAGCCGTTGCAGACGCCGTGCGCGAAGGCCGCGGTCGCGAGGAGCACGCCCGCGGGCGCGACGCCGAACGCGAGCAGCACGGCGGCGCTCGCGACGAGCGCGACGAGCATGGTGACGCGCCGTCCGTAGCGGTCGCTGGCCCATCCGCCGAGCGACGCGCCGAAGAGTCCGCCGAGGCCGTAGAGCGAGAGCACCGCGCCCGCGCGCGCGTCGGTGTAGCCGTGCCGCTCCGTGAGAAACAGCGGCAGAAAGGTGAGCACGAAGCTCCCGAGGCGGTTGATGAACTGCCCCGCCCAGAGGATCCAGTAGAGCCTCGGGAGCCCCAGGAGCGAGGTCGCGAACACGCCTCGGCGTGAGGGCTCGGGTGCGCGCATGGGGGCGCGGGTTATGCCCCATCGCGGCGGCGGGCGCACGCGGTCCCGCGAGGCGCGTCGAATCGAATCGCGCGCCGCGATCGAGCGCGCGTAGACTCGCGCCCCTCGCGCGGGGTTGTTGGCGAAGCGCCGCCCCTCGTCCGCGCGCGCAATCAACCGGGAAGGGAGACGATGATGGGAACCGTCCTCGACGTCGCGATCGGACTCACGGTCGTCTATCTGCTGTTCGCCGTCGTCTGCTCGGCGATCAACGAGGCGATCGCGTGGGGCTACGGCCTCCGCGCGAGCACGCTCCGCAACGGGATCAAGACGCTGCTCAGCCTCACGCCGCAGTCGCCGCGGCTCGACGAGCTCTTGAACCACCCGATCCTCAAGGGCCTGCGCCACGTCGCCGACGAGCGCGACGCGAAGACGCAAGACGCCGAGCGCGGACCCTCCTACGTGCCGTCGCACATGTTCGTGTCGGCGCTGCTCGATCAGCTTCGACAGCAGGCGCCGAAGCGCGACGATGGCGTCTCGCACACCTCGCTCGACGAGCTCCGCCGCGTGCTCGAGCACGACGCGTGGGCGAAGATCGTGCTCCTCCCTCAGATCGACGACACCGTCGAGAGCGCGGGCGCCGCGAGGGCGCGCCTCGAGCGCTGGTTCGACGACGCGATGACCCGCGTGTCGGGCGAGTACAAGCGCAAGACGCAGCGGAACATCCTCGTCATCGCGGCCTGCGTCTGCGCGATCTGCAACGTCGACAGCCTCCAGATCGCGCGCTCGCTCTACAGCGACGCCCCGCAGCGCGCCGCGCTCGTCGCCGCCGCCGATCGGTTGCGTCAGTCGCCGCCGGAGGTCCGCGCCGATCCCGCGATCGACACGGCGGTCGCCGACCTCACGCGCGCGACGACGCGGGTGAAGAGCTTCGACCTGCCCATCGGGTGGCACGAGGGCGCGTACCCCACGGGCGATCAGTCTGACGCGCTCGCCTGGCTCGGGAAGGTGCTCGGGATACTGTGCTCGATGATCGCCGTGTCGCTCGGCGCGCCGTTCTGGTTCGAGCTGGTGAACAAGATCGCGAACGTGCGCTTCGCAGGCGCGCCGCCGCCGCGCGCCGAGGCGCGAGAGGCGAGCGCGACGTCGGCGAAGTGAACCCGTCGCGGGGTCAGTGAGAGGGCTGCGCGGACTCTCGCTGGAGCCGCGCCACGAGCTCGCGCATCTCGTCGATGGTGTACGGCTTCGGCAGGTTCGCGGCGAAGCCGTAGTCCCTGTGGTTCGCCATGATGGGGTCCGTGGCGTAGCCGCTCGAGGCGATGGCGCGCACCGACGGATCGAGGCTGCGAAGCTCGGCGATGACCTCCTTGCCGCCGAGGCCGCCGGGGACGGTCAGGTCGAGGATCAAGAGGTCGAAGGGCTTCCCCGTCGCGCGAGCCTTCATCCACGCGGCGATGGCGGCGGAGCCCTCGGCGGCGGTGGTCACCTGGTGCCCGTCGCTCGCGAGGATGCGCTGCGCGATGCGCGCGATCATGGGCTCGTCGTCGAGCACCAGCACGCGCCACGCGCGGGGCCGCGGGGGCTCCGCCGCGAGGTCGTCCTCGCGCGGCGCGAACTCCGGCGAGGCTGGCAGGAGCACCGAGAAGGCGCTCATTCGCCCCGGCGTCGACTCGACGCGGATGTACCCGTCGTGGTTGCGCACGATCGACCAGGCCGACGCGAGGCCGAGCCCCGACCCCTGGTGCTTCGTGGTGAAGAACGGGTCAAAGATCTTGTCCCTGATCTCCGGCGCGATGCCGTGACCCTGATCCTGCACGACGATCTGCACGTAGGGCCCCGGCGGGACGAGGTCCGACGCGCCGCGCTCGATGCGCGCGTTCGAGAGCCGCAGCGAGATGCTCCCGCCCTCGGGCATCGCCTGATCGGCGTTGAGCAGCAGGTTGTGGAGCACCTGCGACACCTGCCCCTTGTCCGCCGAGACGGGCCACAGGGTGTCGGGCGCGTCGATCTCGCAGCGGCTCCGCGAGCCCGTGAGCGCCAGCGACGCCGCCTCGCGGGCGATGGGCGGCAGCGTGATCGTCTCGCGCACCGGCGCGCCGCCCTTCGAGAACGTGAGGAGCTGCTGCGTGAGGCCCCGCGCGCGGCTGGCCGCCACCTCGGCGTCGGCGAGGCACGCGTCCGCGAGCGCCGAGGGCGTGGCGCGCAGCACGTCCCTCGCGAGGCCCATGTTGGCCGCGATCGCCGTGAGGAGGTTGTTGAAGTCGTGCGCGATGCCGCCGGCCATCACCCCGAGCGAGTCGAGGCGCGCCATGCGCTGCATCTCGCGCTGCATCTTGTCTTCGCTGGTGATGTCACGGAGCACCTGCACCGCGCCGACGAGCTGACCGTCGCCGTCGCGGATGGGGGCGCCGCTCTCCGCGATGAGGCGCTCGCCGCCGTCGCGTGCGACGAGCACCGCGCGGCCCTCGACCTTCACGGCCTCGCCGCGCTCGGTGAGCCGCTCGAAGAGGCTCGGGCAGGGCTCGCGGGTCTCCTCGCGGCAAGCGCGGACCACGTCGGTGAGCGCGAGGCCCCGGGCGTCTTCGAAGCGCCACCCGGTGAGCTCCTCGGCGACGGGGTTCATCAAGGTGACGCGGCCTCGGAGGTCCGTCGAGATCACCGCCTCGGCGATGCTCCGTAGCGTGACCGCGAGGAGCTCCTTCTCGGCCCGGAGGGCCTCGCTCGCGCGGTGCGCCTCGGTGACGTCGTGCACGACGACGAGCAGGGGCCCGTCAGACCGCTGCGCCCCCGCCGCGTCGGTGTCGTGCTCCCGTCGGCCGGTGAGGCGCGCGCGCACGACCTCTCCGGCCCCGTGCCGCACGCTCACCTCGACGGACTTCTCCTTCGGGGCCTTGAAGAAGGCCTTGTAGCGGACGTTGAGCACGTCGCGGTCGGCGGCGACGAGGTGGTCGGCGAAGGCCGTCCCGGTGACCGCCGAGAGCTCCGCGCCGAGCATGCGCGCGAGGGTCTCGTTGGCGCGCAGGATGATCCCGTTGGCGTCGAGGGTCATGTAGCCGACGGGCGCCTGGTTGTAGAGCAGCGCGTAGTCGTCGCGGGCCTGCGCGATGCGCTGCTGCGCGTCGCGGAGCTCCTCGTTCTGGAGCTCGAGCTCGATCTGGTGCACCGAGAGGTCGTGGACGAGCGCCCTGACCTCGGGCGCCATGTCCGCCGCGTCGTCGTCGGTCCTGCGCTCGAGCAGTGCCTCGGCGCGGACCCTGAGCGCGTGGCTGCGGTCGTTGCTGCGGTCGTTGCGATCGGATCTCATCGCTCGCTCCTCGGGGCGTGGTCGTCCATCGCCTCTTCGGCCTCGCGCTCGGTGATCTCGACGCACGAGCCGAGATACCCGAGAAAGCCGGCGATGGCGTCGTTGTGCGCCTCGCCGCGCTCGCGCAGCCAACGGTACACCCCGTCGTGCCTCAAGAGGCGGTAGACCGTGACGTAGGGGAGCCGGGCGCCGAAGGCCGCCGTGTACGCCGCGAGGCAGCGCGCGCGGTCCTCGGGGTGGACGCCCTCGCGCCACGCGTCGCCGAGCTCCTTCTCGCGTGTGCGGCCGGTGAAGCGGGTCCACACGTCGTTGAACCACAGGGCGCCCTTGTCCTTGCCCGACATCCAGAGGAGCGTCGAGGACGCGTTGGCGATGGCCTGAAAGCGGCGCTCGGACTCGCGCGCGGCCACCTCGGCCTGCTTGATGCGGGTGACGTCGACGATGGAGAGCACCGTGCCCGAGAAGGCCCGCGGCCCGACCTTGTAGGGCAGCACGCGCATGAGGTGCCAGCGGCCGTCGCGGGAGCAGACCTCGCGCTCGACGGACATCGACGACGACTGCACCTGGGAGATCACGGACATCACGTCGATCTGGGTGAGGTGGTGCGCGAAGTGGGCGATGGGCCGCCCGACGTCGCTGTCGAGGAGGTGAAAGAGCGTCGCGATCTGCGGCGAGAAGCGCCGCACCTCGGCGTTCTCGTCGAGCAGGAGGGTGCCGATCTGCGAGGTGCTGAGCAGGTTGTCGACGTCGTTGTGGAGCTGCGCGAGCTCCATGATCTTGCTCTGCGACTCGGCGTTGACGGTGAACAGCTCCTCGTTGGTCGACTGGAGCTCCTCGTTGGTCGACTGGAGCTCCTCGTTGCTCGCGAGGAGCTCCTCGTTCGTGGCCTGCAGCTCTTCGTTGGAGGTCTCGAGCTCCTCGATGGTGGCCTGGAGGTTCTCGCGGGTGAACTGCAGCTCCTGCTCGATCTCCTGGAGGTGGATCTCGGCCTCGCGCGACAGGTCGAAGGTCTGCACCTCGGGGCCCGCTTCGGCGGCGCCGTGCGTCCGCATCCCGCTGATGAAGACCGCGACGAGGGGCTCCTGTCCCTTGCGCTCGGGCATGGGCTTGATGCGCAGCTCGACGACGCGCGACTCGCCGCCGTGCCGCACGCGGAGGTTCGAGAGCCGCAGCTCCTGCCGCTGACGAAAGACCTTCTGGATCCCCGTGGTGAGCGGGACCGTGAGGTCCTTCACGGCGAGCTGCGCGATGTCGTTGACGAGGCGCCCCGAGGGGAGCTTGAAGAAGCCGTCGGTGTCGCCGACGAGGTGCACGATCTCCTGCTGCGCGTTGACGATGAGCGTCAGCGGGAGGATGTCGTTCGAAAGGGTCTCGACGAGGCGCTCGAGGAGCCGCTCGTCGTCGCCGCCGTGGAGCGACCGCCGCTGACCCGCGAAGCGCGCCCGCCGCTCGCGGATGGTGAGCTCGCTGTGGGCCGTCGAGAGGGCGCCGACGCCGAGGGCGAACTGCCGACCCTTGGAGCGGTAGAGCTTCCACTTCGCGTCGATGGTCTCCCAGAAGTCCGCGGTGTCGCCCGTGGTCTCGCTGGTGCCGAGCATGAGCACGCCGCGCGCGGTGAGCGAGAAGTTGAAGTGCTCGAGGATCTTCTTCTGGAGCACGGGCTGGAGGTAGATGAGCAGGTTGCGGCAGCTCACCAGGGAGATGTTCGTGAAGGGCGGGTCCTTGATGAGGTTGTGCGGCGCGAAGACCACCATCTCTCGGATGTTGCGCGCGACCTGAAACGAGTCGTGCTTCTTGAAGAAGTACTTCGCCAGGAGCCTCGGCGAGAGGTCCGCCGCGACGCTCTCGGGGTACACGCCCGCGGCGGCGTAGTGCAGCGCCTCGCGGTCGATGTCCGTCGCGAAGATCTTCACGTCGTGGGAGGTGCCGAGCTCCTCCATGCACTCCTTCGCGAGGATGGCGAGGGAGTAGGCCTCCTCGCCCGTCGAGCAGCCCGCGACCCAGAAGCGCACCTCCTCGTGGCGGTCGCGCGAGAAGATCTCGGGCAGGCCGTGGAGCGCGAGGCGTTCGAACGCGTCGGTGTCGCGAAAGAAGCTCGTCACGCCGATGAGCAGCTCGCGGAAGAGGGTCATCACCTCGGCCGGCGAGCTGCGGAGAAAGGCCACGTAGGCGTTGATCTCCTCGATCTGGTGCACGGTCATCCGGCGCTCGATGCGTCGCGAGACCGTGCTCGGGCGGTAGAACGTGAAGTCGACCTTGCAGTGCTCCCGCAGGATCGCGAAGAGGTGGCTGAGCCCCTCCTCGTCGGTGAGCACCGTCTCCGACCGCTCGGACTTGGCGACGTAGGGGTGCTTCACGAACGCGAGGAGCTGCGCGGGCATGCGCTCGGGCGCGATGACGAAGTCCGTGAGGCCCGTCGAGATGGCGGCGCGGGGCATGCCGTCGAAGCGCGCGGACTCCTCGTCCTGCACCATCACCATGCCGCCGTATTCCTTGATCGCGCGGATGCCGCGCATCCCGTCGCTCCCGGTGCCCGAGAGGATGATCGCGACGGCCTTCTCGCCCTGGTCCTCGGCGAGAGAGTGCAGGAACACGTCGATGGGGAGGTTGATCCCGCGGTTCGCGTCCTGATCGCTGAGGAGCAGCTTGCCGTGAAAGATCGTGAGGTTCTTCTTCGGCGGGATGAGATAGACGTGGTTGGGGAGCACGCGCTGGCCGTCCTCGGCCCGGTGCACGCTCATGGCGGTCTTCTTCGAGAGGAGCTCCACCATGAGGCTCTTGTAGTCGGGCGAGAGGTGCTGAATGACCACGAAGGCCAGGCCGCTCTCTCTGGGCATGTTGACGAAGAAGCTCTCGATCGCCTCGAGTCCCCCCGCCGACGCGCCGATCGCCACGATGTGCGACGGCGGCGGCACCGTGTCTTCGGGAGGGTCAGAGTGCGAAAAGGCTTCGTCGAGGTTGGGCACGTGCGTGGTTCCTGCCGGGCCACGCGCACAAACGCGATGCCCATTCGAAACCTACATTTCTCGCGAGCGCTTGCATAGCTGCGAGCGGTGTTTGTCAAGAGCGGGAGTCGACCCGCGCCCTCGCGTTACGCCGCAACCGCGCCTGGCGTAGCGGTCAGCGCGCTGCGCCCTCGGAGACGCGCCCGCAGGCCGCAGCGTCACCGGCCTGACACGCGCGCTCGAAGCTCCTCCGCGCGAGGATCGGGCTCGCGAGGCTCGCGGGGCCGCGCGCGTAGATCTCGCCCGCCGCGCTGCACGCCGTCGCATCGCCGCGATCGCAGCCGACGCCGTAGAGCGCGAGGGCCGCGCGCAGGTCGGGCGCTCCATTGCGACCCGCGGCGTAGATCGCCCCGGCGCGCGTGCACGCCGTCGCGTCTCGCGCGCACGACCGGCGGTAGAGGTCCAAGGCGCGCGGCACGTCGGCGGCGCCTCCCACGCCCGCCGAGAGGAGCCCCGCCAGCGCAGTGCAGCTCGGCGCGTCGTCCGCTGCGCAAGGCGCATCGAGCGCGGCCCTCGCGCGGACGGGGTCGTAGCCCGTCGATCGCTCGTCAGCCAGCGCGATCCCCACGCGCCCGCACGCGTCGACCGCGCCGAGCTCACACGCGCGCTGCTCGTACGTGAGCGCGCGCGCCGCGTCTGCGTCGGCGTGACGCCCCTCTCGCCACATCGCCGCGGTCGCGGCGCAGGCGCCCGCGTCGCCTCCTTCGCACGCTCCGTCGTAGAGCTGAAGCGCCGCGCGCGCGTCGGCCTCGACGCCCTCGCCCACGAGCGTCCGCCGCGCGAGCTCGCCGCACGCGCGGGCGCGGTGATCGTCGCAGTCGGCGCGCACCTCGGCGAGCGCGAGCAGGTTCGGCGCGCGCCGCACGACGCTCCCGGTCCAACCCACGGTGACGCAGCGGGAGTCGCTCTCGTGAAAGTTCACCTCGCCCGAGGGCGGCTGCAGTGCGAGGTGAAAGTCGACCACTGCCTCTCCCTCGCTCTGCGCGATGAGGTCGTTGAGCATCGGAGAGAGGTCGAGCGGTCCTTCGCCGCTCGCGCGCTCCATGGCGCAGAGGTCGGCCTCGGCGCTGATCTCCCGCACGCGCACGAGGTCCGCGTCGCGGAGGAGCCGGTGGTCGGGGCCGTACACCGCGTCGGTGAGCGAGACGGGGTATCGCACGTTGCTCGCCGTGAGTCGCAGGGGGTTCGCGCAGCCCGTGAGCGTCTCGGCCGCGAGCGTTGCGATGGCTGCGAGGGCCGCGAGGGGCGCCATGCGGCGATGCTTCAACACGCTCATCGCGAAGCCCCCGCGGGTTGAGACGCGATCGGCGCGCACCCCACCGGAGGCACCGCGACCACCTCTCCGCGGACGTCGAGGGTGCCGCGAAAGGTCGGCGACGCGGCGATGCTCGCGAGCGCGCTGAGCCCCGCTGCGACGGCCGCAGCGCCCCCCGCCGCGCCGCTACCAGACGAGAGGTTCCCCACGGTGCTCGTGGGACGCTCCGAGGCTGTCTCGATGGAGATCACGACGTTTCGGACGGCGGCCCCTGCGGGGATGTCGGCCTCGGGGGCGCCCTCCTCCACGTCGGCGCGGCTGGTGCCGAAGGCTCCGCCGCTCTCTCGCACGGTGCGGCGCGTGTGGTACTCGCGCAGCGGCGCGTACGAGCGCGGGGCGCACACGCGGCTTCGGATCGCGACCTCGGAGCCGAACATGATGGGCGTACGGAGCCCCGCGCCCGGCGTGGCCAGCGCCGCGGAGTGATAGCGAGGCGTCGCGCAGCTCGCGGTCAGCGCGAGCGCGATCGTGAGAGACGCGGAGACACGGGTCCGCGCGAATGCCGGTGACATGACAGCTCCTCCTCGCGCCGACCGGAGGCAACGTGGCGCGACATTGAGGGTTGTACGCGGCGATGGGCGTCCATCAAGAAATCGCACGGGCTCAGACAGGAGGTCGCGAGGGTGACCCGTCGCTCAGTGATGCTCCTCCGCGGGGAGCTTCTGCGTGTACCGCCGCCCGTCGATCTCCAGGGTGAATTTGCGGTCGCCCGCGGGGAGCGAGAACTCCAGCACCGCGGGGAGCCTGCGCTCGTAGCGCTTCACGACGTTCCCGCTGGAGTCGTAGACGGTGCCGCCCGAGGCCACGGTCATGGTGCTGTCGACGAGGCCCGACACGAGCTCCGCCATCTCGTGCATCTCCTCGGCGACGCGGTGGCACCAGAGGTGCTCGGCGCCTTCGAACTCGGCGTGTGAGATCTCCTCCATCTGCGACTCGCTCACCTGCTCGCCCACGCCCACCAGCACGAGGTGAAGCGGCGGGAGCGCGCGCTTCGCGATGCGGTCCGCGATGCTCGCCGAGAGCTTCATCACGCCGCCGATGTCGCTGATCTGACCGTCGGTCACGAACACGCCGCAGCCGCGCTTCGCTCCGTCGCGCGCGGCGCCCTCCATGTACGCGATGAAGTCCTTCATCGCGGGGACGAGCCTCGTGCCCGACCCCTGGTGCACCGGCCCGGGGACCAGCAGCGTCGCCGCGTCGACGCCCGACACCTCGCCCACCACCTCGATCTGCGACCCCGAGTTGCCGCAGGCCCAGTAGGCCATCCTCAGCTTCCCGTTGCGGTCCTTCGTCGCGAGGTACTGGAGCATCCGCCGCACCTGCGGCTCGACCATGTTCGTGCGCTCGCCCGTGCGAACCGCGCCGCCGTGACGCGCGCCGTGGTGGTCGTCATCGTCGTCATCATCGTCATCGTCGTCGTGGTGATCGTCGTCGCCATCGTCATCGTCGTCGCTCGAGAACCACCCGAAGAGCTTCGCGATCCAGCTCTTCTCGCCCTTGGGCGTCGTCTTCGCGGGCGCGTCGACGGAGGCTGCTCCCTGCGTCGCGACGGGGGGCGCCTCGTCGTGGTCGTCGTGCACCGGGAGGTCGTCGCGGTACTCGAACTCCTCGCTCATGCTCGCGGAGCCGTCGATGTAGATCGCCATGTCGACGCCGTCGACCACGGGGTCGTGGAGGAGCGTCACGCGGACCACGCCGTCTTCGACGTGGATGTCCGCAAACGGAGCTTCGAGAGAGCCGTGCGCGTGTCCCATGCGCGGGACTCTATCCCGATCGCAGCGCGTAGACGCAACGGTTCAGGGCGACGTCGCGGTGTCTGCGGGCAGGAGCATCGAGTAGGCGCCGCCCGCGCCCGCGATCACCCTCCCGACGCGCACGGTGACGCCCTCGGCGCCGGTTTCACGCACGCGCACGACGGCCTCGACGCGAGCGCCAGGGGCCACCGCGCCGTCGGGGCCGCGCACGACGCCGTGCACCTCGACGGGCGAGTCCATCACAACGTCGAGCGCGCGGATGCGGCTCTGCACGCAGCGCGTCTGGTCGAGCGTGGTGGCGAAGCCCGCGCCCGTCGGCGGATCGACGACGATTCGGTAGAGCCCCGGGTCGAGGTCGAGGCGGTACGTGCCGTCCGCGCCCGTGGTGGTGTCGTCGGGGTTGGCCGAAGGCGCGAGCGCGAGCATCCCGACCTCGGAGAGGCACGGGTGCGACGCGTAGGCGTCTTGAAAGGGCACCGCGTGGACGTGCGCGTTCATGAGGGCTTGACCGCTCGCGGTGATCACCCTGCCCTCGACGGGGATGCGCGGAGAGACCGTGAGCACGCGGCCCGACTGCACCCGCGCGTCGCTCCCCACGAGGAACGACTGCACCGAGTTGGCGAACTCCGCGTCAGGCGGCTCGATCACGACCTGGTAGGTGCCCGGGACAAGCCACGTCGAGAAGCTCCCGTCGTCGTCGGTCTGCACGCGGTCTTCGAACCACGCGCGCGCGCCGCTGCCGAGCGAGGTGCCCGCCGTCGAGATCGTCGTGCGGAGCGTCACCGTCGCGCCTCGGAGGCTCCTGCTCGCGCCGTTGGCCGAAGGACCTTCGACGGAGGCGTTCACGAGCACACAGCCCGTGCACTGCGGCGTCGGCTCGCCGGGCGGACCCGACGGCGGCGTCGACCCCGAGACGGGGAGCCCGAGCTCCGTGGGAAGCTCGATGGCGAGGTCGTGGCCCGTCGGGTCGAGGTTCGCGCAGTCGGCCTTCGGGATCTCGACCACGAGGCCCGCGTGCGCGTTGACGTTCGAAGTGATGCGCAGCACCCAATCTTGCGGCGCGCCGGGGGCCATCGCGACGGAGAACGACCCGGGGACGAAGCCGCTCGCGCCGCCCGAGGTCACCACCGTCGACACGTCGAGGTTGTGGCTCGCGGGGTCGATCGCGCGCACCGAGAGCCCGCCGACGGGCGCCCCCGCGCGCGTGCGGATCACGCCCGACCAGCGCGAGTACGACGCGGGGTACAAGATGTCGAAGCGCTGCTGCGCGCTGTCGGAGCGCACGTCGAAGCGCCGTTCGAAGCGCGGAGGAACCGTGGCCCGGAGCGCCTGCGCGGGCCGCACGAGCACGTCGTAGGTGCCGTCGGTGAGGGTCGCGGTCCAGGTGTAGATCGCGCGGTCGCTCGACATCGAGGGCAGGGGCTGCGTCTGTGAGAACACCTCCACCGCGGACATCACCTCGGGCGCGTCGGAGGGCGTGAAGCGCACCGCCGCCGTGAGCGGATCGGGGGCCTCCATCGACGCCCCCTCGCGCTGCGCGGCGACCACGCCGTAGACCGTGCGGCGCGCGCGGAACGACAGGTCGACGACCTCGCCAGTGCGTAGCGAGCGAGGCGGCGTGAGCGTCGGGAGGCCCGCGCCCTGACCCGCGCTCTCGGGCGGGACCACGCGGAAGAACACCTCCGTGCGCGCCACCGCGACGCATCGATGGCGCGCGAGGTCGCACACGCCCTCGCGGCACTCCGCGTCTCCGCCGCAGCGGTTGACCGTCGCGGGGCCCACGATCGATCGGTCGTCGGCGCACGACGCGAGCGCCGCGAGCAGCGCCATGATCGACGCGCCCTTCGAGGTCACGGCTGCACCCGCGCTGCGCACGACTCGATGGGGTCGACGGTGGCCGCGCCCGTCGCGGGCTTGAAGATCCACCACGTCGCGAAGTCGACGTCGCCCGCCCGCTGCGGCGTGTGCCGGTCGCCCTCGGGGAGAAAGTGCGACGAGACCCACAGCTCGACGCGGTTGCACCCCACGGCGAGCAGCGAGCCGCGGATCGTGTGCTCGACGTAGCGCCGCGTGGCCGCGCCGTCGCCGCGGATCTCGCCGTCCTGCTGCGGGAGGCAGTTGCCCGCGACGGCCGGGTTGCAGTCGCGGTCGGTGTTGATGAAGAAGCGCCACTCCATCACGTCGTTGGTCCCCTCGTCGTCGACAGGGACGTAGAAGCGCGCGTCGGGCTCGGCGTCGCTGATGGCGACGAGGTTCCCGATGCGCGGCTGCGTGGTGCCCCGCACGTCGCGGATGTGCGGCGGCGTGAGCGGTCGCTCGGTCACGTACTCGGTCGGGTTGGTGATGATGCAGCTCGTGGTCATCAAGAAAATCACTCGTGACAAGCGACCGAGCATGGCAGCGAAAAGCGTACCACGACGGCGCTTCGAAGAGCTTCTCGCGTGATCGTCGCGCGTCGCTCTCGGGGCGGGTCTCATCGCGCGCGACAACCGTGTCGCGGCCGTGAGCCACCAGAGCCCGTGACGTAGGCTGTCCAGCAGCCTCGCGAGAGACCGGTGCAACGCGGCGCGAGGTGCCCTATGGTTGCGCCGTCATGATCGGTCGCCTGCATGGGGTCGTGGTCTCTGAGTCGGCGGATGGCACCGCGGTGATCGACGTTCACGGCGTCGGCTACGAGGTGAGCGTGCCGCTCGGCACCTTCGGCCGCGCGCCGCGTGACGCGAGCGGCGCGGTGACCCTGCTGGTGGTCACCAACGTGCGCGAAGACGCGATCACCCTCTTCGGCTTCGCGAACGAGGGCGAGCGGTCGACCTTCCGCGCGCTCACGGCCGTGGCGGGCATCGGCCCGAGGATCGCCATCGCCGTGCTCGGCTCGCTGCTCCCGCACGAGCTCGCGTCGGCCATCGCGCGCAACGACGTGAAGCGACTTCAGGCCGTTCCCGGCGTGGGCAAGCGCCTCGCCGAGCGCCTCGCGCTGGAGCTCAAGGACAAGATCACCCCGGGCCTCGTGGCGGGCATCGCGCCACCGTCTCAGGGCTTCGCGACGACCGCAGCTGCGCCCGTCGCGCCGGCTGCTCCCGTGGGACCGATGGCGACGCTCGTCGCGACGCTGCAGAACCTGGGGTTCAAGCCCGTCGAGGCCGAGCGCGTGGCGGCGGAGTTCGCGGAGCGCGCGGGCGAGCCTCTCGACGCGCTCGTGCGCGACGCCCTCAAGCGTCTCGTGAGGTGATCTGTTCGAACTCTTCGACGAGCGACGCGTCGCCCTGCACGTCGCTCGCGGGCACCGTCGCGCCCTTCGTGAGCTTCGCCCCGAGCGTGTCGCGCAGCCACGGCGGAACGTCGTCGGGCTTGTCGCAGTTCATCCGAACCTCTTCGCCGTCGAGCGAGACGACGTCGTTGGCGAGCACGGCGACGCTCCCGAGCGTGGCCTCGACGCGCACCTCTTCAGATCGGATCGAGGCTTCGGCGCGCGCGTTCACCGCGAAGCGCTCGCAGTCGACGGTGACCGCGCCAACGCTCTTGATCTCGACGTCGGCGGATTCGAAGACGAGCTTCGGTCCCGCGTCGGTGAGCACCACGGTGAGCTCGACGCGTCCTCCCCGCCCTCGTACGCGAAGGCGCTCGGCGCCGCCCTCGGTGCTGATCTCGACGGCGCGACCCGAGGGGAGCGTCACCTCGCGCGTGGCGAGCGGGAGCTCCTCGATCGACGTGGCGGGCTCGGCGGAGAGCGCCGCGGGCTGATCGACGGACGCGCGGGGCTGCTTCACGCGGACCTCCATCGCACCGCGTAACGGAGCGACTCTTCCTGCTGTTCGGTGATGGGGAGGTCGATCGCGAGGCGCGCGCCCCACACGAGCGACACGCGGTCTTCGTCGGGCTCGATGAGCACGGTGCCGAGCGTGGCGGGGAGCTCGGTGGCCCCTCTGCCGGGCACGTCGACGAGCACCTGCGGACGCTCCCCGGGAAGCTCGAACTCGAGCTTCGAATGAACCCGGTGGAGGTTCGTGAGCACCACGCGCTCGGCCCCCGTGAGCCGCGGGAGGATCAGCCACGGAGACGCTCCGTTGTAGATCCGGTCGTCGAAGCTCTCGGTGATGGGGCTCTCGCTCTCGAGGGGGTTTCGCATCACGTGCTCGGCGCTGAGGTAGCCCGAGCGAACCTCGACGAAATCACTCGCGGAGGCGCCGTGCGCGACGCCCATCCCGAGGAAGGCGAAGCGGGGAAACCACGACTGCTCGCACCAGTCGAAGCCCGCGGGGACGGGCTGCATCGGCCAGCGGTTCGCGTCGCCCGAGCACAATCTCTCGGGGGTGAGAAGGTCGCCGGGCAGCTCGAGGTTCGGGAGCTGCAACGCGTCGAAGGCCGCGCGATCGGGGAACACCACGTAGCCACGGCCCGCGGGGTTGCGCGCGTAGTTGTAGGGCGAGAGCTCCTCCTTCGAGACGTCGGTGTAGGGCTGAAACCAGTCGAGGTTCTCGTCGGGGTGCGTGCGCTCTCCCCAGAGGTCACGGCCGCCGTACGCGCGGTCGTACGTGAGGGGCATCTTCGAGAAGGGCGTCGGCGGCGTGAAGGTCGGCGCGTTGCCTTCGCCCCGCCACTCGACGCGGCGATCACCGACGACGCGCATCACCCGCGCGGCGCGAGACGCGTCTCTGCCCGCGTGCGGAGGCAGCACGGCCACGCTCACGTCGAGCTGCGGGACGAGGCCCGAGGGGCTCCACGCGTTGCCCTGCACCACCACGTCGGTGGCGAGCTTGAGCGGCGCGAAGAGGTCGGGGTCCGTGCGAGGGAGGATCGCGCCGCCCTGTCCCGCGCGGTCGTCGTAGTACTCGATGGCGGGCGAGAGCGGGCTCTGTCGCGGAGAGACCTCGCAGCGACGGCCGTTGGCGAGGGCGTAGGTGCGGCGCGTCGTGACCTGGATGAAGTGCGCGCCCCCGTCGCTCGACTGCGTGACGTAGGTGAGAATGTCGTCGCTCACCATGACCCCGAACCCGTGGGCGCAGGCGCAGGCGCGGGCGGAGGCGTCGGGGCGTAGGGGCGTCCGTCGACGAGCGAGGCGAAGCGCTCGACGTTGGCGTTGTTCTCACCCTTGATGAGGTCGGTGATGGTGTCCGCGGGCTTGGTCACGGCCTTGATCGGGTCGACGGGGAGCCCCGTGGCGCTCTTGATCGCGTCGCCCACGGCGCCCGTGCCCTTGCCGATCACCTTGTCGACGACCTGCTTCTCGAGCTGCTTCGCGAACTGCTTGGTCAGCATCGACTCGGCGCGGTCGACGGCGTTCTGCGCCATCTGATAGCGGAACGGGTTGTTCTTGTACTGGAGCAGGATCTTCGTGACGTAGCGGAACTGGTTCGCCGCGACGGCCTTCTGCACGAGGCTCCGAATGCCCGGGGCCTTCATGAGGATCGAGGCGAGCTTGTTCGAGACCTTGTCCTTGGCCTTCGCGAGGAGCTTGCCGAGGGGGGTCTTGGCGAGCCACTTCGTGAAGCGATCGGTGAGCTTGCCGAGCACCTTCTCGAGGAGCTTCGAGAGCAGCACGTCGATGAGGATCATCAGGAGGCACCCGAGGATGTCGCCGAGGCTCATCCCGGCGAACACGTTGGTGGGCACCTGCACCGAGAGGATCGTCGGGTTGTACCAGAGGTCGCCGCAGTCGGCCTGGTTGATGACCGCCACGCACGAGCCGAAGCCGAGGAACATCACCGCCGTGGGGTTCCCGCCGTGCTTGGTCTTGAACGACGCCCACACGGTCTTGCTCGACCCGAGCGCGGTGAACACCGCCCAGAAGATCACCTCGGGGAAGGGCACCGGGAACGGCAGGTGCGGCCTGAGATACTGGCAGTCGTGACCGAGCTTGATGAGCCCGTCGCCGCGCTGCTTCACCGTGCCGTGCTGCTTGTCTCCGACGACCCACTCCGTCGTCGCGATGTTGAAGTACCACCCCTTGGGCAACGGGATGAAAGGCCACTGGATCGCCGCCGCGTGCATGTCGACGGCGATGTTGAGACACAGCGGCCTGACGAGCTGACACTTCATCGCCATGCGTTCACCTCTGGGGCCCCGCGAGAGATCACGTCGAGCGTCGCGCCGCGTCGCTCGCGCGGCCTGAAAGGGTACCTGAAGTTCGCGCGCGCCGTGAGCGCCACGAGGTCGTGCTGCGCGATCACCCAGAGCCCCGAGTACGAGAGGCTCCGCTCGATGAGGTCGTCGCCCACGCGCGATGAGACCCGCAGCGCGAGGTCCGGCACCGCGAAGCGCGTGGGCCTCGGCCCGAGGCCCGTGAGCTCCACGAGGTCACCCGGAGCGAGCGACGGGGCGATCATCGCGGGCGTGGCGGCGCCTTCGAAGAACCCCAGCGAGGCCGAGGCGATCTCGTCGTTCGAGGGCTCGCCCGCGCCGCGCTCGGCGCGGTCCATGAACCACCGCGTGGCGTGCCAGGTGGGGGCGTTGGTGATGGGGCCCCAGCCCGCGGGCATGGGGCGATCTTCCCACCGCGCGATGAGCTTCGCGGGGTCTTCGACGTTGGGGAGCGGGCGCTCGCGGGCGTCGTCTTCGCACCAGTAGAGCCCCATGCCCGCGGGGTTGAGAAAGTGCGGCGCGGGCGTCGACTGGTAGGAGGTGGTGCCGCCGTAGGAGCGCCGCCAGTCGAGGGTCATCTCACGAAAGGGCAGGGGCGACGACGGCGTGAGCGGGCCTCGCATCGAGCGCTGCCACACGCGGTCGCCGAAGACCGCGAGCTCGTTGCTGAAGGCGCCCGCCCGGACGCGGACGGTGTGGCGCGTGACCTCGCGGTCGAGCCGCACGTCGCCCACGACCACCACGTCGCAGCCCTCGCGCACGAAGACGTTGTCCGAGGGAAAGAGCCCCACGGCGGTCTCGAGGGCCTGGTCGAAGACGGGCCACGGGTCGTCGGAGGGCGTGAGCGCGCCCCGCTCGGGGTCGTAGCGGAAGGTCGCGCGGGCGATCACCCACGCGCACTTCTCCTCTGCGCCGAGGTGACCGTGAAAGAGTCTGGCTGCGTAGGGGGTGTTGTTGACGAGGTCCATCACGCCTCAGCGTGTTGCAGTAACACGTTTCGCGCGGGCGACACCAACGCTCTCGACGCGGTCAAATCAGCACCTCGACGTCCTGGCCGCCCGAGAGGGCGAGCGACGTGTCGATCCACCGGAGCTCGGCGAGGTTTTCGAAGTACGCCCGCAGCGGCGCGACGCCCGCGACGAGGCGTTCGAAGAGCTCCCTCGCGAGGAACATCACCGTGCAGTCTCGCGTGGCGGTGACCGTGGCCGTCGTGGGCGCGTTGCGCAGCAGCGAGATCTCGCCGAAGACCTCGGCCCCTCCGAGGCGCGCGACCTCGACCTCGCCGCCCTCGCCCGCCGCGACCACGCGCACCTCCCCGTGGAGCAGCACGTAGAGCCCGCGGCCCGCCTCGCCCTGTCGGATGAGCGTCGCGCCCGCGGGGCAGCGGAGGGTTTCGAAGCGGTCCGCGAGGTTGATGCGTTGGGCCTCGTCGAAGGGCTTGAAGATCGCGTGCGTCGCGAGGAGGTTCGACAGGAGCCGCTGCTGCATGAAGCGCTCGAGGGCCGAGGCCACCACGGCCAGCTCGCTGCTCACCGAGGCGAGGGCCGCGCGGCCGAAGACCAGCAGGTCGCAGTCGGTCGCCGCGGTGACCGTCGCCATGCGCGGAGCGTTCGAGACCAGGGCCATCTCGCCGAGCACCGACGACTCGCCGGGCCGCGCGAGCACCGTGCGACCCTCGTCGCGAGAGACCACCACGGAGCCGCGGGCCACCATGAAGAACGACTCCGCGGGCTCGCCCTCTCGGAGGATCACCGACCCCTCGGGGACGCGCACGAGGTCGACGGCGCGGAGCACGCGCGCGAACGCGTCGGCCGGCAGCTCCGAGAGCAGCGGAATGGGCGCGGCGACGGGCGGATACGCGGGGAGCCCCTCGCGCGAGAGGGCCACCTTGAAGGCCGCTTCGAGGAGCGTCTTGTCGTCGAGGTCCGCGGGGAGCCACGCGCTGTCGGGCACCGCCGCGTCGGCGTCGGGGAGCGAGAGCCGCACGGCGCGTCCGAGGCTCTGGGAGCCCTGCGCGTACCGCCCCGCGAGGGAGGCGAAGACCTCGTTCACGCCGGGGTCGAGGGCGCCGAGGACCTTGAGCGCGACGCAGGTCTTGAGCGGCCTCCCCGCGGCGGCGGTCTCTCTCGCGACGGCGGTGTAGGCCTCGACGGCGGCGCGCGTCTGCCCCGCGGCGAGGAGTCCGTCGGCGATGCGGAGCCTCGCGTCGAAGTCGTGCGGCGCCGACCGCACCAGGGCCACGAGTCGTTGGAGCGCCCCGCGGGTGTCGCCCTCGCGGAGTCGTTGATCGGCCGCGCGCGCGGTCTCGCTTCGGGGTGGAGAGGTCATCGGCCTGGGAGGGTCGACGCTCCTGCCCGCGAGGTCAATCACGCCGCGTGCCGCGTCAGGCACACGTGTAAAGCGATCTGTACGGCGGTCCTGTGCAGTGTGCAGTCGGCTGTACACCGCGCGCTTCTCACGGGGCGGCGCGTGGGGATGAGAATTTCAGTGAATCCTCGCGAGCGGGCCTCTCTGAAAGCCGTGGCATGTGCGCTGCAGAACATGGAGATACCGGCGCGAGGGTGTCGGCGAGCACGCCAGGAGGACCAATCGAGAGAGCCGACACCGCCACTGCCCGACGCCTTCGCACTTGGGGAAGTTCACGGGATGTCGTTCGGGGGAACGGCGAGGCCGGACATGCGAGGGGTGCTTCGGGTGACGATCGCCGAGTGATGCCAAGAAGACGGCAGTTGCACGACCCGGGGGGGGCGCGCGGGCCGTCCAGGGGGGCGCATCGAGGGGATTGATCGCATCGGGGCCGCTGTCCCACGAAGAGCGCGGAGCATGGGTGAGGGGGGGCCCGTACCCGTGTCGAGCGCAGGGAGTGGTGGGGCAGCGGCGCCCGATCAGTGGTTGCGAGACCCGGGCGCGGGAGTCGTCGCGTGCGGAGCGGCTTCGGGTACCATCGCGCGCCGGTGGTGCCCGGATGCTGACCTCTGCAGTCGCTTCAGTGCTGATCGTCGACGACGACCCGTCGGTCGGTCGGATGCTTCGGGCCGCGCTCCGTCAGCAGAAGATCCGCGCGACGCACGTGCGATCTGCGAAGGAGGCCCTCGACGCGCTGGCGCGCACCCCCGTCGACGTGGTGCTCACCGACCTGCACATGGACGGAATGAACGGGATGGAGCTGCTCCAGCAGGTGCGAGCGCGCTGGTCCGACGTCCCGGTGGTGATGATGACGGGGCACGGGACGATCAACATCGCCGTCGAGGCGATGAAGAACGGCGCCCTCGATTTTGTCACCAAACCCTTTGAATATAGCGAAATCATGACGATCGTCCGGCGCGCGATCGACACCGTCGCCGCGAGGCCCGACGCGCCTCCTCCGCCCGAGGTGCTCGACGACAGCGGGTTCGTCGGCGCCTCCGAGGCGATGCGGAGCGTGAAGGACCTCCTCGTGCTCGCGGGGCAGGGGCAGGGGACGGTGCTCCTGCACGGCGAGTCGGGCACGGGCAAGGAGCTCGCGGCGAAGCTGGTCCACAAATCGTCGCCGCGCGCGTCGGGGCCCTTCGTGACGCTCAACTGCGCGGCCCTCACAGAGACCCTCTTCACCGCCGAGCTCTTCGGTCACGAGCGCGGAGCCTTCACGGGCGCCGTCGCGAGGACGCCCGGCCGCGTCGAGCTCGCGCAGGGCGGGACGCTCTTCCTCGACGAGGTGGCCGAGATCCCGATCGAGATGCAGGCCAAGCTCCTGCGGGTGCTCCAGGAGCGCGAGTTCGAGCGCGTGATGGGCTCCGAGAAGATCAAGGCCGACGTGCGCTTCGTGGCCGCGACGCACCGCTCGCTGCCCGAGCTCGTCGCGCGCAAGGAGTTTCGCGAGGACCTCTTCTATCGCCTCAACGTGCTGCCCGTGGTGATGCCTCCGCTGCGCGCTCGCCCCGAGGACATCGAGCCCCTCGCGCTGCACTTCTGCGCCCTCGTGAGCGAGGCCAACGGACGCCGCGGCGTGTCCCTCGAACCCGACGCCCTCGAGGCGCTCCGTCGGCACTCGTGGCCGGGCAACGTGCGCGAGCTGCAACACTTCATCGAGCGCCTCGTGATGCTCAGCGCGACGCCGCGGCTCGGTCGTCGCGACGTGGAGCGAGAGTTCGAACGCGTGCCCGTCCTCGATCTGGGGCGATCGATTCCGCCGCCGACGATGCCGCCCGCGGCGATGTCTCCCTCGTTCGCGCCGCCCCCGGTGACGCACGCCTCCGCGCAGATCAACGGCGGCGGCAAGATCCTCGACGATCGCCGCAGGGGCGTCGAGCGAGAGACGCTCCTCGAGGCGCTCGAGAAGACCGACAACAACCGCGCGCAGGCCGCGCGACTCCTCGGGATCAGCCGAAGGACGCTCTACAACAAGCTCGAGCTCTACGGCATCGAGTAGCGAGCGCAGCGCGCGTCGATGCGCTCACGCGCCGATCGCGCGGTGCAGCGCGTCGAGCAGCTCGCCCGATCGAAACGGCTTCTGGAGAAAGCCCGCCGCGGACGAGAGCGTCGCGCTGCGGATCAGCCGCGGCTCGTGTCCCGACGAGAGCAGCACGGGGAGCGACGGCGCGCGCGCTCGGATGCGCGCGAGCACCTCGTCGCCCGTCATGCGAGGGAGCGTGAGGTCGAGGTACACCGCGCGGAGCGTGCCGACGTGAGACTCGAGCGTCTCGAGCCCGTCCTCGCCGTTGTAGGCCTGGTGCACCGCGTATCCGGCGTGGCGAAGCGTTCGCTCGACCACGCTCATCACGAGGTCGTCGTCTTCGATGACGAGGACTTCCACTTCAGGACCTGGGCTGGTCATTGCTCTCCGAGGCGCCATCATGGCCGAGGCGCCGAGAGATGAGAAGAGCGCTCGCGCGATCTCGCGCGTTGTGTGATTCGCTCTTCGTGCGTGCGGATTGCGCGAGGTGCGCGGGGCGCTTCAGCGAGCGGCAGGCGGTGCGGGGATCTGACGAACGGGCGCCTCACGGGGACGACGAAGAATCGGAGGATTGGTCACGGTGATCGTGCTCGACGACGCTCCCTGCACGGGCGCTCCCGCTCCGGTGAGCACCATCGTTCCGCCGGGCATCCCCTGCGCGACAGGCGTTCCAGGGCCCGTGACAGCCATCGTTCCGCCGGGCATCCCCTGCGCGACAGGCGCGCCGGGACCAGTGACCACCATCGTTCCGCCAGGCATGCCCTGCGCGATCGGCGTTCCAGGGCCAGTGACCGCCATCGTTCCACCGGGCATCGGGCGTCCGACCGCGACGCCAGGACCCGTCACCACCATCGAGCCACCGGGCATTCCCTGCGCGACAGGCGCGCCGGGGCCCGTGACCACCATCGATCCGCCGGGGACTCCCTGCGCGATGGGCGTGCCCATTCCGACGCCGGTCGCGACGGGGCCTCCGACCACGACACCCTGCGTGGGCTGACCGACGGGACGACCCATCGAGACACCGCCACCCGCCGCGACCGCCACGCCGGGCTGACCGTAACCGGGCTGACCGTAACCGGGCTGACCGTACACGGGCTGCCCCACCGCGACGCCCATCGGAGGCTGCGCGGGCTGGCCGTACACGGGCTGCCCCACCGCGACGCCAACGGGCGGAGGAGGTCCAGGCTGACCGTAGACGGGCTGCCCGACGGCCACACCCATCGGAGGCGGCGGCGGTCCAGGCTGACCGTACACGGGCTGTCCCACCGCGACGCCCATCGGAGGCGGCGGAGGTCCGGGCTGGCCGTACACGGGCTGTCCCACCGCGACGCCAACGGGAGGCGGAGGCGGCGGAGGCTGCGACGCGACGACGGTGGTCTGCGTCGGGTACGCGACGGGCTGCGCCGTCGTGACGGTGCACCCCGCGGCGAAGGTCACGAAGAGAGGGACGAGGACGAGGTGGGACGTGCGCATCGGTTCGGTGGCTCCTTGTCGTGTCGGCGCGACGATGACGTGGGCCTCGCCGACCGCATTCAGCGCGCGGAGCATAGACGCGAGCGGCGGCGGCGGTCGATTCCCATCGTGCCCTCGCACGAGAGGTGACGGCGGCCGGAGGGCTGCTGTATGCTCGCCCGCGTTTTCAGCGGAGCATCATCGGCGAAAGACAACGAGGGACGTACGGGTGGCGGCCACGGCGACGGAACAGGGGAGGCTCGGAACGACCGTCGCCGGGAGATACCGACTGCTGCGCGTGCTCGGGCGCGGCGGCATGGGGATCGTCTACGAAGCTGATCACACCCCGTCGAAGCGCCGGGTCGCGATCAAGATCATGCACCCGGAGAACCAGCTCAATCAGGAGAACGTCAAGCGCTTCCTGAACGAGGGGGCCAACGCCGGGCGGGTGAAGCACCCGAACATCGTCGAGTTCATCGAGATGGGGCAGGACCCCAACGACGGCTCGCTCTTCATCGTGCTCGAGCACCTCCGCGGCACCGACCTCTCGACCTACCTGGTCAAGTACGGGCAGATGCAGCCGCGCGACGCCATCGTCGTCACCGCGCAGGTGCTCCAGGCCCTCGCCGTCGCCCACGCCGAAGAGATCGTTCACCGGGACATCAAGCCCGAGAACATCTTTCTCACGAAGGGTCCGCAGGGCGACGCCCACGTGAAGATCGTCGACTTCGGCATCTCGAAGGCCATCAACCCCGAGAAGGCCTTCATGGGGTCGATCACGCAGATCAACACCACCGTCGGGACGCCCCACTACATGTCTCCCGAGCAGGCGAAGGGAGAGCCCATCGATCCGCGGGCCGACCTCTGGGCCCTCGGCGTCGTGCTCTACGAGAGCCTCACGGGACACCTCCCCTTCGACGGCGACAACTTCAACACGCAGATCGTCGCGGTGGTCACCGAGCCGCACCTCTCGGCGTCGGAGTACGGCGTCGATCGCGGCCTCTCGGACCTCATCGACCGCTGCCTCCAGAAGGATCGCAACAAGCGCTTCGCCAACGCGGGCGAGATGCTCGACGCGCTGCGCGACTACGTCGTCACGCACCCCGAGGTCGGCCTCGCCGAGAACGCGCTCTTCGAAGAGCGCACGCGGGAGTGGCCCACCGCGCCCGTCAACGGAACGCCCACGGCGCTCCGCTCGGCCGATGTCATTCCGATTCCCGAGGGCGAGACCTCGGAGGCATCGCCGGTGTTTCCCGGCATGGTGCGCTTCGAAGACGACGCGACCTCGTCGGACGCCGCGCCCACCGCGGTGCGTCCGCTCGATCGCTCGCTCGTGCGACCCGTCGCGCCTGCGAACGCGGCGACGACCTCCGCGGGGCTCCAGAGCCCGACCGCGCATCCGCCCACGCAGCCCGCGCCTCCGATGCCCGCGGAGGAGTTCTACGAAGACACCGCGCCCTCGCAGCACCCCGCGCTCCTCGTCGCGCTCGCGCTCGCCACCGCGCTCATCACGGGCACCACGACGTACCTCGTCTATCAGGGCACGCGTCCTCCGGCGCGCGCTTCGAATGTGGTGAAGGTGCAGTTCCTCGGGCTCACGCGCGGGGCGAGCGTGTTCATCGACGGCGTGCGCTACGAGCACCCCGACGCGGTGCACCTCCCTCGACGCGCGGGCGAGGTGCACGTCATGGTCTCCGCCGAGGGCTTCCGCTCCATCGAGTTTCGGCTGCGGCCCGAGCGCGATCAGGCCGTGTCGCTCCCTGCGCTCGTGCCGGTCCCCGCTGCGCCTCCGCCGCCCCCGACGCCCGCGGTCGTGCCCGATGCGTCCGTCGCCGCGCCCAGGATCGCAGCGCCTCCGTCGCCCGCGCCGCAAGCGCCGACCGCGCAGCGTCCTGTCGCGCCCGTGATCGCGCCGCCCGCCGTGCCCGCGCCCGTCGCGGCTCGCGTGGTGCGTCCTGCGCCCGCGAGGCCGAGCGCGCCCGCGGCACCCACCGCGAACACCTTCGTCACCGTGGGCGGGGCGAACTGCGTGGTGATCGTCGACGGTGTTCGCGTGGGCCCTGCGCCGTTGATGCGCCACCCCGTGAGCGCCGGGAGCCACCAGATCGAGTGTGCGCGCGAGGGCGGCTCTCTGCGTCGCTCGACGATGGTGCCCGCGGGGCAGACCATCCGCGTGCTTTTCTGATCGTTCGGCGCGCGCGGCTTGATGTAGCGTCGGCGCCCTCAACGGCCCCCACACACCTTCACAGGGGAGGAATCGCATGACCCGAGGACACGCAGTCAATGCCGACCACGTCGCGTTCACCGTCGAGGCGCTCGCCGCGCTTCCGGGTGACGCCGAGCTCGCGAAGCTCTCGTCGCGCGCCGCCGCGCTGCTCAACGACTGGGAGAACATCGAGGCCGAAGGGAAGCGCCTCGAGCGCGCCGTGATCCGCGCCTCGGCGCACGTCCGCGTGGCCGACGTCACGCTCGACGCCGCGCTCTCGGCCTTCGCGCACGACCTCGTCGAGGCCGTGAAGGGCGACACGTCGAGCGAGCTCTACGGCCGCTACTTCGCCGAGCCCCACGAGGACGTCATCGCCATGGGCCTCGACTCCGAGGTGCCCGAGGTGACGCTCATCGTCCACGCGCTCGACCGCGGCGGCGACGATGCGCCCGCTGCCCTGCGCGCGCACACCGAGTCCCTGCGCTCGGGGCTCAAGCTCGGTAACGGCGCCCTCGCCGCGCGCTCCGACGCGCTCGCCGACCTCGGCCGCCACATGGCCCGCGTCGAAGCCTGGGACGAGTCGGCCGAGAGCACCCTCAGCAGCCTCTACGTGCGCCTCGAGCGCATCGCGGCCGCGAGGAACCTCCCCGACAACTGGGCCGACGCGTTCTTCAACGTCGACTGATCGCACGCCCGCGACCGCTCCGCGCATGGCGCAGCGCACGATCACCCTCGTCTCCGCCCGGACGCTCTCGCGCGATGTGCGAGAGCTCACCTTCGAACCCGACCCCGCACTCACATTCGAACCCGGTCAGTGGGTGTCGGTGAAGATCCCGCGCGCCGACGGGAGCCTCCTCGCGCGCTCGTACTCCATCGCGTCCGCCCCGCGCGCCGACGGACGCTTCGACCTCGCCGTCACGCGCGTCGAGGGCGGCGAAGGGAGCGGCTGGCTCCACGCCGCGCGCATCGGTGATTCGCTCGCGGTGAGCGACGCCGCGGGCTTCTTCACGCTCCCCGAAGACGCTTCGCCGCCGCTGCTCATGGTCGCCACGGGGACGGGCGTCGCGCCGCTGCGCGCGATGATCCAACGCCTCTTCGACGGGACGATCACACCGCCGCGCGTGACGCTTCTTCTGGGGGCGCGCACCGAGGCCGACGTGATCTACGACGACGAGTTCCGCGCGCTCGCGTCGCGCGTCGAGGGCTTTCGCTTCGAGCGCACGCTCTCGCGTCCCGATGAGAGCACCGTGGGGCGCACGGGCTATGTGCAGCTTCATCTCGCGGAGCTCGTCGCGGAGCTCGGCGCGTGCGAGGCGTACGTGTGCGGGCTCAACGCGATGGTGCGCGAGGTCCGCGCGACGCTGAAGGACGCGCTCGGCTTCACGCGCGAGCGCATCCACACCGAGCGCTACGACTGAGACAGGGCCCCGTCGTTTTCGCCAGCAGCCGTTGGATCTCATCGCGCCCGACTGCATCACCGAACAAGGCACCGGAACCCCCGAGAGGGGTTCCTTCGCCCAGAGATCTGGACTGACAGACCCCGAAGCCCCGGCCCTTGACCCGGAGTTCGAGCGTTCACCACCCCCTCCGGGGGGAGCATCGTTCTGATTTTGCGACGAATTACCCCCTGGAGGGGGGGGCTGAGTTGTGATTTGGCAACGATATACCCCCCGGGAGGGGGCGTGACGTATGATCGCTGCGCGGGGCGACCCCTTGCTGGGGTGCGCTACGGGCGCGTGACGAGGACCGTGTACGTCCCCGCGGCGCCGCCGAAGCCGTCGACGATGAGCGCGTGCAGGCCGGAGCCCGCCGCGATGGTGCTCGTCAGCGTCGACTGCGGGCCGCATGTGGTGCTGGTGTCGTTGCAGAGGTCGCCGCTGCCGCCGCCGCTCACGACGCTGAGCACGGTGTTCCACGTCGCGCGGCTGCACGTCG
>JBPOHC010000964.1:0-12170 GCA_052035985.1 Myxococcota bacterium | reverse complement strand
ACCGGCGGCCGTAAGGACGCCGGGGCGTCGTGTTGAGATCGCTCCCGGCGTCGTGACCGCCGCCGGTTCTTTGGGGCGATTCTTCGCGTGCCCGGCACGTACGCCGCCTGCTCTGGGACAGTAGTGCCAGGGAGCCGCGGGCGCGATCGGGCGGGTCGCGACGGGCTGCGAAGAGAGGCGCGGGATGGTCGGGAGCATCCACGGTCTCAGTGAAGAGAGGGTCTGGATGGTCTCGATGCTGACGAAGCGCTGTGAAGAGAGGGTCTGGATGGTCTGGATCATCCGCGAGGTCTGTGAAGCGCGCCGCGGGATGGTCGCGCGCATGGCGGCGGCGGAGGGGGAGCGGGCGCGGAGGGGCGCGAGCACGCCGGGGCGCAGCGCGTAGAGGGAGGGGATGGTCGGAGGGCGTCGTCGCGGCGGGTGGTGGTGGGAGGTTGCGCGTTGGATCGATTCCGAGGCTGGGGTAGCTTCCGCGGCGAGGTATCCGATGCGCCTGACTCGCTTCGAAGTGACGGGCTACAAGAATCTCCGACGATCCGTCGCGCTCGAAGGTCTCAGCGGGTTCGAGGTGATCCACGGCGAGAACAACGTCGGCAAGTCGAACCTCCTCCAGGCGATTGACCTGTTCTTCGTGCTCCTCGGCAGCGTGGCGAAGCGCGGGGCGGCGCTCGCGGCGAACGTCGGGGAAGACGACACCAGCGCGGCCTTTCTCGTGCGCGAGGGGCAGGCGGTCGGCGTTCGCTTTCATATGCCCGAGGGGGGGCTCTCGCAGAGGGGCTTCGCACCCGACGACATCTTCAATTTCGAAGAGCCCGCGCCGATCGAGCTTCGCGGAGAGATCGAAGCGACGCGCGCAGACTGGGGACGCGCCGGGCTGCCTGGCGTCGAAGACGGGGTTGTCCCTGTGTCGTTTCGGCTCACGCGCGCCCACCGGGCTTGCGTGGACGTCGAGGTGAGAGGCGCTACGCCCGTCGTAGACGAGGCGTGGTGGACGACGCTCCGTCAGCTCTCGGCCCTCGTCGTGAGCAACTTCAACGTGCGCTCAGAGTCGAAAGCGCAGGGCTTCATCCTCGTCGACACTCTCCGTCGCGTCGCGGGCGTCGACGGAAATGAGTTCTCGAACGAACTCCGACGCCCGCTCACGCGCGAGCTCGCGCTCGCGCTCTATGACGCGAAGGAATCCCTCGAGCCGGGGATGCCCGAGCGTTGGGCGCTCTTCGAGCGCGAGATGAACTCGCTGACGCACATCGTCGGCGACGGTCGCGTCGTGATCACCTTCAATCGCAACCGGGGAGTGGCGCTGCTGGCCGTGCAGAAGGGACGCTTGCGGTTGCCCGTCGAGTCGATGGGGTCGGGCGTGCAACAGCTCGCCTCGCTGGTCGCGCGGGTCCTCATGGCGAACTCGGCGATCGTCGCGATCGAGGAGCCCGAGCTTCATCTTCGCTACGAGATGCAGCTCCGGCTCGGTGAGATGCTGCGCGCGATCGTCGCCAGCGGACTCGGTCCGCAACAGATCCTCGTGTCGAGCCACTCGCCTGCGTTCGAAACGGGTTCGACCTTCCTCGCGATGAGGCTCACCGACGAGGGACCCGTCGTCGAGCGGACGCCCGTGAGCCAGGCGCTCGCGTTCACGCAACAGGCGATCCAGGTGCAGCTCCCGGCGGACCACGGAGCGTTTGGGTACGTATCGAGCGACGGTCTCTTCCGTCTGCCCGGCGACATTCGGAAGACCCTCGGTGTGGAGCACGGCGGCGGCGTCGTGGTGCTCAAGCGGGCCGAGCATCGGTACGTCGAGATCATGACCGACGACGAGGTGCTGGAGCTCATGGGCGAGGGAGGCGAGCCGTGAGCGCGGACCTCGTCGCGTACCTGCTTGGCAAGGAGCCGAGGTTCGCGATCGTCGATGGCGGCCCCCGCGACATGCTGACGTTGATGAACGCGATCAACCGGCTCAATGACGGCGGCGATCCGCAGCGCCCGGTCGACGTCGTGATCCCAGCGATTCGCCTACGCGCGTTGAGGGATCACCTGGGACAGCGCTTCGAGCTGTGGCGGAGCGTGCTTCGCGCCAAGAACGTCGTCGTGACGAGCTTCGACGAGCAAGACGCGATCGCGGGAGCATCGGAGGAGGCATCCGCTGAGACCGCGACGGTCGACGCGCTCGTGCTCGATCAGGCCAGGGTCGAGGGGTACGTCGTCATCACGCGGGTTCCCAAGCCCGACCGCGAGGAAGCTCCGCTACGCGCGTCGCACGACGAGGTGCTCGACGCGGCGCTGCGGGTGTTGAGCGTTCGCGCCTCCCTCCGTGTCATGCGCGATTCGTCGTCTACCGTCGAGGCACGACTCGGCGCGCTCGAGGACCTCGTCGACGCTCGTCACGAGGATCTTCCTTTGCTGCTCGCGGACGCGCTCGAACGCTCGGACCACGCGCCCGCCTGGCGCGACGCGCTGATCTTCGCCGTCGAGCACACGCAGGTGACGGACCCCGCGCTTCGAGAGCGCCTGGTCGCATCGCTCCTTCGGCACGCGCTCGCGCTGCGTGATGAAGGGCGCGAGGGGCCGCTCTGGTCCGCGGTGAGACGGTATGCGTCGATGGTGCCGGTCGAAGCGTCGGACGGGCTACTGGCGTTTCTGCGTCCCGAGGATGTCGCGACGACGAAGCAGGTCGCGTTGCAGGGGATCTTCAACATCTTCTCCGTCGAGCGGCCGCGCGCCTGCGACGCGCGAGATCGGCTGCGCGAGCGGGTTCATTCGCTCGCGGTGGAGCCGCGGCCGTCGAGTGACTCGGTTACACCCGAGATCGCTGCGCTCACCTTCTGTTCCGTGCAAGCGGCGGCGGTGCTCGAGGACCCGGATCTTGAAGTCGTGGTCGCGGGTCTCGAAGCGCTGAATCGACCCCGTCTCACGGAGCGGATGAGAAGATTTCTCTCAGACCTCAGTGATGGGCGCTCCCGGGGTGTCGCGTGAGCCTCGTGCAACAGGGGCACGGGGCGGGCGTTCGTCACGCAATCGTCGGGGAGCTCAATGGGAGAGCTGTGCGTCACGTGGGGCTCCTCGTTGACGCGAGCTTTTCGTGCGGTCGTGAGGTGCACGCCCATGAGATGGGGCCTCCCATGAATTTGCCGGGCGTCATGCGCGCGGACGTCTTGGGGTGGATCGATGACTTGAGCGCCGAAGAAGTCGAGGGGATCGACGACTGGATCGCGCAAATGAAGACCCTCGTCGAAGGCGGAGGCTTCCGTTCGTTCACGTCCTATGTCGTCATGCCCGCGGTTGAGGTCGATCGTCTCGCTGCGCGTTGCGTGTATCGTCGGTTCAGTTGCGTGGGCTTCGTGGCTGAAGCCTATGCGGAGGGGGCCGGGGTCAGGCTCGTGGACGAGACGTCGCTGCCAGAGATCGATCGGCCCGCTCTTGAGGACGTCTGGGGGAGACAGACCGCTCGGGGGATGGAGTTCGCGGGACTCGCTGGGACTGGCCCGTGGAGGGTGCTCCTACCGGGCTACCTGCTTCGGGCGGTGACGCTCTCTCGAAGCGCGCTGCCCTACCGCCCGAAGACGCCTGCGGACGCCGAGCTTCAGACCCCGGCAGCAGCCGAACCTGAGTAGCCTTCCGAGGACGGACGCGACGCGCGGGCGAGAGCCTCGTGGTGTTGCTCGACAGCGACGACCTCGACGCGCTCATCGAGGCTTCAGATCGCAACGCGAAGCTCAAGGAGTTTCATCTCCGCGCCGTCGTCGCTGGCAAAGCCTGACTCGTCGCACTCCCGCGCTGCGCTACGTGTGCTTCAGCACGAAGTACAGGATGTCGTAGAGCGCGTGCGTCCACGCGGCGACGGCGAAGCCGCGGTAGCGGTAGATCACCGCGAAGACCGCGCCGAGAAAGAACCTGAACGCGAAGCTCGACAGCGCGAAGCGGTCGCCGAGGGGGCCGATGTAGTGGACCCCCGAGAAGATGAGCGAGGTGACGAGCCCCGCGAAGATCCACGCGAGCCACGGGCGCGACACGCGGCGCTCCAGGAGGTAACCGCCGCCGTGAAAGAGGCCCATGCGGAAGACGAGCTCTTCGTGCAGACCGGCGCCGCACGACGAGATCACCTGCGCGCCGAAGCCCTTGCCGTCGAGCACGCCGAGGCCGAGCGCGTCGACCGCGTAGCCGATCGCGCCCGCCGCGAAGATCGCGTAGAGCGCGCTCTCGACCAGCAGCGGGATGAAGAGCTTCGGGTGTAGCCCCGTGCGGCGCCGCGCCCAGAGGATCAGCGCCGTGAGCACCAGCGTCACGAGCACCGCCCCCGCCGCGTAGACGTACACGTTGCCGTGCGCGAGCGAGAGGGCCGTGCCCGTGAGGAAGTCGACGCCGTTGCCCACCCACTGGTAGCGCCCGTCGGGCGTCACCTCGACCTGCGACACCACCCCGACGTGGTAGACGATGAACAGGGGGAGCACGAGGAAGAGGTTCGTGAGCGGATCGGCCTTGCGCGCGAAGTACGCTCGCAGCGGTCGCACCGAGGGGAAGATGCGCGAGACGCGGACCGGCGGAGGGGGATCGCTCATGTCACTCATGAAGAACCTACCACCACGCAAGGTCTTCCACGGTGCTCGGAGGGGGCGATCGCGCCGTGATTTTTCGTCCCGCGCGCGCTATACGCTGCGCCCTCCATGCAAGACAACACCGAGAAGAAGCCCCGCGCCGTGCTCGTGGGCGTGCAGCTCCCGGGCACGACCGAAGAGGACCTGCGGCTCTCGCTCGCCGAGCTCGGGCGCCTCGTTCACACCCTCGGCTACGACGTCGTGGGCTCCGTCACGCAGCGCAGGCAGAGCCTCGGCCCCGCGGCCGTGCTCGGCGACGGCAAGCTCCGCGACCTCGCGCGCTACACGGGCGGCACGGGCGTGGTTCCCCCCGCGGTCACGCCGAAGAAGAAGAAGGGCGAGGTCGACGAAGAGCCCGTCGAGATCCCCGGCGACGAGGATGACGCCGAGAGCGCCGTCGAGGGAGAGGTCGGCGGTGACGCCTCGGTGGTCGTCGTCGATCACGACCTGACGCCCACGCAGATGCGCAACCTCGAGCGCTCCACGGGCGCCGACGTGCTCGACCGCACCACGGTGATCCTCGAGATCTTTCACCGTCACGCCAAGAGCCGCGAGGCGAAGCTCCAGGTCGAGGTCGCGCGGCTCGGGTACTCCGCGCCGAGGCTCCGCGAGTCGGGCGGCGGCGATCGCGTGCGCGGCGGCATCGGCGGAAAGGGCGCTGGAGAGAGCGCGCTCGAGCTCGACCGACGCAAGATCCGCGACCGCATCGCGGAGCTTCGCAGGGAGCTCGAGTCGATCGCGAAGGAGCAGGGCACGCGCCGCACGCGCCGTCACGAGCAGTTTCGCGTCGCGCTCGTGGGCTACACCAACGCGGGCAAGTCGTCGCTCATGCGCGCGCTCACGGGGAGCGAGGTCTACGTGGCCGACAAGCTCTTCGCGACGCTCGACACGACCGTGCGCGCGCTCGCGCCCGAGAGCCATCCGCGGGTGCTCGTGAGCGACACGGTGGGCTTCATCAAGAAGCTCCCGCACGACCTCGTGGCGTCGTTCCGCTCGACGCTCGATGAGGCGCGCGAGGCGTCGCTGCTCCTGCACGTCGTCGACGGGTCAGACCCCGATCACCCGCAGCAGCTCTCGGTCACGCGCGAGGTGCTCGCGGAGATCGGCGCCGAGGACATCCCCTCGAAGCTCGTGATCAACAAGCGCGATCAGATGAGCGACGAGGCGCGCGACGAGGCGCTGCGGCGTCACCCCGACGCGATCCTCGTCTCCGCGAGGGACCCGGCCGACGTGGCGCGGCTGCGCGCGGAGATCCTGGCCTTCTTCGAAGAGGGGATGGTCGAGGGCGAGGTGCGTGTTCCGTATGGAGCGCGCGGCGCGATCGCCGAGGTTCACCGCGACGCGCGCGTGCTCTCGGAGGAGTACGACGAGACCGGGGCGCGCTTCGTCGTGCGCACGAAGCCCGAGATCCTCGCGCGGCTCCAGAGCGTCGCGGGGATCGCAGCGCCTTCGGAGTGACGCTCCGACAGCCCAAATGAACACCGCCCTCCGGCGCTACGTTGCGCTCGGAGGGCGATGGTCAATCCGCGAGGGGGTGACGGTCAGGCGGCGTTCGACTTGCGGCCGCGCGCGTCGGACTTCTTCGACTTCGCCACGCCAGGACCCGTCACCGCGGCGTCGGCCTCGGCGTCGGGGGCCCAGTCGCCGGTGCCGAGCTCGCCGCGCTCTTCGAGCACGTGGAGCGTGTAGGCGATCTTGGCGCGCTGGGCCTTCTTGGCGTCGTTGTAGCCGCCGACGATGTCCTTCACGATGTCGCGCGCGCCGGTGAGCTTCTCGTCGGCCTTCTGCGCCATGTCGACTTCACGGAGCGAGGTCTCGGCCTTGATGATCTCGGCGCGGAGCTGGTCGCCGTTCATGCCCGCCGCGTCGTCGACGAAGCCCGCGGGAAGCTTGGAGATGATCTTGTTGATTTCCATTCGAGGTGCGTTCCTCCTGAGGCGTCTCTAACCGCGGGGTCGGTGCGCGAGCCAATTTCCAACAAGGGGTCCGCGAGAGCACCGTTGACGTTGGGGTGCGCCTTCGACGAACCTCCGCGCCGATGAGCACTGAAGCCCGCGGGAACCTCCTCGATCACACGCCCGCCGAGGTCGAAGCCGGCGAGTTCGCCCGCGCCCACGCGTTCGATTGCGTCGACAAGGGCGACGGACCGCGCGACGCGAAGCTCCAGGGCCTCGTGCGCAGGCTCTACCAGTCGAAGATCGTCGCGGGCCTCGAGCTCGAGCTCCTCGTGAGCGAGAAGGGGCGCGTCGAGGTCGCGGGCGTCTGGTTCGATCGTCGGCTCCTCGGCGACCGCACGCAGATGACCGGCGCCGTCACGGCCTACGCTGCGTTTCTCGGTGACGCGATGGGCAAGGTCGCGGCGCGCGATCACGAGCCCCTCGGCAACCTCCTCGCGGTCTCGTACGAGCTCGTGAAGGCGGGCACGTTTCAGCCCGTGCTCGATCGGTTTCCGTTCCTGCCGCACGACGGTGTGGGCGCGGCGACGGAGGTGTTCCTCGGGCGACGCGAGGAGGCTGCGCAGCCCGTGATGGACCGCGCGGCCACGCTGGTCGTACGCAACGACAAGGGCGGACGGCTCTTCGTCGGCATCGCCACGCAGGCCGCGGCCTTCGACCTCTCGGCCATGCTCTTCACGCAGGTGACCTTCCGCAAGGGCGACCGCAGCGGCGTCGTCGGGTGGAAGACCCCGGAGCTCGAGACCACGCCCTTCGGTCGCAGGTACGGCCTCGACCTCGACCGCGCGGCCCCGCCCGTCGGGCGCATCGCGCGGCGCTACTTCGGCCTGGAGCGCATCCCCCGCTCGGCGCACGTGGAGCTCCTCGTGGAGCCCACGAAGGGCATGGCGGGAGTTCTCCTCCGCATCGAGCAGTCGTGGATCGAGCAGTCGGATCGAAACTACTTCGCGGCCCTCGAGGTCATCGCGGCGTTCGTGGCCGAGGGCATCGGAGACATCCCCGACGCGCGCACCAAGATGGAGGTCGCGCACATGTTCTCGTGCTCGAAGGACGACGAGGACCTCTTCAAGGTGCTCCACGCGTCGCTGCCCTTCGTGCTCAAGGGCGACACCGGCGACGGCACGGCGGTGTTTCTCGGCGAGGAGGAGAGCGCCGTCGCGTGGCTCGACGAGGGCCGCTGCGGGCTCGTGGTGCACGAGAACTCCGACGGCTGGCTCGACTGCCTCTTCTACCTCACGGAGCTCGCCGACGAGATCGGCACGCCCGCCGTGAGGAAGGCGTAGCGGGGGCTTCCTCCGTGCGTTCGCGCGGTCGTTGACACGCGAACCGCGGCGGAGACATGGTCCGCCCATGAAGGCCCGTCTGGTGTCTGTGAGAGCGCTCCCGTGGGTGATTTCCGCGGCCGTCATGCTCGGTGTGCTCGGCGTCGAGATGCGCAACGCGCAGGGCGGCGATCCCGGCGATGACGGCGTCCCCGCGGGCGTCGTGGCGTTCTTCGGCAACGGCAGCGCGTGCCCCATGGGGTGGATTCCCGCGGACAGTGTCGCGGGGCGTGTCGTCGTGGCCGTGACCGATGGGAGCACCGTGGGTCGCACCGTCGGAGCTCCGCTACGCGACCGCGAAGACCGCACGCACACCCACGCGATCACGGCGTCGATCAGCGTCCCTGCGCGCTCCATCGCGGGCGCAGACGGAACGAACAACCAGGGCGGCGGCGCGGGCGATCACAACGTGACGGGCACCGCCGGCGCGGGCGCCTCGGGCCTCCCCTTCGTGCAGCTCCGCGCGTGTGTGAAGCAATGAGCGCCTCGCTTCGAAGCCTCGCGCTCTGCGCGCTGATCACCTCGTGCGCCGCAGGAGAGGAGCCTTCGAGCGCCACGCCCGACGTCACGCCCGACGTCGCGAAGGACGCCGCAGAGGACCTCGCTGAAGTCTCGACCGACGCGCCCGTCGATGTGGTTCCGCTCGACGACGTGACCGACGCCGCGACGCCCGACGTGACGCTCGACGTGACGCAGCGTCCCGATGTGACCGACGCGTCGATCGACGTGACCGACGCGATGTTCGACGTGCGCGACGAGGTCGTCGACGTGCCGTCAGACACGCCTCCTGCGCCCGACGCGGGCGTGCTCGGAGACAGCGTCCCCGCGGGCGCGGTGATGTTCTTCTCGGCGTCGCGGTGCCCCGAAGGATGGGCCGCCTACGACACCGCCGCGGGCCGCGTGGTGGTGCCGACGACGGGCGGCGCGGCGGGCGGCGCGGAGCGAGGGCTCCCGCTTCGAAGCGGCGAGGAGCGAACGCACAGGCACCGGGTCTCGTCGGGCTTCACGCTCAACGACGTGCGCTACGTGGGCATCGTGGGCGGGGCCAACAACGGCGTCGGCGCGGCCGGCGCGGTGACCTTCTCGGCTGACACGGCTCCCGCGTCGGCGGGCGTTCCGTACGTGCAGCTCATGGTGTGCCGCAAGACCGCGGCGGCCGTCACGAGGACGCGCGCGCTCCCCTCGGGGATGATGATGTTCTTCTCGGGCGACCGCTGCCCGACGGGCTTCTCGCAGGCGCCTGGGACGCAGGGCCGGGTGACCGTGGGCCTTCCCGACGGCGCGATGAACGGCGCGACCTTCGGCGGGGCTCCGCTCGGCACGGTCGAGGGCCCGACGCACACGCACGGCGCCAACCTGTCGGTGAACGTCGCGGCGCACGGCATCGCGCTCGTGTCGGGCTGCTGCGGCAGCGGCTATGCGGGCGCGGGGATGTACACCGCGACGGCGACGACGGCCGCGGCGGAGCCCGAGCTCCCCACGATCACGCTGCTCCAGTGCATGAAGGACTGAGCGTTTCGATCACCGCGTGAGGGAACGCATCTGGCGCCCCCGGCGTCGTTACCGCCGCCGGTCCTTTACGTTGATCGTGGCTCAACAAACCGGCGGCCGTGAGGACGCCGGGGCGTCGCGCCGAGATCGCTCCCCGGCGTCGTGACCGCCGCTGGTCCTTTGGGGCGATCGTTCGCGCGCCTGGCGCGTACGCCGCTCGTCCGGCGCAGTCGTCTCTACGCGGGCGGCTGGCGCACGAAGACCATCACCGTGTCGCTCGCGGAGCCCGCGCCGTTCTCGCAGGTCACCGTGTACGTGTGCGTGCCCGTGGCGACGTCGGCGAGGCGCGCGGAGCCGGTGATCTCGCGCGCGCCGTTCCACTCGCCCGAGGCCGTGCAGCGCGACGCGCTGGTGCTCGTCCACGAGAGGAGAAAGGTGGCGGGGGCGTCGTACGAGACGGGGCCGTTGACGCCATCGACGCGGAGGTCGACGGTGGGCGGTCCGTCGCCGCGGAACTGCACCGTCACCGCGCGCAGGTCGACATAGCCGCCCTCGGCGCGCACCGACCACGCGCAGTCTCCCGCCGTGGGGACCGCGAACGCGGGCTGCGGCTGGTTGGTGAACCCCGGCGTCGACGAGGTCCCGCCGCCGAGGGTGATGCGCGGGAGCGTCGTGCCGCACACGTCGATGATCGCCGCCCCGGCGCCCGGGTCCGACGTCGACGCGATCTGCACGGAGAAGCTCTGCACGTAGGTGAATCGCCCGCGGATGCGCCCGCCGTTCGCGATGCGCGTGACGGTCTCGGTGCACGTCGCGCTGCACGACGCGCCGCCCTCCGACGCGGGGAGCGTCGTGCCGTCGCGGTGTCGCAGAGACACGGTGTTCACGGGGCCCTCCCACGCGATGTAGTCGCGCTCCTGGTCGTAGGTGCGGCCGTCGTGGAGGTACGCGGGGAACATCGGCGCGAGGTCGGTGGGCATCACGTCGACGCGAGGCGCCGCGTCGGCGCGCGCATCCGGCGCGGCGTCGAGGGCGCTGTCGAGCGATGAGTCGAGCGGTGTGTCGAGCGATGTGTCGAGCGATGTGTCGAGCGATGCGTCGAGGGGGCTGTCGAGGGTGACGTCACGCGTGACGGCGACGTCGGCGATCGGAGAGTCTTCGCGCGTCGTGACGTCGACGGGCGCGCTCGCGTCGGGGTCAGGGTCGACGCCCGTGGTCTCGCCCGCGGAGCACGCGGCGAGCAGCGCGAGGAGCGCGAGGAGGTGCGGTCTCGTGGTCATCGGCACGCGTCGGTCCCCATGGGAAATGCGGTGCGATACGCGACCTGCGTCTGCACGCAGAGGTGCGCGCCCGTGGAGTACGTGGAGTAGCCCGTGTCGGCGGTGTTGCCGCCGGAGTATCCGACGAGCGTGCCCGCGGGGTACGTCGTGCCGATCGACGTGGTGAGCCGACGGCTCGGTTGCAGGTGCAGGAACCTGAAGCGATGACCCGTCACGGTGTCTTGAAACTCGGGCATCCACCCCCAGCCGTAGACGCCCTCGGCGAGGAGGCGCGACGCGTGGCGGAGCTGCACGCCGGTGCCCGCGGTCATGCGCAGATCCGAGTCGACGCCGTAGCGGACGGAGTAGTACCCGGGGCTCCAGCTGTAGGGGAGGTTCCACCACTGCGGGAGCGCGCACGAGGGAGAGCCCGAGCCGCCGGGCGCGGGCATCGGCGTGCACACGTCGTCGACGCCCGTGGGCATCGCGGTGCAGCCGTACATGCACGCCTCGGTCTGGATCGAAGACGACACGCATCGCTGACGCGCGCGCCCGTCGGAGGTGCAGGTCCAGATGGATGTGGTTCCAGAGGCGCTCCCGGCGCAGCCCGTGGAGCCCGACGCGCACACGTCGTCGGTGCCGAGGGGACGCGTGGTGCAGCCGCTCGGACACGCCTCGGTCTGCGTCGCGCCGGAGGCACATCGCTGACGCGAGCGCCGGTCCGCGGTGCAGGTCCAGATCGAGGATGTTCCCGACGCGCTGCCTGCGCAGCCCGATGGGGCCGCGGCGCACGCGTCGTCGGCGCCGACGGCGTTCTCGACGCAGCCGTTGCTGCACGCCTCGGTCTGCGTCGCGCCGGAGACACACCGCTGACGCGAGCGGTGATCCGCGGTGCAGGTCCACACGGGCGAGCTCCCCGACGCGCTGCCGGTGCAGACGCTCGGCGCCGTGCCGCAGACCGCGTCGGTGGTGGTGTTCCCCGGGATGCACGCGCCCGCGCAGTCCTCGGTCTGGATCTGTCCGCTCACGCAGCGCTGTCGGGCGCGTCCGCTCTGGGCGCAGGTCCACTGCGAAGGGAGTCCGCCGCAGTTCGAGGGAGGCGTGGCGCAGCACGTCGGGCAGTCGTAGGCCGCGAGGAGGTCGCGCCCCGCGCAGAGCGCCGCGTTGCAGAGGTTTCCGCCCGCGGCGAGGCACGAGGGGACGCAGCGACCGCCCTCGACGATGAACGCGGGCGGAGGCATCGGGCAGGTGATCGTCGCGTCGGTGACGGGTCGATCGACGCTCACGTCGGCGACGACGTCACGCGGCGGCGCTGCGTCGGCGAGCGCGTCCTCGGGCGCGTCGGTGATCGCATCGGTGATCGCATCGGTGATCGCATCGTCGAGCGGTGACACGTCGACGGAGGCGTCATCGGGCGTCTCGGGGACGTCGTCCGCGGCGCACGCCTGGAGCGAGAGCGTGACCGCGAGGAAGGCGCCTGCGAATCGTCGCGAGGCGGAGCGCTGCGCGCGAGGGGCCATGCCTCACGAATACACCCGCGAGGCGTTGGGGCTCCAG
>JBPOHC010000978.1:0-5664 GCA_052035985.1 Myxococcota bacterium | reverse complement strand
GTCGCGACGGTCGACGCTCGGCGCCCTTGTTGGGAGCCGAGGGCCTCCTCTACCCTCGGGGTATGTCATCGCAGATCGCGCCTGGGGTTCGCAACTCCCTCTTGCTCCTGAGCTGTCTCGGCCTGGTCGCGTGCGGTGACAGCACGGTGGTGGGCGTCTCGCCGCCCGCGAGCGACGCGTCGGTCGCGGAGGTCGCGGTCGACGGTGCCGTGCTGCCGGACATCACCATCCGCGACACGGGCGCGGCGGATGTGGGCACGACGGACGCCGACGCGACGGACGCCAACGTCGCGGACGGCGTCGTGGCGGACGCGGCCGACGTGACCTCGACGGACTCCAGCGCGATGGACGCCATCGCGGTCGACGCTGCGCCGATGGACGCCATCGCCACGGAGGTCGGCATGACCGACGCAGGTGGGGAGGCGGGCGCGAGCGACGGCGCCAGCGCCGTGGACGGCCGCGCGGACGCCACGACCGACGCCGGAACAGACGCTGCGACCGTCATGGATGTGGTCACCCCGATCGACGTGCCCGCGTGCGTGGGGACGCATCCGCTCCTCGACGCGGGCGCGCGGTTCTGCGCGTCGGGGCAGTGCTATTGCCCGACTTCGGGAACCAACGGTGACTCGTGCCTCCCCGCGGCGACCGCGGCCGCGTGCTGCCCCGGCCGCACCGTGAGTTGCGCCGGCGGCGGCGACGCGGGCTCGACGTGCCCCGCCGGGACGCACCCGCTCGTCGACGGAGGCGCGCGCTACTGCGACCCCGGACTCTGCTACTGCCCGTCCCCCGGGATCGCCGGTGATTCATGCCTTCCCGCTGCGGTCGCGGCCGCCTGCTGCCCGGGTCGCAGCGTGACGTGTTCAGGCGCTGCCGACGCCGGCACGACGTGTCCGACAGGGACCCATCCGCTTCTCGACGCGGGCCTGCGATACTGCGCGTCGGGGAGCTGCTACTGCCCGTCGACCGATGCATGCCGCCCCTTGGCGGTCGCGCGCATGTGCTGCCCGACGGCCGTGATCTGCTACTGAGAAGACAGGCTGATCGTGCGCTCGCAGCTGTTGGTAAGGGCCAGACCAGAGGCTGAGCACGTTCGCTGCGCCTTGGGTTGCCGACCCGAAGGATGCGTGGGTCGTGGGAGCGCAGCGGCTCATCGGCCGTTACTCGTCGTAACGCGGAGGCCCGTACGCGGTTCGACGCCTCCTCACGGGCTCAGGTTGTCGGTGAGCTCGTGGAAGGCCACGTGCAACGCCTCCAGCCGTTGAGCCACGGCGGCGCGCGCGGGGCTCGTGCACTCGGCGACGAGCGCATCGGCCTCGCGCGAGAGCCTCGCCACGCCAGCACGCCAGGCATCCGCGTCGGCGCTCGCCGCTGCGGGCACGGGTGCCGCGACGATGGCCCCCGCGCGCTGGCGCAGCGAGTCGGCCCCGGCGCAGATGCGGGTGTCACGCTCCGCGCCGAGGTCGCCGTGCGCGAGCGGGCGGAGCACCACCTGCATCTCCGCGACGGGGCCCTCGGGGAGCCTGACCGCGTGATGTCCGCCGGCGTGAGGCGCGCGCTGCTCCGCGCTCGTCGCCCCCGCGGAAGGTCTCGCAGGCGCTGGACTGGCGCTGCACGCCGTCCCGAGGACGAGAGCCACCACACCCATCACCGCCAGACCACCGCGCCACATCGCCGATCCGTTCATCGCGCTTCAATACCGCCGACAGGCGCTGCTGGCGACACCCCGTTTCGCGCCACGTCAGTCGCGATGATCTGCATGTCGGGTCCCCGCCGCTCGGACGACTTCTTGCGCGGCGACTCCGGTGTCCCGCGCGATATCGGGTCCACGAGATCGTCGCCGTGAACGCACACCGTGATGCCATCTTCTTCTCGGTCGTGGTGATGGTCGATACATCTCGGGGCCGTGGGCCTCCCCCTTCGAGCGACGCTTCTGCTTCAGCGCGGGTCGACGCGGACGACTCGGTTGTGCGCTCGATCGACCGCGAACAGCCGACCATCGGGGCCGAACGCGATCCCTGTCAGGGTGTTCTCGCCGAGGCCCGTGTCGAGCCAGTTCACGCGCTCGCCCGAGAGCCTGAACGCGCTGATGCGAGCGTTCGCGTAGTCGCCCACGTAGAGCAGGCCGTCGCGCAGCGCGAGCCCCGAGGGCTGCCGCAGCTCGCCCGCCGCGCCGACGACCTCCTCGACGTTCGAGTCGGGCACGCCATAGAGCGGCGTCTCGCGGATCGGCGTGCGCAAGCGGGGCATGTCCGCGGTCGTCTCGACGCGCGTGTCGAGGCGCACGATGCGGCTGTTGCCCGTGTCGGCGACGTAGAGCATCCCCGAGCTCGCGTCGAAGACCATGTGACTCGGCACCGTCTCCACGCGGCTGAGCTGGCCGTCGGCGAAGCGCCAGGTCTCGCCGTCGGCGTGGTCCATGGCACCCGGCGCGTGCCACTCGTGAAAGAGGTACTTGTCGATCGACCCCGACTGTCCGTTGAACACCCAGAACTCCCGCGGCGCCACGTTGGCGATGCCCATGCAGAGCGGCGAGTGGTGCACCATGTCGAAGTGGGCGTTGGTCGGGGTGTTTCGGATCGCCGCGAGGTCCGTCGGCGAGATCACGGGGCCCATGAACTCGTTGGGGGCCGAGCGGCCGCGGTAGTCGTTCTCCGACTCCTGGCAGGTGCCGACCGTCTGGTCTGACGAGAACGCGATGGAGCTCGGGTAGATCAGGAAGTGGGCGCTGCGGTCGCGGATGCGCAGCGGCGTAGCGGGCGTCTGCCCCGCGGTGTCCACGATGGTCAGGCTGTCGTTGTCACGGTTGGTCACCCAGAACTGCGTCGGCGCGTCGGGGTTGAACGCGATCGCTGTCGGACCGGCCAGGCCCTCGATCACCGCGGTCAGTGTGACCGCGTCGGGCGTGTGGCCGACGCCGAGCTCCGGCGCAGGCGGTGGCGGTGCAGCGTCGGGGCGGTCCTGCGTCGACGCGTCGGCGAGCGGCGCGGAGCCGTCAAAGACCGGAGTGCCGCTGGGAGTGCTGTCATCGCTGCACCCGGCGGCGAGACCGAACATCAGCGGGAGGATCATGAGGAGCTGACCGTCGCGTGGACTCATGTCGTCGCTCACTATCACCCTTTTCCCTTGATGGAAAACACCGCAGGAACCAGCGGTGCTGCGAGCTGATTCGGTTACACCTATGTGGCCCGATCGGTCACAGAAGGATGACGTACACGGCGTCGACGACCGTGACGCCCGCCACACACCGTGCGCTTCTTCACGAGGGATGAGCCCTTGCAAGCAGCTCGCGCGTGTCCTCCCACCACGACGACTCGCGAGCCCCTACCAGGGAGACCTTCATCCCGGCGCTGCGCTTTCACGCGCTCACGCGCATGTACGACCGGCTGCTCGCCGCGACGCTCGACGAAGAGAAGCACAAGCGCGCGCTCATCGAGCAGGCGGGGCTCGCCCGCGGGCACGCGGTGCTCGACCTCGGCTGCGGGACGGGCACGCTCACGAGGATGCTCAAGGGTTCGTGCCCCGAGGCGATCGTCACGGGCCTCGACCTCGACCCCGCCGCGCTCTCGATCGCGCGCCGCAAGGCCGCCGAGTCCCCGGTCGACGTCTCGTTCGTGCGAGGCCCGGCGACGGCGCCGCCGTTTCCGCCGGGCAGCTTCGATCGGGTGCTCACGAGCCTCATGCTTCACCACCTCGTGCGCGCGCAGAAGATGAGCGCGTTGCGCGCCGTCCGTTCGCTGCTACGCCCCGGCGGTGAACTCCACGTGCTCGACTGGGGGCGCCCGCAAGGCCGGTGGATGGAGCTTGCGTTCCTCCCCGTGCGGATTCTCGATGGCTTCGAACCGACGCGTGACAACGCGCGGGGAGACCTGCCCGCGCTTTTGCGGGAGGCCGGGCTCGAAGACGTGACCGAGACGCGACACGCGCAGACGGTGTTCGGCTCGCTGACCTGGCTGCGCGGACGGCGCTGATCGTCGCTCTCCCCCTCCGTCGCGGGCACCTGGAAGGCTCTCGACATGCCGTATGTGCACCACCTCTTCCTGCACTTTCCGATCGCTCTCAGCGCCGCGGCGGCGCTCTTCCTCCTCATCGGCCGGGTACGCCGCAGCGACGCGCAATGGCAGGTCGCGAGCCGTCTCACGACCTATCTCGCCGCGGCGACCGCCGTACTCGCGATCGCGTCGGGCCTCGCGTCGGCCACGCATTTCATCAAGGAGTCACCACGGTGACGACCACCACCACGCCCGCCCGTGACCTTTGCACGCAGCGCGCGCGACCTCGCGACGTGCAGCACGCGAGACGGGCGGAGTTCATCGCAGCGCTGTCGCCGTCCCGCGCCGTATGGAGCGCCACCCCGAGTGCTCCGCCCACGCGAGGCCGCAACGACCCACGGCCGACCCGCACTACGCACGAAGCGGTGAAACCTGCGAGACCGCGCCGGGCTCCTCGATCACTGGAACCAGCCCCTGCTCGGCGAGCCGCGCAAAGAAGCGTCCCGGCGTGATCACCTGCTCCGCGAGCCACACACCGGCCTCGCTCACCTCGTGCGACCAGAGCGCCTCCGTGATCGCCGCGACACCGGCGGCCGTCGCGTCGGCCTGCTGCCTGCCGATGAGCGACGCGCAGACGCTTCGACCGTCGCCACGCACCTCGACGACCAGCGCGTAGTGGTCTCGCCCCCTGTAACGCCCGCGCAGGCGCTCGACGAGCCCCCGGACTGCGCCGCGAGGGCCGCCGCGTTGGAGCAGGGATCGCAGGCCGGTGCGCAGCAGGACCGCAAGCGCGGGGCCGAGCCACGGCGGGTCGAGCGCGATTCGGGCGATCGCGGTTCGCGCGCCGAGCGTCTCCGGGTAGTAGAGCTGGTCCCGGAAGGGCATCGTGTACGCGCGCCGACGGCCGACCGGCGCCGGGAATTCGATGCGAAGCGGCCGCTCGAAGGCATGCGCGTCGTGGGCACGTCCGTCGATCACGATCGGGTAGGTCTGGGCCACCTCTTCGAAGATGAACGCCATCGAGTCGGCGCCGTAGAGATCGCCGAGCCCGAGGAGCAGCGCCGACTCTACCTATTCAACGGCGCCGAGGCGGTCAGCAGCGGCGCGCGCCAGCACGCTGCTGATGCCGGGCTCGAGTCCCGCGGCGAGCACGACGCGGGCGCCCGTGACGCGGGCCTCCTCGCGGAGCGGCGCGAGGTCACGCCAGGGCATCCAGGGCGGCGCGATGCTCGTGTACGCAAGGCCCCGGTGGACCGCCGCGCGCACCAGGCCAGCGTCGCGCTGGCGCGCGCACGCGACGACCGTGTCGACGCCCTCGAGCGCGCGCTCGATCGACCCGGGGTCGTCCACGTCGACGAACCGGGCGGGGCCACGCGCGCGCTCGGGGTGCCTGCCGGCGACAACGACGCGCCCGGCGGCGCACGCCTCCAGCTTCGCAGCGAGGCGAAGCCCGACCTCCCCGTAGCCGCCGACGATCAGAATGCTTCGCTCGGTCATGGCTCACTCCTTCAGGCCCCAATCGATGTGGCGGGCCGCGGCGCCGTCATCGAAACGTGTTGCACTGCGCGTCGTCGTTGCAGGGGACACTCCTTCGGGTGTTTGGCTTCGTCCGCGCGATGAGGGCGACCTCGCCCCTGGTCAGCTCGCGGTCGCACGGCGCCCGATGACGATGCGC
>JBPOHC010000042.1:0-37156 GCA_052035985.1 Myxococcota bacterium | reverse complement strand
GTGACGATCGTCGAGGTGCGCGGCGGCGTCACCGTCGACACGTCGCTGCGCTGCGACGCCGAGCGCGCGCATGGGGACGCCGCATCGGCGCTTCAGCAGGCCGTGGCGGGCCGCTCGCTCTTCGCGTGTGACCAGTGCGTCACGGGCGCAGAGAGCGGCGTCACGCTCGCGCTCGACGGAGACGTTCGCGCTTCGCTCGGGGCTGACGCGCGCGTCGAGGCTGCGGGCTACGCGGGCGCCGCGATCACGCTCTCGCGCGGCACGCTCACGGTGACCGTTCCGATGATGGCGCGCGACCCTGCGCGAATCGACACGCCCGCGGGCAGGCTCATCGTCTCGTCGGGACGCGCGATCGCGACTGTGGCTGACGACGGCAGCGTGCGCGTGTCGCTCGATGAGGGAGCGGCGACGCTGTGGCCCGCCCCCGCGGCGCCTCCGAGGAGAGCGACGGCGCTCTCGGAGGCCGAGCGCAGAAGACTCGCGCTCGCGTCTCCAGGGCATCCCGTGCTGCTCGATGTCGACCTGCCCGAGCTCGCGGCGGCGGAGGTTCGTCCCATCGCGCCGAGGCCCCTCGCAGCGGGCGAATCGCGGGCGTTCTCACCGAGCGGCGCGGCGCTCGCGGGCGCGCTCCCGAGGGCCACGGGCGCAGCGCTCACGGCCGCGGTCGAGCGTTGGAGGCAGCTCCGTGACGCGCGTGCGAACCGTCGCGACGCGCACCTCTTCGCGATCGAGGAGCTCTCGCGCGCGGGCGCTGGCGACGTGGCCGATCTGCGCGTGGCGCTCGCGAGGCTGCGCACGCGCCGCGACCTCACGACGCGCGATCGTGACGAGCTCATGGCGCGGGTCTCGCTCGCGCTCGGACGGCTCGGCGCGAGAGCGCGGCGGGGCAGGGAGCTCGCGGCGCGCGGAGGCAACGTGACGGCGCTCGTGCAGGTGGCGCCCTACGAAGAGCTCCGCGACGCAGCGGCGCGCTGAAGTACAAGCGCTGGCGCGCGAGCGCGAGACGCAGACGTCACCGTCACCAGTCACCGATGGCGACGTCGCCGCGGACGTTCGCGTCAGCGTCTGGCGCTGGCGCGCCAGCGCTTGTACGTCAGCGTGTAGGGCGGCTCAGCGCGACTCGTAGACCTTCATCGCGGGGAGCTCGAGCGCCGTGAGGAACCCGCCGCGGCCGCAGCCCGTGTCGAGCGCGGTGACGCAGGGCCCCGCCCACATGTCCGTCGGGTCGTCGACGGTGTGCGTCGAGAGCTCCTGGGGGAGCTCCATCGTGTGCGTGTGGCCCACGACGATGCGCTTGCCGCGGTACTCGCGGAAGAACGCCTGCGTTCGCGTCCAGAGGAGCGACGACTGCGGAGCGACGTCGCGGGGATGCGGGAACGCGCCCTTCGCGTCAGGTGCGATGCCCGCGTGCACGTAGATGGCGTGATCGTCCTCGTACCAGAGCGGCAGCGCTTCGAACCACGCCATCACCTCGGGAGGAAAGAAGCTCCCCGAGAGGAGGCTCGCCATGTCGAGCTCCGAGAGCTGCGCCTTCACCCCTTTGCCCCGGTACGAGTTGAACGTCGCCACGCAGCCGTTGCCCGGCGGGAGCACGAAGCCAGGCCACCCCTCGGCCTTCACGCGCAGCCACGCGTCCTCGTGGTTGCCGCGCAGGCACACGACCTTGCAGCCCGTGTCACGGTCGAGGCCCCGCACCGCGTCGACGACGTCTTTCGAGCGCGGTCCGCGGTCGATGTAGTCGCCGAGAAAGACCACCGTGTCGCTCGCGCCGACGTCGGGCATGCGCGCCACGAGCTTGCGAAGGTGCTCGACCTCGCCGTGGATGTCTCCGATCACGAAGGTTCTTCCGCTCATGTGCGCGCCGCTCTCTCCGCCGTTGCGATGACGCTCAACGGTACACGGGCGAGACGTCGTCGAGCACGAGCGCGTTGACGCCCATGTTCGAAGGCTCGCGCGCGTCGCCCCACACGTGAAGCGTGTGCGCGTGGCCGGGGTTGATCGTGCCCGCAGCGTGCGTCCCGAGCGCGGCGCCCGTCTCGTTGTTGCGCACGATCACGCTGAGCGGCCCCGCGGTGACGGCGCGGTAGCCCGTGGTCTCGTGGTACGCGGCGTTGCGGGCGAGGGGTGTGCCGTCGGGGCCGTCGACGTCGATGGCGGGCCCCTCGGCGTACCAGTTGAGCGTGCGGACGCGCCCCGCGTAGCAGTCGTTCGAGCGCACGGGCACGTCGGAGAGGCGCCACAATCTCCGATCGCGCTGCTGCGGGACGTCACCCGCGCGAGAGCCCGCGAGCACGATCGTGCAGCCCGCGAAGAAGTACACGTCGGTGCACGTCGGGGCCACGACCTCGCCGGGTCCCGCGTCGGCGGTGCAGAGCGTCGGCGGCGCGCCCGCGTCGGCGGAGAGCATCCCCGCGTCACCCGTCGAGGCGTCGACGGCGTAGCCCGCAGACGCGTCGGGCGCGGCGGTCACGCGGACCTCGTACGCGACAGGGAGCGTGCGAATGTGCTCCGTCGCGGTGCCCTCGGGCACGACGGCCTCGACGTACGCGGGGCTGAACATCGGGAGGCTGTGCGCGACGAAGCGCAGCGTCCCGGCGCCGCGCGCGAAGTTGGCGAAGCGGATGTATCCGACGCTCGTCCCGGAGGTGTCGGGCGGCGCGACGTCGAGCGCGCAGGGCACCATCGCGTCGGGCGTGTCTGTGACCGTGGCGTCGGGCACATCGACGGCGGCTTCGGTCACGTCGTCGCGGTCGGCCGAGACATCGGAGATCGCCTCGTCGGCGCGATCAGAGGCGACGTCGACGGCCGCCTCGGTGGCGTCGGTCGAGGGTCGGTCGGGGGTCTGCGCGGCGGTGCTGTCACAGCCCATCGCGGCAGCGCCGAGGAGTACGAAGAAGAGCGTCGTTCGCATCAGGTCACCGGAGGGGCGCGTCGATCAGAGCGAGCGGAGGTACTCGACCATCGCGTCGAGTTCGGCCGCTGAAAGCCGCGCGGTAGAGCCATGCAGACCACCGGCGTTGCGTGAAGTCAACACGTCGCGCAGCGTCGCCGCGCTCCCGTCGTGGAGCCACGGCCCCGAGCGCGAGACGCCGCGCAGCGAAGGGGTGTCGAAGCGGCACGCGTCGCGGGGGCGCCGCGCGGTGTCCGTGTGCGCGCGGTCGGGCCAGGGGCCCGAGGTGACACAGGTTCCCACGTCGTAGAGGCGCACGGGCCCGGCGAGGTCGAGCGAGGGATTGTCGGCGCCCGAGTCGGTGAGCCGCGGTCCGCTGTGGCAGCGCCCGCAGCCCACGTCGGCGCGTTCGAAGATCGCTCTTCCACGCGCCACGAGCGTCGCGTCGGTGCGCGGCGAAAACGCTGGGGGAATGGCGCGCTCGACGTACTGCATGAGACCGTCGAACGAGGGTCCGAAGACGTCGTCGTCGGGTCGAATCGAGCCGCCCTGCTCGATCTCGATGGTGCGCCAGAACTCCCGGAGGCTGCTCCGCGTCGCCGTGCGCATGAGGAAGCCGTCGTAGCCCGAACGCAGATCAGGGATGTCGCGAGGCCCCGCGGACATGCGCTGCGTGACGGCCGCGCTGCCGCCGCCTGTGTGGCAGCTCTCGCACGAGAGCCAGCGGTTCACCGTGATCGGAAAGGCCTGGTAGCGGTCGTTCGCCGTGTGGAACATCCACTGCCCCGTGCGCAGCGCCGCGGGCATCGGGTCGGCGCCGCGCGACGCGAAGGGACGCCCGTCGAGCGCGACCTCTCCGCGAGGGCTCACGGTGAGGGCGACGACGGTCCCCGTGTTGCGCGCGTTGATCCACGCGTGCGCGCTGTCGGGGCTCATCACCACGCCGTCGTGGAGCGCTCCAGGCAGGTCTTCGAGGTAGCCCGCCTCGACGCCCGCCACGCAGTCGATCACCGTGAGGCTCTCGCTGTTGAGGTTCACCATCAGGGCGAAGGAACCGTCAGGCGCGAAGGCGATCGCGCGAGGTCCCGAGACGACGTGACGGAGCGCGCCGTCGACGTCGGCGAGTCGCGAGTCGGTGGTGATGAGCGGACGCGCGGGGGGGCCGTCGGGCGCGTCGGCGTCGAGCGCGCTCACCCCTGGAAACACCGTCGATTCGAAGTTCAGCGTCGGCTGCGCGTTCTGCGCGCTGAGGAGCGTGTGGAGCACCCAGACCTCCCGCGTCGCGGGGCGCATCGCGACGTCAACCAGTGCCCTCGGGAGTCCGTGCGCGCGAATGGGATGTCCGCGATAGGGCGCCTCGGGCACCGCGCCGCGAGAACGGATCGAGAGCGTGGCCGCGTCGAGGAGCGTGACGCCTCCCGTGAGCGGGTGCGTGACGAAGACGCCGCCTCCGTCGTCGTGCAGCGCGAGCGCGCCCGTCTCGTGCGGAACCGTCACGCGAGACTGCGTCGCGAGCGAGACGGGATCGACCGCGACGACCTCGCGATCGGGCGCGCAGGCCACGAAGACGCGCGCTTCGGAGGGCCCCACGATCACCGACGAGGGCTCCGTGCAGACGCGCGCACGGTGAACGATGGCGCGCGTCGCGAGGTCGAGCGCGATGAGCTCGCCCGAGTTCCGTCCGATGACGTACGCGAGTCCGCGGTGTGGGGCGATCGAGACGGCGAGCGGGTGAACGGGCGCGATCCAGCGTCCGTCGGCGGCGGGTGTGGGCGTCGGGCCGAGCGCCACCTCGCGCGTGATCGTGCGCGCAGCGACGTCGACGAAGGCCACCGTGTCGGCGTCGGGGTGCACCACCACGAGCTCTCGCGCGTCGGGCGTGAGGGCCAGCGTCGAGGCGTGCGGCGCGGCGCCCGATCCCCAGTATCGCAGGGGAATGGATGGTGATGGCGCGGCCTCGTCGGAGCATCCGAGCGAGAGCGCGACGAGCGCGAGGGCGGTGACGTTGAGCGCGCGCAACGACGCCGACGATAGTGTCGCGCAGGGCTGTCGTCATCGGCCGCAGCGCCTCGATTGCGTCGCTGGACGCGCACCCTCTCGCCGCGGTACTCGCTGCGGCGATGAAACCGACGCCGGTCACGGTCAAGCTCCGCAAGCCCCTCGATCGCGTGATCGCGCAGGGCCATCCCTGGCTCTACGCCGACGCGCTGGAGCGCTTTCAGTCGGTTCCTGGCGCGGTGGCGACGGTGGTCGACGAGCGCGGGCGCTTCGTGGGGCGCGGCATCGTCGACGGGGCCGCCCTCGCGGTGCGGGTCTTCACCACGCGCGACGAGCCCGTGAATCAAGACCTCTTCGAGATGCGCGTGAAGCGCGCGATCGAGCTCCGTCAGCGCGTGGCGCCCGAGGACACCGACGCGTGGAGGCTCCTTCACGGCGAGGGTGATCGCCTGCCCGGCTTCGTGTGCGACGTCTATGGCGCGTGGGCCGTGCTCTCGCTCGACGGACCGGGCGCCGAGGCGTGGCGTGACGTCATCGAAGCCGCGCTGCGTACCGCGCTTCCGACGCTCGGCGTGACCTCGCTGCTGGTGAAGTCGGGTCGCGGAGACAAGCGGCGCGTCGAGCCCGCGTGGGGCTCGCTCCCTGACGGAACGATCACCGTGAAGGAGCACGGGATGTCGCTGCGCGCGGACCTCGCGCACGGCCAGAAGACGGGGCTCTTTCTCGATCAGCGCGAGTCGCGGCGGCGCGTGCGCGCGATGTCGAAGGGCCTGCGCGTGCTCAACCTCTACGGCTACACGGGCGGCTTCTCGGTGGCCGCGGGCCTTGGCGGCGCGCGCGCGGTCACCACCGTCGACGTGGCCCCCGGCGCCATCGAGCTCGCGAAGGAGACCTGGGCCGCCAACGCTCTCGACGACGCGAAGCACGTGGGCCGCGTGGCGGACGTTCCGGCGTTTCTCGCGGACGAGTCTCGCTCGGGCGCGCGCTACGACCTCGTGATCGCGGACCCTCCGAGCTTCGCGCCGCGCGAAGACGCGCTCGAATCCGCGCTCAAGACGTACCGCACGCTCCACCAGTCGTGCCTCGCGCTGCTCGCGCCGGGAGGCTGGTACCTCGCGGGATCGTGTTCGAGCCACGTCAACCGCGAGGCATTCACCGAGACGCTGGCCGACGCGTCGCTGCGCGCGAGGCGCGTGCTTCAGGTGATCGATCGCTGGGGCGCGCCGGCCGATCACCCGACGCTCGCGGCCTTTCCCGAGGGCGAGTACCTGAAGAACGTGCTCGTCCGCGCGGCGGAGTAGCGAAAGACGGCGTGACAAGCGGCGGCGCGTGAGCGCCGGAGGCCAACGCGAACGCACGCAGACCGGCGAACGCGGTGCCGCGGGGTGTGATCGAGCCACGGCGTCTGGGTCACGTGTTGCGTTCGTGTTGGCCTCCGGCGCTCACGCGCCGGGGTTTGTAACTTCGTTGACCCCTTCCGCCACCGAGGGGGTGCCTTCACGGCCCCGTCGATGGGGGCACGCCGCCGTTGCCGGGCCGGTCGCGCTCGTGTAGCCCTTCGCCCTGATGGCCCATATGCCCCTCGACTCGATGGCGCTCCGCTTCGACGGCGCGCGGCTCGAAGTCCTCGATCAGCGACAGCTCCCCGACGAGGAGCGCTGGCTCGACGCGAACGATCCTGCCGCGATGGCCGGGCACATCCGCTGTCTCTCGGTGCGCGGCGCGCCCCTCATCGGCGTGGCTGCGGCGCTCTCGCTCGGGCTCTACGCCGAGACCTCCGTCACCGACGACGTTTGGAGAGCGGCGGCCGCACACCTCCGCGCGGCGCGTCCCACGGCGGTGAACCTCATGAACGCCGTCGACCGCGTGCTCGCGGCCTTCGATCGCGGAGGACGCGCCGGGGCCACGCGCGAAGCCTTCGCGCTCTTCGACGAAGACGTCGCCCTCTGCGAACGCATGGCCGAGCTCGGCTCCGAGCTCATCGAAGACGGCGAAGGCATCCTCACGCACTGCAACGCGGGCGGCCTCGCCACGGTGGGCGTCGGAACGGCCCTCGGGGTCATCGTGCGCGCGTGGCAGCGCGGTCGAAAGATCCACGTCTACGCCGACGAGACGAGGCCGCTCCTCCAGGGCGCGCGACTCACCGTGTGGGAGCTCGCGAAGGCGGGCGTTCCGCACACGCTCATCACCGACTCGATGGCGCCCATCCTCATGCGCGACGGCCGCGTGCAGCGCGTCTTCGTCGGCGCCGATCGCGTCGCGCGCAACGGAGACTTCGCGAACAAGGTCGGCACCTACGGCGTGGCCGTCGCGGCGCGCGCGCACGGCGTCGCGTTTCACCCGGTGGCCCCGTTCACCACCGTCGACGTGAGGGCCCGCACGGGCGCCGACATCCCCATCGAGGAGCGCGCCGCCGATGAGGTGCGCGGCGTGGCGGGCTCCTTCGGCGCGGTGCGATGGGCGCCGCGCGACGTGGCGGCGTTCAACCCCTCGTTCGACGTCACCCCCGTCGCGCTGGTGACCTCGCTCGTGCTCGACCGCGCGGTGCTCTCGCGTGAGGCCCTCGACGACGGCGCGCTCGATCGCATCTGCGCTTCGAGCATCCACGGCGCGCGGTGATGATCCGCGCCGCGATGAGGCCCTGGTGGATCACCCTCGGGCTCGTGCTCTCGTGCGCCGCCGCGCTCGCTCAGCCCGTTCACACGGCCTCCCCCGAGACGCCCGGACGCCCACCGGGGACGCCCGATCCGGCCGAGGCGCCGACCGACGACGAGGCCCCTCCGGTCTCTGAAGACGCCGCCGTCGGGTGGACGGTGGTTCCACTGGTCGACGTGTCGAGCGCGGTGGCGAGCGGACGCGGTCTGCGCGTGAACGCGTCGGAGGTCATCGCGCGCTTTCACGACGCCACGGGCGCGCTGCAAGAGGGCTACGCCACCGACCCCGCGCTCGCGCAGGAGCTCCTCGATCGCATGGTGGCCGACCGCCTGCTCGCCGACGAGGCCCGCCGTCGCGGCCTCGAAGCAGACCCCCTCGTTCGCGCGGCCGTGGAGCGCGCGCTCATCTCTCGTCTCCGCGCGCTGGTGCTCAACCCCGCGGCCGACACCACGCGGCCCGAAGACGACGAGGTGCGCGCCTGGTACGACGCCCACCCCGAACGCTTTCACATCCCCGAGCGTCGCCGCGCGCGGGTGATCTTTCTCGCGAACCGCCGCGAGGCGCTCGATGTGTTGCGCCTCGCGCTCACGCGTCGAAGGCAGCGCCCCGTGCATGAGTTCCGTCGCCTCGCGTCGGAGCGCAACGACGACCCCCACCTCCGCTCGATGGCGGGCGACCTCCGCGACGTGACGCCGACGCCCATTCCTGGCGGACTCGAACTCGACCGGGCGGTGCGCGCCGCGATCTTTGAAATCGCCCGCGAGGGAGACACCCTCCCGCGCCTCATCGACGGGAGCTGGAGGGGCACCCCCGGGCACTTCATCGTGAACCTCGTGAGCCGACGTCGCGGCGAGGAGCGCTCGCTCGCGGCGCAGTCCGACTGGATCCGCCTGCGCATCATGATGGAGCGCCGCGTGGCCCTGGAGCGCGCCCGCGTCGCCGAGCTCGCGCGAGCGCGCGGCGTGACCGCGATGCCGCTCTCTCAAGTGCTCCGCTTCGCCCCCGTGACGCCCGATGGGGCGGCGCCCGCGGCCGACGCGAGCGTCGACCGTTGACGCGCTCCCCGCGCGGGTGACGCAGCGCGTTTCACAACGCCGCCCGAAGTCTGGTACATCGCGCGCCATGCGAGTGATGAAGTTCGGAGGCACCTCCGTCGGCGACCCGGCGCGCGTGTCGAACCTCTGTGAGATCGTCCGCGGCGCGCTGCACCTCGAGCCCGTGGTCGTGGTGAGCGCCGCTTCGAAGGTGACCGACATGCTCCTCACGGCGGCGCGTAAGGCCGCCGAAGGGACCGTCGACATGGACGCCATCGAGGCGCGCGTGACGGGTCTCCTCCGCGCGTTCGAGCTCGACGCCGCGCTCATCGCGCCGGAGCTCAAGGGCCTGCGCGCGGCGCTCGAAGCGGTGCGCGACGCGGGCGAGGCGAGTGAAGAGCTCACCGACCTCGTGGCCTCCTACGGCGAGCGCATCTCCGTCCGCGGAATCGCAGCGACCCTTACGGCGAAGGGGATCCCCGCGACGCACCACGACGCCTTCGACGTGGGGATGATCACCGACGACCAGTTCGGCGGCGCCGAGCCGCTCGCGTCGAGCGACGGGCTCATGCGCGAGCAGGTGAGCGCGCTCGCGCGTTCGGGGCGCGTCCCGGTCATCACGGGCTTCGTGGGTAGGACCCTCGACGGTCGCATCACCACCCTCGGCCGCGGCGGGAGCGACTACAGCGCCGCCGTGGTGGGGGCCGCCGTGGGCGCCGACGAGATCGAGATCTGGACCGACGTCCCCGGCGTGATGAGCTCCGACCCGCGCGTGGTGCCCGAGGCCCACACGATCCCGGTGCTCTCGTTCGACGAGGCCGCGGAGCTCGCGTACTTCGGCGCGAAGGTGCTGCACCCGAAGACCATCCACCCCGCGGTGCGCAAGGGCATCCCCGTGCGCGTGAAGAACACCTTCGAGCCCGCGCACCCGGGCACGGTGATCACCGCCGACGGCGATCGCACCGCCCGCGGCGCCCGCGCCATCGCTCACAAGAAGGGCGTCGCCGTGGTGAACGTGGTCTCGACGCGCATGCTCCTCGCGCACGGCTTCCTCGCGCGGATCTTCGAGGTGTTCGCGCGGCACCGCGTGGTGGTCGACCTCGTGTCGACGAGCGAGGTGAGCGTGAGCTGCACGGTCGACCGCGAAGACGGACTCGACGCCGCCCTCGCCGAGCTCTCGACCATCGGAGAAGCCTCCGTGGCGAGCGGTCGCACGCTCGTGTGCGTCGTCGCCGCGGGCCTGCTCACGAGCCCCGAGGTGTGCCCGCAGATCTTCGCCGCCCTCGGCCGCGAGGGGATCGCGACGGAGCTCCTCTCGATGGGCGCGAGCGCCATCAACGTGAGCATGGTCGTGGCAGGAGACCGCGGCGAAGACGCCGTGCGCGCGCTGCATCACGCGCTCTTCGGGGCGCGCTCGTGACGGGCCCCGTGTGGCTCGGACCGAAGCGCGCGGAGGCCCTCGCGGCGCGCTTCGGCACGCCCTACTACGCGTACTCCGCGCGCATCCTCAGGGCGCGGTCTCGCGCGCTGCTCAAGGCATTTCCCGGTGCCGAGGTGCGCTACGCGATGAAGGCCAACGCGTGCCCCGCGGTGCTCTCGATCGCGCGGCGCGCGGGCCTCGGCGTCGACACGGTGTCGCCGTGGGAGGTGCTCCTCGCGCGCGAGCTCGGCTTCCGCAAGAAGCGGATGATCTACTCGGGCAACATGCCGAGCGACGATGATCTTCGCGCGGTGCACCGCGAGGGCGTGATGATCAACCTCGACGCGCTCTCGTCGCTGCGTCGCTACGGCAAGATCGCGCCCGGCGCGAAGGTCTCGCTGCGCGTCAACCTCGAGGTCGGCGGAGGCCACCACCCCCACGTCGTCACCGCGGGCCCCGAGAGCAAGTTCGGCCTCTCGCTCGAGGAGCTCCCCGACGCGCGCGCCATCGCGGCGGAGCACAAGCTGAAGATCGTCGGCCTGCACCAGCACATCGGCTCGGGGATCTTCGAACTCGACCTCTTCCTCGAGGCCCTCACGCCGCTGCTGGCGCTGCTGGTCGACTTCCCCGACCTCGAGTTCGTCGACGTGGGCGGAGGCTTCGGCGTGCCCTACCAGGGCGAAGACCCCATCGACCTCGACGCCTGGGGGCGCGCCGTCACCGAGCGCTTCGACGCCGCCGCGAAGCGCTACGGCAGGCCCCTCAAGCTCGTGCTCGAACCGGGACGCTATGTGGTGTGTGAAGCCGGCGTCCTCGTGGCGCGCGTCACCACCGTGAAGCGAACGCGGGACCGCGTCTTCGTGGGCACCGACTCGGGGATGCACCACCTGATCCGCCCCGCGCTCTATCAATCGTATCACCCCGTGGTCACCTGGCCCTCGCGCCAGGGCGCCCCCGAGCGCTGCTTCTTCACGGGTCCCATCTGCGAGAGCGGCGACATCCTCGCCGAAGACCGCATGATGCACGTGCCCGAGGAGGGCGACCTCGTGGCCGTCGGCAACGCGGGCGCCTACGGCTACGCGATGGCTTCGAACTACAACCTCCGCGCGCGACCCGCCGAGGTGCTCGTCGACGGCGACGAGTGGACCCTCGTGCGAGAGCGCGAGCGCTACCGCGACGTCGTCCGCCGCCGCGACGTCAAGCGCGCGTAGCGATCCAGTCGCGGTGCGCCGCGACGCGCGCGAAGAGCGACCACGCGCCCTCCGCGTAGACGCTGCCGACGCCCACCACGCAGAGCCTCCCGTCACTGCGCTCGACCACGAGCGGCCCCCCTGAGTCACCCGAGGTCATCACCGCGCCGTCGCGCGCCTCGACGGCGATGTGCGCGTCGTAGAGCGTCGTGATCCGCGCCTCACCGCGCCTTCGGATGTACGCGAGCGATGACCCCGCCGCGGCGTCTCCATAGCCGATCATCGCGACGCGCGCGCCCGCGGAGAGCCCGTCGTCTCGGTCGGCGAGTTCGATGGGCGTGATGAGGCTCCCGTCGAGGCTCGGGTCTTCGTCGAGCTCGATCACTGCGATGTCTGCGCGCACGTCGACGACGCGCGTCGCGGCCACGCCGCCGTCGCTTCGAAGCGGGAGTTCGAAGTCGGGGTGACGGTGGACGCGCCCGGTGAACGCGCGCGTCCAGCTGTGGGCGTCGCGGAAGCGCAGCTCCGCGCGGTCGCCGCGGACGCAGTGGGCCGCGGTGAGGGCGCGTCGCGGCGCGAAGAGCACCGCGGAGCCGTTGGTGAGCTGAGCGACGGCGAGGAGCGCGGCGCGGTCGTCGGGGAGGCCGCCGAGGCTCACGTCGGGGTCACGGCGAGAACGTGTGCTTCTTGTAGGTGACGCCCGTGAGGTTGTTGTACTTCGAGCTCGCCGTGCTCTGGCTCTCCGCCGTGAGGGTGATCGTCGTGCCGGTGGTCGACGCGAGGTTCACCCACGCCTGATCGAGCCACCAGTGCTCGACCCAGGGGTTGCTCGACTGGTTCTGCCCGATCACCGCGACCACTACGTTGCTCGCGTTCTTGATCACGAAGTACTTGCTGAGGCCCGACTGAAAGCCCGGGTTCCCAGGGGTCGAGACCGTGTGCGAGTACTTCACGAGCGAGCCCGGGGGCGCGTAGTCGTCGAAGTTGCTGAAGATCTTCTTCACGGTCTGCGCGCTCGACTGCGCGATCGAGGAGAGCGCGGTGTTCAGGTACCAGTTCTCGGTCGAGGGGTCGCCCGCGTCGGTCCACACCGCAGCGTCCGCAGGGAGCGCCGTGTTGTTGCCCAGCCAGAAGGCGATCCAGCCGGGATCGACCTGCGCAGGCTTCGCGAACGAAAGGTGCTTCGTCTCTTCGGTTGCCATGGCCCGTTCTCTCTCTGGACCGCACGCGGTCCTTCGTTGTGACGGGGGCCGCGAGCGCCCCCGCGCCCACGACGTCAGTCCTCGGAATCTCACGGCAAAGCGTGATGAAACACGCGTTCGCGCGGCCCCCCTGTCTCTCTCCGCTCGCAACCATGTGTCCGACCCGCCCGAGTCGTCAAGGGTGAGACGAAAAATATCTGGAACACATGGGTGCGCCGTGACCACGTCCGCATCGCCGTGTCGGCTCAGCGGGAAGTCTTTCGTCGTGTCGCGGCGCGAGCGCGGCGTCGCCACAGGATCGCGCTCCGGCTCTTGAAGCGCGGCCTCCCGCTCGCGGGGCGAGGCGCTCGCTCGGCGGCCTCACACGCGCGCGTGACCTCTCGGAGGGAGAGCACTTCGAAGCGCAGGTCCCATCGGTCTTCGGGGATCGAGCGGCGCGCCGCTTCGACGATGGGGGCGCGCTCGCCCGCGCGAACGACGTTGAACGGAGCGAGGAGTCCGAGGCACTGCGCGGAGATCCGCGGGAGCGGACAGCGCGTCGCGGCGCGCAGAAGCTCCTCCAGTTCGAGCGTGGAGGTGGCGTCGCCCGCGGCGACCGCGAGGCATCGCATGAGCAGCGCCGGGGGGGGCATCCCTGCGCGAGCCCACAGTCGGCGCGCGTGGGAGGCGAGCTCGCGGGCGCGCGCTGTCAGTCCGCTCCGCCACGCGAAGGCCGCCTCGGTCATGAAGATGAGCGCCTCGAGGTCGCTCTCGCAGAGCCACACGACCGCGGCGAGGAGGTCTTCGTCGGGGCGATCGTCGGAGCCCCTTCGGTATCGCACCGCGCGGAGGACCCACTCGGCCCTGGCTTCGAAATACGGGTGCCGCAGGGTCCGCGCCTCGTCGAAGGCCGCGCGCGCCACGCGCTCCGCGTCGTCGAGCCGCAGCGCCTCGAGCCACGCCGAGGCCGCGCTGGTGAGGGCGCCGAGGCGACGCGTCACGCTGCGCTCCCCTTCGGCCGCTTCGAGGTGCGACCTCGCTGCTTCTTTGTAGTCGCCCCTGCGGTACATCCAACGCCCGCGCCACGCGGCCACGCTGCGGAGCGCGTCTGCGTCGCCGCGCGCCGACGCCCAGGCGGTCACGTCTGCGAGCACGGCGGACTCCCGCTCGCTCGACGCGCGTCGCGCAGCGAGCATTCGGACGGCGTGGCGCCACCACTCGAGCGCGGGGTCGTCGAAGGCGTCGATCGCCTCGATGGCGGCCAGCGCGCGCGCCCCGTCCTTGCGCGCGGCGAGCGCGGCCTCGACGAGCGCGAGCATGCGGGTGAGGCGCGGAGACGGGGCCTTCACGCGGCAGAGCTCATAGGCCACGCGATCGACGGAGCGGGGGCTCACGTCACCGAGCGCGACCTCGACCCACGCCGCGAGCACGCGCTCCTCGGCGGCCGCGGCGGTCTCGGGCGACGCGAGGTCTCGCACCGCGCGGAGCCCGCGCGCGAGCGCGGCGGAGGCTTCTCCGTGGCGTCCCTCGTCGACGCGTCGTCGGGCGATGGCCTCGGTCTCGTCGGCGATGCGGGGCGCCCAATGAGGGTCTTCGGGCGAGCGCCTCGCGGCGGCCACGAGGTGAAAGAGCCTCCCCTCGGCGCCGTGCGGGAGCGCCGCCGCGAGCGCGGCCTGCGCCCTCGCGATCCACGGAGGCTGCGTGAGCGGTGCGCTCGGCGCGGTGGGCTCCACGCGGCCGTCGACGAGGACGCGCGCATCGCCGCGCGCGACGAGCTCCTCGACCTCGCGGGTCACCTGCGCGACGGGGCGGTCGAGCGCGCGGGCCAGGAGCGCGGTCGATGTGTGCGGCCACGCGACGCAGATCCACTCGAGGAGCGGCGGTCGTCGCGCGGGGAAGAGCGTCCCCGCCGCGCGCCTGCGGTTCAGCGCGCCGAGCGTCGGGCCGAGGTCGCTGGTGAGCGAATCGAGCGCGGCGCGGTCTACGACGAGGCGGCCGTCGTCCCATCGCGCGAGGTCGGCGCGGGTCCACGCTTCGACCTCCTCGGCGACGCGCGACGCGAGGCCCGACGTCGCGTTCCAGAGCGCGCGCGCGGCGTCGCTGGGGATGTGCAGCAGGCGCTCGGGACCCGCGAAGAAGCTCCGCAGGTCGTCGACGGCGAGGGGGCCGAGGAGCACCGCCGCGCGCTCTGGAGCGGCCTCCTCGCGCGCGCACACCACGGCGCCGTCGCGCGCCCACCCCGCGATGAGCCCCGCGCTCCACCGATCGACGCGTTCGAAATCGTCGACGAGGAGCGCAGCCCCCGCGGCGAGTCGCTGCGCGGTCTCCACCGCGAGGCGCTCCGCGCGCTCGCGCCCCGACTCGCCGACGCCCGATGTGAGCACATTGCGGAGGCTCTCGAAGGGCATCTCTCCCGCGACCGCGCGGAGCACCGCCCGACCCCGCGCAGTGAGCGTCTCGGCGACGTCGTCGAGGAGCCTCGTCCGACCTGAGCCGCGCGGGCCGACCACGTCGATGGACCTCCCCTCCTCGGCCGCCTGGAGCACCGCCGAGAGGGGCGTCGCGTCCCCGAGCCTCGGGAGCTTCCGCGCGGGCGTGCGCGACTGTCCGCCTTCGAGCACGTGCAGCGCCTCCGCGGCGGACGATGGTCGATCGTCGGGCGCCGTCGCGAGGAGCTTGTCGATGAGCGTCGCGAGCGACCGCGGCGTCGAAGGGGCCAGCGATTCCAGCTTCGGCGCGGGCTGTCGCGTGCGCGTCGCGATCCCGTCGAGCGTCGCGCAGTCGGGGAAGGCGAGCGTCCCCGTCACGGTCTCGAAGAGCATCGCGCCGAGGGCGTAGAGGTCGGCGCGCGCGTCGATGGGCTCGCGGAGCACCTGCTCGGGCGCGAGGTAGGCGGGCGTCCCTGCGATGCGGTCGTCGTCGGCGCGCGCGGCGACGGCGCCGAGGGCGAGGCCGAAGTCGAGCACCACGGGGTGCCCGTCGCGGGTCACGAGCACGTTCGCGGGCTTGAGGTCGCGGTGCACCAGGCCGAGCGCGTGCACGCGGCCGAGCACGATGAGCAGCCTCCTCGTCACCGACGCGAGCCCCTCGTGGTCCGTGAAGCCGCCGGGAAACGGAGCCCCGTCGACGAGCTCCATCACCACCACGGGCCCCACCGGGTCGACGCCCTCGTCGACGAAGCGCGCGACGCCTCGCACGTGAAGCACTCGCAGCGCCGCGATCTCGCGCCTGACGTTGGCCCGCTCGTCTTCGCAGGTGTTGAGGATCTTCGCCGCGACGTCGTCGTCGGTGAGCCGATCGGTCGCGCGCCAGACCTCGCCCGTGACGCCGCGGCCGAGCCGTTGCCGGAGCATGTAGCGGCCCAGGACCTCTCTCCCAACGAGGTTCGCGGTAGAAAGCGGCGGCACGGCAGCGGGGCAGAACCTACACCCCGCATCGCGCGGGTGTACAGGCGTCGGCGCGCCGCCGTGGCCCTCGCGCCTCGCTCTGTCGCTCGCTGTCGACACCGCCCCGATGCGCCGTTGAAGGAAGGGAGCGCGCCGCGACACGTACCACTCCAGACGGCACGTCTCATGCGATGGAGGTCTCCCATGAACAAGCACTCGAAGGTCCGATGTCTCGGCGCGATCGCGCCTCTGATGGTCCTCGTCGGCGCGCTCCTCGCGCCGCGCGAGGCGAGCGCCCAGTTTCGCGCGAGCGCTTACGGCGGCGTCGAGCGCATCGCGGGCAACGGTCAATCCAGCATGTCGTTCATGGCCCGCGCCGAGGGGACGGTGGGCTTCATCCCGTGGCTCCAGGCGGGCGCCTACGTCGAGACCCTGAGCGGCTTCGACGGGGGCAAGACGGGCTGGGGCGCCGGCGCGCTCGCCACGCTGCGACCGGGGCTCCCCGGGACGTCCATCGACCCGATGGGCTACGCGTCGGCGGGGTATCAGCGCGCGCCGGCGGGGTCGATCTTCAGCTCGGGCTTTCTCTTCGAACTCGGCGCGGGTCTCTCGTGGCACGCGATGCCCGTGCTCGACGTCGAGCTCCGCGGCGGCTACGTCGGCCTCTTCGGCGACGACAAGATGCACGGGTTCTCCGCGGGCCTCGGGCTCTCGCTCCACCCCTGATCGCGCGCCCTCGACCGCGGCGCCCGTCGGCGTCGGGTGTATGGTCGTCGGCCGAATGAACGTCATCCCAGACAATGAAGCGCTCGGGCTCGGCGCCGCGCAGCGCGCCGCGATGGGCGAAGGAGAGCTCGCGGGCCGCGTCGTGGCCGAGTCGAAGGGCGAGTACCGCGTCTGGGCCGAGGGGCGAGAGTACGCCGCCGAGTGCGTCGGGCGATTCCTCGGTCGCGCGTCGGGCAGGGGCGAGCTCCCCGCGGTGGGCGACTGGGTCACCCTCGAGGCCACGGATCACAGCCGGGCGAGGGTGCGCGCGCTCCTGCCGCGGAGCACGAAGTTCTCTCGCCGCGCGGCGGGCAACCGCGACGACGAGCAGGTCGTGGCCGCCAACGTCGACGTGGCGTTCATCACCGCGGGCCTCGACGGCGATTTCAACCTCCGACGCCTCGAGCGCTACCTTGCCGTGGCCTGGGAGAGCGGCGCGACGCCCGTGGTGCTGCTCACCAAGTGCGACCTCGTCGACGACGTCGGCGCCCGCGTCGCAGAGGCCCAACGCGTGGCCGGACGCGCCGAGGTCATCGCGACGAGCGCCCTCCGCGGCGACGGCCTCGACCGCGTGCGCGCCCTCCTCGCGCCGCGGGTGACGGTGGCCTTCATGGGCTCCTCGGGGGTGGGCAAGTCGACGGTCGCCAACGCGCTCCTCGCGCGCGAGGCGCAGCGCACCGCGGGCGTGAGGGAGCACGATCAGCGCGGGCGCCACACGACCACGCACCGCGAGCTCTTCGTGCTGCCCACGGGGGCCCTGCTCATCGACACGCCGGGGATGCGGGAGCTTCAGCTCTGGGACGTCTCCCGCGGGCTCGACGAGGCCTTCGAGGACGTGACCGGCTGCGTCGCCCGGTGCCGATTTCGAGACTGCGGGCACGGCGCGGAGCCCGGGTGCGCGGTGCGGGAGGCCCTCGCCTCGGGGGCGCTCGACCCCGAGCGCTTCGCGAGCTGGCGGAAGCTCTCGGGCGAGGCCGCGAGCGCGCGCGACGTGAGGGCGCAGAAGGCCCGCGCCGCGACGAGGGGGAGGCCGCCCCGCGAGCGATGATCCGCGCGATCGCAGCGTAGCGCTGGTGGCGCATGCTCGACTGCTCTATGTTCCCCGCGCCGATGGCCCAAACGGAAATTGCATGGCACGCCACGCCCGCCGACGAAGTCGCGCGGACGCAGGGAGTCGACGTCTCGGTCGGTCTGAACGCCGCGGAGGTGACGCAGCGCACCGCGCGCTACGGCCCCAACGCGTTGCCCGCGCCGACGAGGCCCTCGGCGCTCAAGCAGTTCCTCGGGCAGTTCGTGAACCCGCTCGTGGGGACGCTGCTCGCGGCCGCGGCCATCGCCGTGGCCGTGGCCGTGTGGGGCGACAGCGGCGGTCGCGGCTGGTCTCGCTTCAGCGACGCCATCGCGATCATGACCATCGTGATCGTCAACGCCCTCATCGGGTTCTACCAGGAGAAGCGCGCGGAGAAGGCCATCGAGGCCCTCGCGAGGCTCTCCGCGGCCCGCTCCCGCGTGCTCCGCGACACCCAGGTCGTGACCGTCGACGCGCAGGCCCTCGTGCCCGGCGACGTCGTGCTCCTCGAGGCGGGCGACAAGGTCCCCGCCGACCTGCGGCTCGTCTCGGCCTCGGAGCTCCATACGGTCGAGGGGGAGCTCACGGGCGAGAGCACCTCCGTCGAGAAGTCTCCCGACGCGACGGTCCCCTCGGACGCGCCCCTCGGTGATCGGTCGACCATGGTCTTCTCGGGCACCACGGTGGTCAACGGAGACGCGCGCGGCGTCGTCGTCGCCACGGGCCGCGAGACGCAGGTCGGCCGCGTGGGGCGCCTCCTCGCCGACGTCGAGAAGCAGCGCTCCCCCCTCGAGGAGCGCCTCGACGATTTCGGCACCCGCGTGCTCTGGATCACCGTGGCCCTCAGCGCAACGCTCTTCGCCATCGGCGCGATCAAGGGCACCGTCGCCTGGCACGTGCTGCTGCTCACGGCCGTGAGCGTCGCCGTCGCGGTGATCCCCGAGGGCCTGCCCGCCATCACGTCGATCACCCTCGCGCTCGGGATGCAGCGCATGGCCCACCGCGGTGCCATCGTCCGCAAGCTCGCCGCGGTCGAGACCCTCGGCTGCGCCACCACCGTGTGCTCCGACAAGACCGGCACGCTCACGCGCAACGAGATGACCGTGCGCGCCATCGCCGTCGTCGGCCACGAGCTCGCGGTCACGGGCGAGGGCTACGACGACCGCGGAGAGCTCCTCGAAAACGGGACGCGCGTCGATGACCCGACCGACAGCGTTCGCGAGGTGATCCGCGTCGGCGCCGTGGTGAACACGTCGCAGCTCCGTCGCGAGGGCGAGGGCGTCGAGGTGACGGGCGACCCCACAGAGGCCGCGCTCCTCGCGCTCGCGAGCAAGATCCAGATCGAGCGGCACAGCGCGCTCGGGCAGCGGGTCCCGGTGCTCTCGGTGCCCTTCAACAGCGCGCGAAAGCGCATGACCGTCGTCACGCGCGAGGATCGCCCCGGCGGCGCCCACTTCACCTCGCACGTGAAGGGCGGCGTCGACGTGGTGCTCCCGCTCTGCACGCGGGTGCTCACCGACGCGGGCGAGGTCGACCTCGACGACGCGACGCGCGCGGCCCTCACCGCGAAGGCCCAGGAGTTCTCGTCGCGCGCCCTGCGCGTGCTCGCGATGGCGATCCGCGAGGGCGGTGAGGAGCTCCTCGACAAGGCCGAGGCCGAGCGCTCGCTGGTGTTCGCGGGGATGGTCGGCATGCTCGACCCGCCCCGCGCCGAGGTGAAGCGCGCCATCGAGGAGGCCCACGCCGCGGGGATCCGCGTCGTGATGATCACCGGCGACCACCCGGTGACGGCGGAGTCCATCGCGCGCGAGCTCGGGCTCTGGGACGAGGGCGCGCTCACGGTCACCGGCGAGCGGCTCCGCGCGATGAGCGACGACGAGCTCCAGAAGGTGCTGCCCCACGTCCGCGTGTTCGCGCGCGTCGACCCCGAGCACAAGCTCCGCATCGTGCGGGCGCTGCAAGACGGCCTGCGCGAGACCGTGGCGATGACCGGCGACGGCGTGAACGACGCCCCCGCGATCAAACAGGCCGCGATCGGCATCGCCATGGGCCGCGGGGGCACCGACGTCGCGCGCGAGGCCGCCGACATGGTCCTCCAGGACGACAACTTCGCCACGATCATCGACGCGGTGCGCGAGGGCCGCGCGATCTATCGCAACATCCAGAAGTCGATCTTCTTCCTGCTGAGTTCGAACGCGGGCCTCTGCATCGCGGTGTTCGTCACGAGCTTCTTCTCGCCCGAGCAGGCCCCGCCGCTCACGGCGCTCCAGATCCTGTGGATCAACCTGGTGACCAACGGCCTGCCCGCGCTCGCGCTCGGCATCGACCCCCCGGAGCCCGGTCAGATGCGCGAGGCGCCGCGCAGGCAGGGCGATCCGATCCTCGACCGCCGCGACTGGATGGGCGTCATCGCGATCGGCGCCCTCATGGCGGCGTGCGCGATGGCGATCTACTGGCTGCCCATCTGGAGCGGCGCGCAGACCTCCCACGAGGTCATGAGTTCGAAGCGCACGATGGTGTTCACGCTGCTCGCGCTCGCGCCGCTGGCGCACGCGTTCAACTGCCGCTCGCGAACGGCGTCGATCTTTCGCCTGGGGATCCTCTCGAACCCCTGGCTGGTGGGCGCCGTGATCGTCTCGGCGTGCGTGCACGCCGTCTCCATCGCGGTGCGCGGCCTCCAGCCCGTGTTCCGCACCGACCACGTGTGGAACAACCACGAGATCTGGATCGTCGTGGCCCTCTCGCTGCTCCCCATCCCCGCCGTCGAGCTCGCGAAGCTGCTGGGCTTCGGCGCCACGCGCCCCGCGTCTCCGAAGCCCTGACCGGCGGCTTTGCAAGAAGCTGAGCAGTAGCAAACGCTTTCGGGTATGCTGCGCGCGTTGCCCATGCTTCGAAACTCCCGCTGGTCTGCGCTGCTCCTCTGCTCCATGACGTCTCTCGCGTGCACCTCGTCGCACAGCCGGTGTCGCGCCGGTGTGCCCGTGGTCGTCGGGGGTGAGCTCCGTTGCGTCCTCGACGGCGGCGCCGACGCGGGGGGCGACGTCGTCGACGTGCCGCCCGTGATGTGCGGCCCCGACGGGGGCGTCTCGACGGCGCCCGACCCGCTCGCCGACGGGCTCGATCAGAACTGCGACGGCGTCGATGGCGTCGCTGCGAACACGATCTTCGTCGGCGAGTCGGGGGCCGATGTCTCGACCGCGGGGACGACCCCCGACGCGCCCGTTCGCTCGCTCCCCTTCGCGTTGCAGCGCGCGGCGGAGACGAGCCGCGGCGTGATCCTCATGCAGACGGGGGTCTACAACTCCGCGCAGGGGACGACGCCGACGATCGTGAGGATCGACCGCTCCGTGACCGTCATCGGGCGGTACACGGGCTCGCAGTGGATCGCGCGAGACACGTCCGCGATGCCGATGCGCGACACCACCGTGTCGGGGCCCAACGTGGGCGTCTCGATCGCGGCGGCCGATGTGACGCTTCGCGGGCTCGCGGTCGAGGGCCTCCTGCCCTCCGCGATCGAGGGCACGAGCGTGTACGGCGTCTTCGTCGTCGACTCGCCGAACCTCACGCTGCGAGACCTCATCATCAGGTCGAGCAACGCGGCGCCGGGGAGGGACGGGCGTCACGCTCGCGCCGGCGCGGCGGGTTCTCCTGGCGGAGACGCGGTGAGCGCGATGGGAGGCGGCGCGGGGCGCGCGTGCGCGGGCGTCGCCAACGCGGGCGGCGCCGGTGGTGACGCGGGCGTCCCGGGTGGCGAAGACCCGACCGCGGGCGCGAGCGGTCAGGTTCCGCCGCCGCGAACGGCCGCGACGGGCGGTCCGGCGGGCACCATGACCGCCGCGCTCGGCCTCGATGGCAACGTCGGCACCGATGGCCCTTCGGGGCGTCCCGGGAGCAACGGCGGTCTGGGCACGTATGGCGCTCTGGGCTTCACGCCCGAAGAAGGCGCGAACGGCGAGCCGGGCGAGGCGGGCGGCGGCGGCGGCGGCGGCGGCGGCGCGTATTCGACGATGTCCGCGGGCGGCGGCGGCGGCGGCGGCGGCGGCGGCGGCGGCTGCGGCGGCGACCCGGGCACGGGCGGTCAGGGCGGCGGCGGATCGTTCGGCGTGTACCTCTACGGGCGTACGACGGTCGCGAACATCATCAACTGCACGATCACCACGAGGAGCGGCGGTCGCGGCGGCAACGGCGGAATCGGCGACGGGTTCATGAGCGACGCAGGCGTCGCGCCGGCTCGCGCGGCTGGCGGCGAGGGCGGCGCAGGCGCACCCGGTCGCGGCGCGGGCGACGCGGGCGTCCCGGAGTCACGCGGCGGTCGCGGCGGTCGCGGCGGTCTCGGCGGCGTCGGCGGCGCAGGCGGTCCCGGACTCGGCGGACCGAGCGTGGGCATCATTCGCGTCAGCGCCGCGAGGCTCGGCCTCCTCACCGCGACGAGCTACACCCTCGGCGAGGCGGGGCCCAACGGCGCGGGCAACATCGACACGCCGCGCGCGCAGTACAACCGCGAAGAGGTCGAGATCGTCACGGCCGACGCGGGCGCTCCCGCCGACGCTGCGATGACCGACGCGAGCGCCGACTGACGCGCCAGCGGGTGACCTCGATGCGTGACGGAGCGATCATCGCGCGGAGCGGACTCGACGCTTGCGCTTCTGTGGTGGCGAGCGCGGTCGACGCCGTCGCGATCGTGGGCGGTGAGGGCGCGAGGCGCTTCGCGCACGCGCTCGCTGCCGGGGAGCTGAGCCGCGCGAAGGTGCTCCCCGAGCGTGGGATCGACGCGGTGACCCTCGCCGTGGGGATGGCGTCCGCGGGCGCGCGCGTCGCGATCGTGCTCTCGGGCCGCGAGGCTGCGAGCCTCGCGCTCCCCGCGCTCCGAGAGCTCTTTCAGAGTCGGCGCCCCGCGCTGGTGGTGGTTCCCGCGCACGGCGACGAGCGCGGCCGCGCGGCGCCCGAGGGGCCGTACGACGACCTCGCGCTGCTCTTCGATGGGCCCGTCGGTGTGCTCGTGGCGGCGGGCGTTCGCGACGTCGTCGACGTGACCCTCGCGGCCTGCGCGCTCGCGTCGAGGGCGGCGTCGCCGTGGTGCGTGGCCTTCGAACTCGCGCTCGTGGGCTGCGCCGTCGGAGCGTGCGAGGCGCCCTCTCACGAAGAGACCTCCGCGTGGTGGAGCGACGCGCCCGTCGACCTGACGACCCCGTGCTTCACCGCGATGGACGTCGCCTGGTCGTGGATCTCCGCGCGTCGCCCGGCGCTCGCCCCGGTGACAGGAAACGTCACGCCGGGGAGCGACGCGTGGCTGCGTCTGGGAGGCGGAGACTTCGACGCCTCGGGGCCGTGCGTGAGGGTTCACCAGCGACGGCCCTTCCCCTCGGAGCACGTGGCGATGCGAACGCGCGGGGCCTCTCGCGTGAACGTGTGGGAGACCGAGCCCGACGCCTTCGGTCACCCCTTCGACGGGCGGCTCACGACGCTCGTTCGCGCGGCCCTCTCGGGCACCGCGACGCAGGTCTCTCAGCTCGGAGGCGGACACCTCGCCGACACCGCCTACGGCACGGCCCGCGTCCTCGTCGCGTGGAACGAGCCCGCGCGCGGCGCCATCGCGCGCGCGCTCGTGGCCTTCGCGGCGGGCATGGGCTGGCGAGTGCGCGCGGAGCAGCACGAGCCCTGGGCCGCGTCGGTGGTGGTTCAGGTCCCCGCGGCTGCCCCGATGAGCCCGCACGACGTGGTGATCGCCTCGCCCGACGCGCTCGGGTTGTTGTCGGTCATTCGCGGGGTCGACGAAGACGACCTCGAGGTGCGGCCCGGCGCGGTGCTGCTCTTGGGGCAGTGCGAACCCGAGCGGCTCTCGGAGATTCGAAAGGCCTGCGAGTACGTGGGGGCCGCGCTGCGCCACGAGGTCGACGCGACGCTCGCGGTGTGACAACCCGCGACGCACGCCGCGGGGGTCGCGGAGGGAGTCCGGTGTTGCCCCGCGCTCCCTCGCTCTGGTATCGATGAGTGCGTCGCTTGAAGGCCCGAGGAAGCTCCCTCCGAGACATCGCCCGCGCGGCGGTTTTCGACTCGGAGATGCGTTCAAGGGGTTTAGGGAAGTTGTCCTCCCGTCGTTGAGCTCGAATGAAGGCGCCACCGCGCCTGATAGGGTGTTCTGGAGACGACCATGAACATGGTGATGTACGAGGAGGAGCTGAATCAGGTCCAGACGGTGGTCGACAAGCTGGTGCGAGACGCCAACGCGCGCGTCGTCTGCATCGTCGACAAGAACGGTCAGCTCATCGCCGCGAGCGGCGAGACCGACAACCTGGACACCACGTCGCTCGCCTCGCTCATCGCGGGGACCATCGCGGCGATGGGCGGCATGGCGAAGCTCCTGAAGGAGAACGAGTTTCCGACGCAGTTCCACGAGGGCGTGAAGGCCAACATCCACATCCAGCTCGTGGGCAACCGGGTGATCCTGGCGGTGATCTTCGACTCGCGCGCGACGCTCGGGCTCGTGCGCCTCCGCGTGAAGCGGGCGAGCGACGAGCTCAACGCCATCTTCGAAGCCCTCTCGCGCCGCATCCCGCAGCGCGGCGGAAACACCCCGTTCGGTGAGATCACCGACGAGGACATCGACAACCTCTTCAACGACTGAACTCCACAGGGGCCGCCGATGTCGTTCATCAACTACCTCTCCCGCGAGATCAACTGCAAGATCGTCTATTACGGGCCGGGCCTGTGCGGCAAGACCACGAACCTCCAGTGGATCTATCAACGCACGGCGCCCGAGGCGAAGGGCAAGATGATCTCCCTCGCCACCGAGCAGGACCGGACGCTCTTCTTCGACTTCCTCCCGCTCTCACTCGGCGAGATCCGCGGGTTCAAGACGCGCTTTCACCTCTACACCGTGCCGGGGCAGGTCTTCTACGACGCCTCGCGGAAGCTCATCTTGAAGGGCGTCGACGGCGTGGTCTTCGTCGCCGACTCGCAGATCGAGCGCATGGAGGCCAACCTCGAGTCCCTCGAGAACCTCCAGCTCAACCTCTCGGAGCAGGGCTACCAGCTCGAGAAGATCCCGTACGTCATCCAGTTCAACAAGCGCGACCTCCCCAACATCGCGCCCATCGGCGAGCTGCGCGAGCTCCTCAACCCGATGAACGTGCCTGACTACGAAGCCGTCGCCAGCCGCGGCAACGGCGTCTTCGACACGCTCAAGTCCGTCGCCAAGCTTGTGCTCACCGAGCTCAAGAAGGGCTCCGGCGGCTGACGCTCCGACAGCGCGCGCCGCGCCCACGCGCGACGGCCACGAAGGCGCTACCCCGCCCCGCCCTGACGGCGATACCGTCACGGCCCTATGGATCACCCGGTCGATCTCACACAGCTCCCAGAGGCCGCGCGCAAGGCCCTCGGAGGCCCCGCGCCGCTCAAGATGATGGTCGCGCGGGGCATGGCCCCGCTGCCTCCCGCGGCGCTCGTCAGCGCCCTCTACGGCCTCGCCTGGAGCCGCGACGACGAGAAGCTCAAAGAGGCCGCCGAGAAGACCCTCGGCGCGCTCCCCGACGCGGTGCTCAACGGCGCGCTCGGCACCGCCGACCTGCACCCCGCGGTGCTCGATGACCTCGCCACGCGCTTCAAGGACAACCGCGGCGTCCTCGATCGCATCGTGCGGCACCAGCAGACCGCAGGCGAGACCATCGTCGCGCTCGCGAGGCGCTGCGACGAGGCGCTCAGCGAGCTCATCGCCACCAACGAGCAGCGGCTCCTCGCGCACCCCGAGGTCATCGAGGCGCTCTACCTCAACGTCAACACGCGCATGTCGACGGCCGATCGCATCGTCGAGCTCGCCGCGCGTCACGGCCTCAAGGTCAACATCCCCGGCTTCGAGATCATCGTCGCGGCGCTTCAAGAGCAGGGCGGCGCGGGCGTGGCCGCGGCGCGCGCCGAGCCCGTGGCCGACCCCGACAAGATCGACCACGAGTTCCGCACGGCGCTCGAGGAGGCGAAGGACATCGCCGCCGACGCGATCAAGGAGGAGGAGGACGGCACCCTCAACCTCGATGACAAGGGCAAGAAGGCCGACAAGGCCATCTCGAAGATGTCGATCACCGAGAAGATCCGCACGGCCATGCTCGGCAACGCGGCGCAGCGCTCGCTGCTCATCCGATCGCCCAACCGCCTCGTGTTCGCCGCCGTGCTCAACTCGCCGAAGCTCCAGGACGACGAGGTGCTCAAGTACGCCGCGAGCCGTCAGGTGAGCGGCGACGTGCTGCGGCGCATCGCCGGCGACCGCGGCTTCACGCGCCTCTACGACGTGAAGCTCCAGCTCGTGAACAACCCCAAGACCCCGCTCACCGAGAGCATGAAGTTCCTCTCGCACCTGCGCGAGACCGACGTGCGCAAGCTCCTCGGCAACAAGAACATCGCCTCGGGCCTGCGCAACGCCGCGAACGGCCTCATCGCCGCGAAGAACAAGAAGTAGCGCTCAGAGCGCGGGGTTCACCGGCACGCCGAGCTGGAGGTCCGCGTGGATCTCGCAGAGCTGCTGCACGCCCTGAAGCACGTCGTCGCCCGCGCCCGCCCTCGCGAGCGTCGAGGCCCGCGCGCGGAGCTGACCGCACGACGACTCCCAGCGACTGCGCAGCCGGTTACGCACCGCGATGAGCCCGGGCATCCGAGGGTCTGTTGGCGCCTCGGGGCGCGCGGCCATCATCCCCGCGAGGTTCTCGTGCCGCATGAACTGGGCGCGGAGGAGCCGCGTCTGCGCGAAGAGCCGAGAGAACTCGGGGTCGTACCGCAGCGGCGTCACGGTCCGATAGCGGGTCTGACGCATCTGCGGGGGCGGCGGCGCGGCGCGCGCTTCCGAGAGCGTCACGGTCGTCGGGGCGCCCGACGCTGGCAGCGCGAACCAGCGCACCGGGCCGCTCCACACGCCCTCGCGAGAGAGCGCGAGCGTCGGAGCGCCCTCGGCGCCGAGCGCCGCGACCTCGTGAAAGAGCGACGGCGTCGTGGCGAGGAGCGACGCGTCCGCGGCGCCCGAGCGCATCATCGCGAGGCCGCGGCGATCGCCCGTGACGGCGATGAGGGCGCGGCCGTCCGACGTCGCCGCGAGCGCGCGCGGCGTCGAGAGGGCCTCCGCGAGCGGCACCTCGGGCGAGACCGCGGGCGGCGCGATCGGGCGCACGCGCGGCGGGAGCTCGGCGTCGGGCGAGGGGCGCGTGAGGTTCGCGACGGAGGCGGGGCTGACCGGAGGCGGCGCGCCGAGCGCGAAGGGCACCCCCGAGGCTACGTCGACGAGCGCGCCGAGGCCGCCCGGGCGCACCGCGACGCGCGCGAAGACCTGTGCCGATGGGCTTCGAACGAGGGGCGCGTACACCGAGTCCGCCGTGAACGCCGCCGCGTCGGAGCGCATCCAGGGCCCCGGGAGCAGCGGTCCGAAGGTGTCGTTCGAGCGGAGCTCCGAGAGGTGCAGCGAGGTCGGTCCGCACTCGATGGGCGGCCCCGGCGCCCTGTGCACGGGCCCCTGCGGCTGGGGGCTGCGGGAGGGAGGGTCGATCGCGCTCGACGGGTCGTCGTTGAGCGACGGCGGCGGCGGGGCTTCTCCTGCCCTCGCGACGCAGCGTGAGCCCGTGAACGCGAGCACCGTCGCGTTCTCGACGCGAAGCAGTCGCAGCCCGTCGCCGGGATCGCCTGAGAAGCCCGTCGCGGCGGCCATCGGGCGCGCGGTCGATCCGTCGTCGCGCAGGCGCATCGCGCGCACCGTCCCGCGGACCTCGTCGTCGGTGACAGTCGCGCCGGTCCACGCCACGACCCACGCGTCGGGCTCTCGCACCAGCGTCGCGCGCCACAGACGCGCGTTCTCGTTGAAGACCGCGCGCGCAGGAGAGGCCGCGTTTCCGTCGGCGTCGAGGGTGAGGAGCGCGACCGATCCGCCCGACGACGCGGGCGGCCCGAGGGGGTCGTCGGTCGAGGGAGGCACGCCCACCGCGGCGGCCCTCACGCGGCGCTGTCCCGGCGGGAGCGCGGGCGCGAGCGAGCGAGGGACCACGTACGCGACCGCGCCCTGGCGGCCGTCCCACGCGAGCGTCGCGGAGCGCGCCTCGGGGGCGAGGGTGACGTCTTCGCGAGCGCGCGTGAGCGTCGGGGCTCCGTCGGCGGGGGCGTCGAGGTTGAAGAGCGCCGATCGCAGCGGCGCGCTCGCGCCCTGGTTCTCGATGTAGACCACGAGCACGCGCGCGCCGTCGCGGGCCGCTGAGAACGCGCGCGCGTACACCATCACGTCGCCGCTCGCGACGCGCGGAGGGTGGGGCCCCGGCCGCGTCGCTTCGAGCGGCGGGTGCTGCGCGCGCGCGAGCGACGGCGCCATCGCCGCGGAGAAGAGCCCGATCACGAGGTGTGCAGAGCGGCGAAACACGCGAGCGAGACGTGTCGATGACCCGCGCGGCGCTGTCAAGCGCGACGGACGAGCGGGCGACGCTTCCCACCGCGAGAGGGGAATGGGATAGAGTGCCCGACGCGCCGTGTCCGAATCCCGACCCCCGTGGCTCACGTCATCGCCTCCGTGGCACGCGCCGATCTCCGAAGCGGCCTGCCGCCTGGCGCGCGTGGCGCCCTCGGAGGTGCCCCTCGTCGAGCTCCCTTCGACGCCGTGCAGCGCGGCCGAGCTCGTCGCGCTCCGCAACGGACGCTACGTGCCCCTCTTCGGTCACGGCGCGAGCGCCGCGGAGGTCCGTCGCGCCCTCGCACTCGTGCACCGTGCTTTCGCGGCCAACGCAGACCCCCGCGCGAGCGACCACGCGCTGACCATGCTCGTTCACCCAGCGCTCGGCGCCGAGCCGATCCGGCTCCTTGGGATGGCAGCGGTCGAGGGGCGCGCGCCCTCGTGGTCCGCCGCGCTCGTGCTCGGCCTCGCGGGGACCCTCGGCGCGAGCGATGTCCTCCGCGCCGACGTGGGCCGCGCGCTCTCGGCGGTCCCTTCGCTCTCGACGGAGGTCGCGCTCGCGGTGAACGCGGGCGGCGGTGACCTCCACGCGTGGCGAGATCACTACCAGCGGCTCCGCGCCTCCGACGCCGAGGAGCCTCCGGTGCGGGCCGTGAGCGTGGCGAGGCACTGGTACGACTTCGTGCTGGCGCGGCGGTGGTCGGGCGTCGACGGGCTGCGGGCGATGAACCTCGAGTCCCTCGACGCGTCGTCGCAGTGGCTCGCCGCGAGCGCCGAGTGGGTGAGCGGCGAGGAGCGCGCCCGCGCTCGCATGACGGACCTCGCGCACAGCCTCCTCGAGCCGCTCCAGAAGCCCCTCCCGCGCCTCGCGCAGGCCGTCGCGCGAGAGATGGTCGAGCTCCTCGCGCACCCGTGGAGCGTGCGTTGGGAGCACCTCCGCTGCGCCGCTTCGCGCGACCACGCCTCGGCGTCGATCCGCGCGTGGCTCCACGCCGCCACCGAGGAGCGCTTCTTCGAAGAGCCCGACGCGAGCGCCGGGGCCGCGGAGTACGGCGAGCTCGGCCCCGAGCCCAGCCGCGCAGGACGCGCCGCCGCCGAAGCCCGTCAGCTCGCGGGCGATTTTCTCCTCGACTGGTTCGTGCCCGAGCGTGACGCCCGCGTCGCCGTCGACGACTGGGCGCGCACCGCGCTGCGCGTCTACCACCGCCTCCGCGGCGCGGCCCTCGTCGAGGTGGCCCTCCGCGGCGCGCGCGCAGACGGCACCCGCCTCGACGACCTCCTGGTCGGAGGCGCCGCGTGAGCCCCTTCGACGCCGCCGTCCACACGCTCTATGAGGGCCTCGCCGCGTGGAACCGCGGGGCCTCCCCCGGGCTCGTCTCGCGCGCCGCGGTGCTCTTCGACGAGGCCGCGAGGGCAGGGGACCCGCGAGCCAGCGTCGGCGCTGCGGTCTCACGCGGGCTCGCGGGCGATGTCGAAGGCGCGCGTCGACGGCTCCACGAGGCGATCACCGCGCAGCCCTCGCGCGCGGCGGCCTACGTGGCCCTCGGGATGTTCGGACTGCGTGATCCCGATCCGCTCGCGCAGGCGCCCGCCGCGAGCTGGGCCCTCATCGCCGCGCGCGACCTCGCCCCCGGCGTGGCGTGCATCGAGCGCATGCTGGCCGCGTCGCTCTCGACGGCGGGGGAGTTCATGGGCGCGCTCCAGACCGCGCGAAACGCGCTCGCGCTCGATCGCGACGACGACGGCGCGCGGCTCTGGTCCGCGATGCTGCGGCTCTACTTCGGCGGAGACCTCTCCGCCGCGACGGTGCTCGTCGAGTGCCCGGCGGAGGCCGAGCTTCGAATGCGCTCACCGGCCGTGTGGCTCGCCGCCGCCGCGGGGCACTACGCGCGCGGTGAGTTTCAAGACGCTCGCAAGGCCATGCGCCGCGCGGTGGCGCCGCTCAAGGTGGGGAGCGCCTCGGAGGCCCCCATGGTCGACGGCGCGCGGCGGTGGTTCCGTGAGCTCCGCGGGTTTGGTCCCGGCGTCCCGATGACGGGCGATCGGTGGCTCCGCGACGTGGGCGGCGCGCAGAGCGATTTCGCGCGGACGAGGGCCGCGCTCTCCACGTTCCGTGAGGCCCTCGCGAACGACCCCGCACGCGCGAAGGCCGAGCGCGTGTCGGCGCTCGATGTCGACGGCGCCCTCGGCGGCCTCGAGGCGCGCACGCGCCGGGGGATGCTGGAGTGGGGCGCGCGGCTCATCATCCGCGGCTTCGCCGAGGCGTACCTCCCGCTCGTGGCCTACCTCGAAGCGCCCTCGCTCGAAGAGCTCGCGGCGATGGACCTCGTCGTCTGCGACGGCTGACGCAACGATCGCACGATCACGCCATCGCTCGTTGAGCGCGCGCAAACCGCGCGTTCCATGCGTATCTCAGCGCGCTTGCGTATTGACACCGGCGCCGCCCCGCGTGCTTGATCGCGGGCGTATGCACCCTGCGCAGTCGCTCTGCCGCTTCGTTGAAGATGCTCCGTCTCCGAGGCACGCGGGCGCCCTGATCTCGTCGACGCTCACCGCCGCGGGCTTTCGCGCGCTCGACCTCAAGTCTCCGAAGTGGGAGCTCGGCCCCGGAGGCTGGTACGTCGCGCGCGGCGGCACCGTGATCGCCTTCAGGCTGCGTTCGAACGCTGCGCCGCGGCGCTTCGCGATGGTGGGCGCGCACACCGACTCGCCGCACCTGCGGCTCAAGTCGCGCCCCGCGTACTCGAACGAGGGGCTCTTTCAGCTCGGCGTCGAGGTCTACGGCGGCGCGCTCTGGAACTCGTGGCTCGACCGCGACCTCGGCCTCGCGGGCGCCGTCTTCACCGAAGACGGGAGCGCGCACCTCGCCCGCCTCCACAAGCCCCTCGCGCGCGTCTCGCAGCTCGCGATTCACCTCGATCGCAAGGTCAACGACGAGGGGCTCAAGCTCAACCCGCAGCTCCACCTCGCGCCCATGTGGTCGCTCGCGCGCGACGGCGCAGACGCGGCGAAGGAGTTCCTCTCGATCATCGCGGGCGCGGCGGGCGTCGACGCGTCACACATCGTCGGGCACGACCTCTCGCTCTACGACCTCACGGCTCCGACGCTGGGCGGCGCGCGCGACGAGTTCATCTTCTCGGCGCGCCTCGACAACCTCGCGTCGTGTCACGCGGGCCTCGCCGCGATGCTCTCGGCGAGCGACGGTGACGCAGAGACCTCCGCCCTCCTCGCGTGCTTCGACCACGAGGAGATCGGCTCGGCCTCGACCGACGGCGCCGACGGGACGCTGCTCTCCGTGGTGACCGAGCGCGTGGTGACCGAGCTCGGAGCCTCGCGCAGCGCGTGGCACGCGGCGCTCGCGTCGAGCCTCATGGTGTCGGCCGACATGGCCCACGCGACGCACCCCAACTTCGCGGACCGCCACGAGCCGAGGCACAAGCCCGCGCTCGGCGGCGGCGTGGTGCTCAAGAGCAACCACAACCAGCGCTATGGCACCTCGGGCGAGACCTACGCGCGCGTGAAGGGCATCGCGCGCCGCGCCGACGTGCCCATGCAGGACTTCGTCACGCGCACGGACATCGGCTGCGGCTCGACCATCGGGCCCATCACGGCGTCGAGGCTCGGCGTGCCCGTGTGTGACGTGGGCGCCCCGATGCTGTCGATGCACTCGGCGCGAGAATGTGCTTCCGCCGACGACCACGCGCGCTACGTCGCGCTCCTCTCGGCGCACCTCACGGAAGGGACGGCGCGCGGCGCATGAGCTCTCCTGCCTACGACAAGCTGGTTCGAACCTGTAAAGCGCGCGTGGGGAGCGTCGTCGACGGCAAGTACCGCCTCGAGGAGTTCATCGGCGCGGGCACCTCGGGCGCGGTCTACCGCGCGGTGAACACCTGGGTCGGACGCGAGGTCGCGGTGAAGCTCTTTCACTACGACGGCGCCTCTGCCGACAACGCCATGCAGCGCTTCGTCCGCGAGGCCCAGGCCGCCAACCGCGTGCGCAAAGACGGCTCGCCGCACCCCAACGTCGTCGACGCGCTCGACGTCGGCCGCGACGGGCCCACGGGGCTGCTCTTCTCCGTGCAGGAGTTCCTCCGCGGAGAGACCCTCGAGGCGTACCTCCGCAAGCTGCCCGATCACCGCCTCTCCGCGGGCGCCGCGGTGGTGCTGCTGCTGCCCGTGATCGACGCGATCGCGTGCGCCCACGAGGCAGGAGTCGTTCACCGCGACCTCAAGCCCGAGAACATCTTTCTGGTCTACAAGGGCAACGAAGACCCGATGCCCAAGGTGCTCGACTTCGGCATCGCGCAGCTCAGCGACGCGCGCATGACCTCGTCGCACGAGCTCATGGGCACCCCCCTCTACATGGCCCCCGAGGCCTTCTTCGGGGCCTCGAAGGTCGACGCGCGGGCCGACGTGTGGGCGCTCGGGGTGATCCTCTTCCAGATGATCGCGGGGCAGCCGCCCTTCAACGCCGCCGACGGCAACCCCATGTCGCTCATCAGCATCCTCGCTACGCAAGACCCGCCGTCGCTCGCCGCCGCGGGGCTCATGAACCAGGCGTCGTGGCACGTGCTCGAGCGGTGCTTCGCGCGCAACCCCGCCGACCGCTTCGCCAACGCGCGCGCCTTCAAAGACGCCCTCGACCTGCTCTTCGATCACGTCTGATCGACCGCGCTCATCACAGCCCTGACGGTTGACACCGCGGCCACGGCTCGTGCCTCATCCGTCGCGATGAGCCCCTCGCTGCGACGCCTCCTCGCGCTCTCGTCCGCGGTCGTTCTCTCCGCCGCGTGCGCTGACTCCAAGCCCACCGTGCTCGACGCTGCGACGGACGCATCCTCCGATGCGAGCGCCGACGCGCCCCGCGGCGACGGCGGCATCACCTCCGTCCCCGCGCAGGAGACCTGGAGCATCCCGGGGCTCCACGGCGAGGTGCAGGTGCTCCGCACGGCTTCGAACGTGCCGCACATCTACGCCCGCGACCGCGACGACCTCGCGCGCGTGCAGGGCTTCGTCGTGGCGCGAGACCGCTTCTTCATGCTCGACCTCGCGCGCAGGCTCGCGCAGGGCAGGCTCTCGGCGCTCCTCGGCGACGCCGCGCTCGAGACCGACCTCGAGAGCCGACAGACCGGCATGACCTACGTCACGCAGCAGCTCGAAGGGGCCCTCACCGCCGCCGAGGGGCAGCGCTTCGACGCCTTCGCCGCGGGCATCAACACGTACATCGCGAAGGTGCGCGAGGGGCTGCTCGAGCCGCCGAGCGAGCTGCGCCTCGCGGCCATTCTCTTCGGGCGCCAGCCCATCGACATGATGCAGGAGTTCAACCGCCGCGACATCGTCGCGATGGGCACGACCTTCCTCTACCAGAGCGGCTACGAGACGGGCGACGTGGGGCGCGCGCGCTCCAACGCGGGGCTCCCCGGGAGCTTCACCGGACAGGCCCTCGCGGACCTCCGTCGCGCGGGCGTGCGGGCCGACATCTTCGACCGCGTCACGCAGATCAGGAACGTCGCCTCGGCCGACGGGTGGGGCGTCGAGGGTGGCGCCCTGCCGAGCTCGCTCGATCGCATCCCGACGCCGCCGGGCGTGACCGAGCGGCACCTCCCGAGGGTGCCCGCGACGCGCAACGCGACGCCCAGGCGCGTGCCGCAGGAGATGCTCTCGCGCCTCGCCGACACGCTGAACTCCATCGAGACGAGGCTCCTCCGCGTCGAGGGCTTCGGTTCGAACGCGTGGGCCGTGATGGGTCGCCACACGCGCGACGGCTCGACGCTGCTCGCGGCCGACGGACACCTCCCGCTCACGATCCCGTCGCTCTTCTATCAGATCGGCCTCGACACGCAGCTCCTCGGCGGAGGCGACATCCACCAGGTCGGCGTGGCGCTCCCGCTGCTCCCGTACGTGGCGATGGGCACCAACGGCAGCGTCGCGTGGGGCTTCACGCAGCTCAGCGGAGACATCACCGACTGGTACCGCGAGGAGCTCACCCTCGACGCCTCGGGAATGCCCACCGCGAGCCGCTTCATGGGCGCCACGCGTCCGCTCGTGCGCGTCGACGAGCGCGTCGAGGTGGCCGACGTCCCCGCGCTGATGAGCCGCGGACGCACCGAGACAGTGACCCGCTTCACGACCTTCGACGGCCGCTGGATCACCGCGATCGAGGGCCGCAGCGTGACGGCGACCGAAGCGCTCGGTCCGGGCGAGTCGCGCGTGTACCTGCTCGGGCAGTGGGTGGTTCCGCGCGACACCGACGGCGACGGCGCGATCACCGCGGTGAGCTTCGACTACGTGGGCCTCGACGCGAGCAACATCTTCGAGTCGTTCGCGCGCTTCGGCACGTCGCGCACGGTGGCCGAGTACCGTCAGGCGACGCGCGGCCTCGTGGCCTTCTCGCTCAACCAGGTGGCGGCTGACTCCGCGGGCTCGGTCTACTACTCGGGCTATCAAGCGACGCCGTGCAGGGAGTGGCTCCCTCGCAACGCCGACCGCACGTGGGCCACGGGCGCGGACCCGACCCTCCTCCTCGACGGCACGCGCTTCGGAGGCTTTCGCATCCCCATCCGAGACACGATCGTCGACGAGACCGCGGGCGCGACGGACCCATACGCGTGCGTGGTTCCGTTCGAGCGCACGCCCGCGTCGCTCAACCCCACGCGGGGCTATGTGTTCACGGCCAACAACGAGCCCGGACACATCACCGACGACAACTCCCTCACCAACGACCCCTACTACATCGGCGGCCCGTGGAACGACGGCTACCGCGCCGAGCGCATCGACACGCTGCTTCGCGAGGGCGTCACCGCGCGCAACCTCGACGAGGACGCGATGGCGCGCGTTCAGGCCGACGCCCGCTCTCCCCTCGGCGGACAGTTCACGCCCGCGCTCCTCGACGCGATCGACGCGGCGCGCACGGCCTCGATGGGGACGCCCGCCGCGGGCACCGCCGAAGCGCGCCTCGCCGCGATGTACCGCGCCGCGAGCGCTGATTTCGACGAGGTCGCGCGCAGGCTCCGCGCGTGGAGCACGGCGGACTTTCCCACGCCCTCGGGGGTCGAGACCTTCTATCACACGGTCGCCGACGGAGAGCGCGAGCACGCGGTGGCGACGACGCTCTTCAACGCGTGGGTGGGACGCTTCGTGCGCGGCGTGTTCGACGACGAGCGCTTCCCCGCGGACCCCTTCGAAGGCGGAGGCAGCGCCGCGCGCGCGCGCACGCTCGTGCTGATGCTCGACGGACGCGGCCCGATGAACAGCACGCGCCTCGCGTCATGGAACCCCGCGACGCAAGAGAGCGCGTGGTTCGACGTGCTCGGCACCGAGCCCATCGAGACGAGCCGCGAGGTCGCGCTGAGCGCGCTCACGCAGTCGCTGACGTACCTCCGCTCGGCGCCGCGCGGACCGGGCGCTGGAGGCTTCGGCACGAACGACATGACGCAGTACCTCTGGGGCCTGCGTCACCACGTTCGCTTCGACTCGATCCTGTCGTCGTTCCTCGGCGACAACGACACGCTGGCGCCGATCGTGGGGCGCTTCTCGATCACGCCGATGAACCTCCCGCTCGCCTCGATGATCCCCGCGGGAGATCCCCGCGCGACGCTGCCGGGCTTTCCCCGCGGCGGCGATCAGTGGGTGGTCGACGCGGCGAACTCGGGCCTCGGCGGAGAGAACTTCACCTTCGGCTCGGGCCCCACGTACCGCATGGTGGTGTCGTTCCACGGCGACGGGACCACGCAGGGACGCAACGTCGTTCCGGGGGGCCAGTCGGGGCTCAACACGTCGCCGAACTTCAGCGATCAGGCCGCGCTCTGGCTCGGCAACCGCGCGCTGCCGATGTACCTCGCGCCCGCGGATGTCATCGCGCACGCCACCTCGCGCGAGCAGTACACACCGTAGCGTGATCGCGCGTGGGGGCTGCGTGTCGATGCGCAGCCCCCCCCGGATGCGATCACCGACCGATCAGCGACCGCGTCGCGTTCGAATCTCGCGCTGCACGTCGTCGGGCAGCGCCGCGATGTACTCATCGGAGAGCGCTCGCAACACTTCCGTCGGCAGGGCGAGCGCGACGTGTTCGGGCGCGAGGCCGACGAGTCGCTGCTCGGGCTTGAGCGCGCTGACGATCTGCTCCGGCGCGAGCCCCGCGAGCCGTTGCTCCGGCGTGTAGTTCCGCAGCGACCGCTGGATGAGCTCTTCGTAGCCGTAGAGGTCGGGGGTAGCGTGGGTGCTCACGGTGTCGCCTCGGTTTCCCTGGTGCTCACTCAACCATTGCTTCGTCTCGATGTCACGCAGGGGGAGCCCCGCGAAGATGCGTAGGAGGTCGTCGTCTTCGCGCTCGGCCACGGTCGCGAGGTCAATCACCACCAGCGCGATGGGCGATGCCTCGACCACAAGGTAGCCGCTCGCGTCGTCGGGGAGCGCGAGACCGAGCTCCGTGAGCTCGTCGCGCAGGGCGACGTTGATCGAAGGCACCGCGAGCAGCAGCGTGAGCTCGTGCACGGCGAGGCGCTCGGTGCGATCGCCGTCGGGCAGACGCTCGCGTCGCTGATGCTCAGAGAGCCAGAGCATGCCGTAGGCGAAGAGGCGAAAGAGGTCGCCCCGTTGAAAGGGCCAGACGACGCTCTTGTACTCAAGCAGCGCCACGACGACGATGAAGCGCCACAGCCCGCGCAGGGTCGAACCCGTGTCTCGGGGATCGTGCGCGAGGTCGGCCCAGACCTCGATCACGTCGTCGACACGCAGCGGTTCCGTGGTGAGTTGCACCTCGCCTCGCACACGCGCCCAGTGAGGTCCTCGCTCTTGAAGCAGCCCCGTGAAGGGCGGGTGCCAGGCGGTCTTCTTCGCGCTCATCGAGGGCGGCGAGTGCGTCCCCCGTGCCGTGCTGGAATTTCCGCTGCTCTGTGAGCTTGGGGGTGGCGGATGGGGTGGCGGATGGGGTGGCGGAGGGGTGGCGGGCCGCCACCTCGCGCGAGCAGGACGCACCGGAGTGAGCGCACAACGCGTGCAGACGTCTGCATCTGGAGGTGCAGACGCCTGCACCTGCGTCGCGCCCTCGCGCTCGACTCCGCGCGTCGCGCTCTACCGCGTGCCGCCCGAGGCGCCGACCAGTCCGCCGCGCAGGCGGAATCGCGTCGACTGACGCACGGACTGGGTGATCGACGACTGA
>JBPOHC010000361.1:0-12190 GCA_052035985.1 Myxococcota bacterium | reverse complement strand
CACAGCGCGCGCTCTCGGGCCTTCGTGCAGGCGATGGTGAGCACGGGCTTCTACGACATCGCGGGCGACGTGCACGACTACGACGAGCTCTCGCGCGCGATCCGCGGCGGGAGGGCGCGCGTGGGGGTGGTCTTTCCCGCGGGCTTCTCGTCGGACATCGCGCGAGGGCACACCGCGCACGTGCAGCTCGTGGTCGACGGCTCCGACCCGCAGACCGTCGCGAGCGCCACGGGGACGGCGAGCTCCCTCGCCCTCGCGTGGGGCTCTCGCCTCGCCGTCGAGCGCGTGGAGCGTCAGGGGATGCGCGTCCCCTCGCCCGCGATCGAGCTCGAGCCGCTCACCTGGTACAACCCCGACCTGCGCACGGCGACCTTCATCGTGCCGGGCCTCGTGGGCGTGATCCTCACGATGACCATGGTGATGCTCACCGCGATGGCGATCACCCGAGAACGCGAGCGAGGCACGCTCGAGCAGCTCATCGTCTCGCCGGTGCGCTCGGTGGAGCTCATGATCGGCAAGATCGCGCCCTACGTGCTCATCGGGTACATCCAGATGTCGCTCGTGCTCTTCGTCGGACACGCCGTCTTCAGCGTGCCCATCGTGGGCTCCATCGCGCTGCTCTACGCGCTCGCGGCGCTCTTCATCGCGGCCAACCTCGCGCTCGGGCTCACCTTCTCGACGGTCGCGCAGACGCAGCAGCAGGCCATGCAGATGAGCTTCTTCTTCATGCTCCCGAACATCCTCCTGTCGGGCTTCATGTTCCCCTGGGAGTCGATGCCGAAGCCCGTCCAGTACATCTCGCAAGCGCTGCCGCTCACGCACTTTCTCCGCATCGTGCGCGGCGTGACGCTCAAGGGCGCGACGTGGCCCGAGCTGCGCGTCGAGGTGCTCTGGCTCGCGGGCATCCTCGTGTGGTTCACCGCGGTGGCGTCGGTGCGCTTCCGCAAGAAGCTCGGGTGAGGCCGTGGCACGACCTCGCAGCGACATCCAGCCTCGCATCCTCGGCGCCGCCGCGGAGCGCTTTCTCCACGACGGCGTCGACGGCGCGTCGCTCCGTCAGATCGCGCAAGACGCGGGCACCAGCGTCGGGATGATCTCGTACTACTTCGCCACGAAGGACGACCTCTTCATCGCCGTCGTCGAGGACAAGTACAAGAAGCTCCTCGGGGACATCACCGACGCCCTCGCGCCCGACGCGCCCTTCGAAGACCAGGTGCTGCGGCTCTGCACGCGCATCGCGGCCCTCGACGACGACGAGTTCCGCGTGCTCCGCGTGGTGCTTCGCGAGGCGCTCGTGGCGTCGCCCAGGATGCCCGCCCTCCTCGCGCGCTTCTCGACGGGGCACGTCCCCGTGGTGCTCGGCGCCATCGCCCGCGCGATGGCGAACGGGGAGATTCGTGCCGACGTTCACCCCGTGGCCGTGATGTTGGGGCTCTTCAGCACGGTGATGGCCTCGCAGCTCTTTCTCCGCCTCGCGGCGCCCGCGATCCCCGCGCTCGGGGCGCTGCCCACGCGCGCCGAGCTCGCCCTGACGCTGCGCGATTCGCTGCTCCACGGCATCGGCGCCCCGCCCGCTTCGAAGGGCGAGGCGCGCGATGCGGAGCGTGTTGAGAGGAAGAAGAAGGGGTGACGGGGTTTGGGGGCGCGAACGCTGAACGCGAGACGCGTCGTTACTTCGTGATCGCGTCGAGGACGCCGCTCGCGAGGCCGACGCCCATGTTGAGCGCCTGACCGAAGGCGTCAGCTCCTGCGGCGGGCTGCGAGGCGCCGGGGTTCCAGTCGTTGTCGGCGGCGCCGTCTTCGTCGGGCGTGTCGCCGTTGATCGGCGGGACCTCGACGGTCACCGGGCGACGGCGGTCGTTGCGCGCCACGGCGGTGTCGTCGGTCGCGATGGCCGCGGGTCCGTTGCCACCGATCTCGAACTCGCCGCGACGGTCGCCGCGCACGGCCACGAGGTGCTGATCGCTCACGCGGCTCTGGCGGTACTGCGCCTGGACGTACCGCGTGACCTCGTCGAACGAAATGGCCCCGTCGGGTCCGCGGCGCACCCCGCCGTCGACCGCGCGGCGGAAGTGGTAGGCGAGCCATCCCCCGGAGTTCACCTCGGAGGCCACCGAAGACTCCTCGCTGGCGCGCGACGAGAAGAGCCCCGCGCGCTCGGCGTGGCCCTGGATGACGCTCGCGAAGCCGCCCGCGTTGCAGCTGTCGAGCACCACGAGCGAGCGGCCGTGCACGCTGTCGAGGAGGCGCGAGAGGTCGCGGCGGGTCATGTCGCGCCCGCGCAGGTCGACCTCGTCGGCGTTGCCGTGGCCGTCGAAGAAGAACACGAACATGTCGCGCGGACCGACGCGGGGCGCGAGGGTCGCGAAGGCCTGGCGCACGCCGTCGAAGGTCGCGCGCTCGTCGGTGAGCACCACGGCGTTGCTGCGCTGCATCCAGCCCGCGCGTTCGAAGGACTGCGCGAGGTGCTGCGCGTCCGCGGCGGTGTTGGGGAGGTCCTCGTTCTCGCCGCGGTAGTGCGTGATGCCCACGAAGATGCCGTAGGTCGTTCCGCCCGCAGCGTTCGCGGCGCTCGCGGGGTACGCAGGAATCACCGCGGGGAGCGCGGCCGGTGCGTCGGAGCCGTCGTCGGCGCTGTCGTCGTCGGAGTCGTCGCTCGCGCTGTCGTCCGCGCCGTCTTCGTCGGAGCCCTCATCCGAGCTCGCTGCGCCGCCGTGACCGATGGAGAGGTCGGCGTGGTAGTCGCCCATCTCGCCCTCGCCGTAGCTCGTCACGGTGAAGGTGTACCGGCCCGAGGCGGGCGCCACGAAGCGCAGGCGCGCGTCGGTGCCATGGCCCGCGCCGTCGTCGTCCTGCCAGGTCTGTCCGCCGGGGCCCTCGACGCGGACGAGCGGATCGAAATCGCTCGACGCGACAGAGAAGGTCACGGCGTCGCCGCGCGAGAGGTTCACCGTGCGCACGTGCGTGTAGCGCCCGGAGTCATCGGTGTCGCCCTCACCGAGGGACCCGTCTTCGCGCATGTTGGCGGCGCCGTGCGCAGCGGCGGCGGCTGCGGCGGGGGAGACGTGCGGGCGGTGATTGCGGTGCCGGCGGTGCTGCGCCTCGGCGGCGCCAGCGAAGGTGAGCGAGAGCGCGAACGCGACGACCGTGAGGGTGCTGCGATGTGCCATGTGCGGACCTCCGAGGTGGCGAAGCCAGGAGGTCCCGATGAGCACCCCGCGTGCCTCGACAGTAGCGAGCGCGAAATGCCTCTGCGCAAGCACTTCGGCCGCTCGTCCGTAGCCCCCTCCGCGGGGAGCATCAACAGGGCCCTACAGTCGAGGTGTCAACGCGCGATCACGCGCGGGTCGGTCAGGGGGTGAGCGAGACGGTCCGGTCGAGGGTCGCACCGCGCGCTTCGAGCCTCGAACGGGCATCGGCGAGGGCCGCGCGGACGCGAGCGCGAGCAGGTCCACCCGGGAGGTCGCGGCGCTCACACGCCGTCTCGGGGTCGAGCGCCGTGTAGATGCTCTCGTCGAACGAGGGGTGCTCCTCGCGAAAGTCTTCGAGCGTGAGCGACGCGAGCTCGCAGCGCTTCGAAAGGGCCTTCGCGACGATGCGTCCCGCGATCTCGTGGGCGTGGCGGAAGGGAACGCCTCGCGCGGCGAGCCAGTCGGCGACTTCCGTTGCCGTGACATAGCCCGCGCCGAGGGCGGCGCGCATGCGTTCGCGGTTGAAGCGCAGGGCGCCGATCGCGTCGGCCATCACCTCGGCGGAGTCGCGCACCGTGTCGACGGCGTCGAACACGGGCGTCTTGTCTTCTTGAAGGTCGCGATTGTACCCGAGCGGAAGGCCCTTGAGCACCACGAGGAGCGACACGAGGTCGCCGATCACGCGCCCCGACTTGGCGCGCACCACCTCGGCCACGTCGGGGTTCTTCTTCTGCGGCATCATCGACGAGCCCGTCGCGTGGGCGTCGGCCATCTCGACGAAGCCGAACTCCTGCGTCGACCACCAGACCATCTCCTCGGCGATGCGAGAGAGGTGCACCGACGCGATGGCGAGGGCCGAGAGCAGCTCCAGGAGAAAGTCGCGGTCGGCGGTGGCGTCGACGCTGTTGCGCGTGGGGCGCGCGAAGCCGAGGAGGTCTGACGTGAGCTTGCGATCGAGGGGAAAGGTCGTCGCGCACACGGCCCCCGAGCCCAGGGGGCACTCGTTCATGCGCATGGCGCAGTCGTCGAGGCGTCCGTGGTCGCGGCCGAGCATCTCGACCCACGCGAGGAGGTGGTGCGCGAGGCGGTTGGGCTGCGCCCTCTGGATGTGCGTGTACGCGGGGAGCAGCGTGTCGACCTCGTCGTCGGCGCGGGTGACGAGCGTGAGGGCGAGGCGGTCGAGGCTGCGTCCCACGCGGGCGCAGGCGTCGCGCGCCCAGAGGCGCATGTCGGTGGCGACCTGATCGTTGCGGCTGCGGCCGGTGTGGAGGCGCGCGCCCACGTCGCCCTCGCGCGCCGTCAGCGACGACTCGACGTTCATGTGGACGTCCTCCTTCGCGACGTCCCAGGTGAAGGTGCCCGCGCGGATCTCGGCGCGGATCGCGTTGAGGCCGCGGCGGATCGCCGTGACGTCGGCATCGGTCAGAACGCCGATCGCGGCGAGCATGTCGGCGTGGGCGAGCGAGCCCGCGATGTCCTCTTCGGCGAGCCTCTTGTCGAAGCTCACGCTCTCGAGGAAGCGCGCAGCGCCCGTGTCGAGCTCCTGCTGAAAACGCCCGCCCCATGCGGTCTTTGTGGCCATCGGTGGTGCAACTCCTTCGGGCGCGAGAGGGAAGGGCACCGGCGCCCCCCGCGTCAACGAAGATCGCGAGGGGCGCTACCGGGAGTCCGTGGCTGTGAGGTGTCGAAGGCGGCGGGCCCGGGAGTCGAACCCGGAAGCTATCGTGGGCGATGATCACGCGGGCGAAGACGTCTGCTCCGCCCCACCAGAACCCGTTAATGACGCAACATTGACTGTGTCGTGTGTCTACCGTTTCACCAGCCCGCCGACGATGCGATCCCCGTGTTGCGCGAGGAAGGGCAACTGTGACCTCGCGCGCGCCGTCGCGCAAGGGCGCGCGGAGAAGCTTTGCGTTGACGCTTTTTGACGGGCTCTGTTAGCGTCCGCGGGCGTGAAGCGGGCCCTGTCGATCATGGTGCTTGGGGCGTGCGCGACGAGCGCATGCGGCCCCATCGGGTACGTGGTGGGAATCAACGGCGCGGCGCAGGCCGTCGAGGAGGCGCGCGCCGTCGACGCGACCCACTACGCCCCCTACGAGTACCACTACGCCGTCGCGAACCTCGACAAGGCCCGCGAGTTCGCCGCCGAGGCCGAGTACCAGAACGCCATGGACATGGCGAGCCTCGCCGAGGAGTACGGCAACCGCGCGCGTGACCTCGCCCGACGACGCCACCAGGAGAGCGGACGGTGATCAACGGCCGTCGCCTCGCAGGCCTCTGCGCCGTCGCGCTCCTCGGCTGCACGTCGGCCTCGGCCCTCGAAGGCCGCATCCGATCGACGCGAGAGCTCCTCCAGCAGGCCGACCGCAACGGGGCGTACGTGTGCGCGCCGCGCGAGCTCGCCCTCGGGCGTTCGAACGCCGAGTTCGCCGATCGTGAGCTCGACGAGGGCCACATCCGTCACGCCGAAGACCACGCCACGATCGCCGACGAGAACGCGCGCGCGGCCCTGCGGATGTCTCCCGCGGAGCGTTGCGCGCCGCGCGAAGTGGTTGTGCAGGGCCCCGGCGACCGCGACGGCGACGGCTACCTCGACCCCGACGACCAGTGCCCCGACGAGCCCGAGAACTTCAACGGCTACCAGGATCAAGACGGCTGCCCCGACGATCCTGACAGCGACGGCGACGGACTCGCCGACTCGCGCGACGGGTGCCCCCTCGACCCCGAGGACCGCGACAGCTACCTCGACGACGACGGCTGCCCCGAGGCCGACAACGACGCCGACGGCATCGCTGACGCCGTCGACAACTGCCGCAACGAGCCCGAAGACCCCGACGGCTTCAACGATCAAGACGGCTGCCCCGACACCGACAACGATCAAGACACCGTGGTCGACACGACGGACCGCTGTCCCAACGAGGCCGGGCCCGTCGACAACCAGGGCTGTCCGCCGGTGTTCACGCACATCCAGGTGACGCAGCACGGGGTGAGGTTCCACATCGAGTTCGACTTCGATCGCGCGACGCTCAGGCCGACCGCGGCGGTGACGCTCGACGAGGTGGTGACCTTCCTCAACCAGCAGCAGAACAGGGCCCTGCGCTACGAGGTCGGCGGACACACGTCGAGCGAGGGCGGCAGGACCCACAACCAGCGCCTCTCGGCCGCCCGCGCTGAGACCGTGCGCCGCTACCTCATGGATCACGGCATCGACGGCGCGCGCATGACCTCGCGCGGCTACGGTCCGTCGCAGCCCATCGAGTCGAACCGCACGCAGCAGGGCCGCGAAGCCAACCGCCGCGTCGAGCTCAACGAGATCGATCCGTCGGGCGCGCTCATCCACTGAGCCGCCCGTCGCGGTCTCCCACAAGCGACAGAATCATCGGTGACGCACCGGCCGGCGGCGGGTCTGTCACGGAGGTGAATGTGAGGTCTTCGCGCGCGTGTGAAACCGTGTAGGATGCCCCGCGCCGGAGACATGGCTGCCCGAAGGTCTGGGCGCCGACCGAACACCGCCAATGACCACGCATCGGAACGCCTCACTCCTCGCCGCGACGCTCGGGCTGATCGCCCTCCTCGGCAACGCAACCGCCCACGCGCAGCAGAGTCCTCGCGACCCGCAGGCCAACTCGCTCGTGCGACAGGCCATGCAGGACTACCAGGACCTCGAGATCGATCGCGCGGTGCAGCGGCTCGATATCGCCCTGCGCACCTGCGGCGCGACCGGCTGTTCGAACGGCGTGCTCGCGCGCGTGCACATGTCGATCGGCATCGTGCGCGTCGGCGGGCAGCAGAACCAGTCCGAGGGCGTCGCCGCGATGGCGCGCGCGATCGAGCTCGACCCCCACGCCGAGCCCGACACGCTCCTCGCCACGCCCGAGATCAATGAAGCCTTCGCCGAGGCGAGGCGCTCCTCGGGCCGCGGTACGAGCGGCAACACGGGGAGCACGGGCAACACGCCGCCGCAGAGGAACAATCCCCCCGCGGCGAGCGGTGACCTCCTCCACACGCCGGCGCCCGAGCAGATCGAGAACACCCCGCTGCCCGTGTACGTCGAGCCCGCGGGCACCCTCAGCGCCGCGCACGTGTACGTGCACTTCCGCGGCAACGGGATGCGCCAGTACGAGCGCCGCGAGATGCAGCGCATGACGCCCGGGTGGGGCACCGAGATCCCCTGCGTGCAGGTCATGCAGCCCGGGATCGACTACTACGTCACCGCGCTCGACGACGGCGGATCGACCATCGCCTCCACGGGCAGCGAGTCGTCGCCCGTTCACGTGAGCGTGCTCTCGGCCTCGACGCGGAGGAGCTTCCCCGCCCCGTCGCTCCCCAACCGCGCGGCCCCGGCGTCGTGCGCGAGCTGCGAGGACTGTCCCCCCGGCATGTCGGGTCCCAACTGCTGCGCCCGCGGCGGCGCCTCGAACGGATCGGGCGGCGAGCACGGCCACGGCCAGCTCGGCGACCCGTGCAGCTCGTCGAGCGAGTGCGGCGAGGGCATGCGCTGCGACGGCGGCGCCTGCGCGGTCGACAACGGCGAGTCGAGCAACGGGAGCGGCGACGAGCCGGGACCGTCGACCCCCTCGAGGGCCTTCTCGCGCTTCGCGTTCGACCTCGGCGGCGGCGTCGGCGGAGCCTTTCTCTCGGGCACGCCCTCGTACGCGGAGCAGTTCATCAACGCGACGACGCGGCAGCCCGAGTGCGGCACCTTCACGTGCTACCGCACCATCGATCCGGGCCTCGCGCCGACGTTCTTCCTCAACGCCAACATCCGGTACAACGTCACGCAGCGCGTGGGCCTCGCCATCGGGGCGCGCTTTCAGTTCGACACCGCCCCGTGGACCGTCGAACCCCCCGGCGGACGCGGCCAGAGCAAGTCGAACCCCCTCGCGAACCTGCTCCTCTACGGGCGGCTCTACTACGCCTTCACTCCGGCGGGCTTCGCGCCCACGGGCGTCGTCGCCTCGGCCTTCGTCGGCGGCGGCGCGGGACAGATCGAGCCCAAGCCCGGCGTCCCCGCGTCGGCGCGGTATCCGAGCGCGCACGTCGTGTCTGGGTACGGCAACATCCACGTCGGCGGGCGCGTCGAGTACGGCCTCCGCAACGGCTTCCACGTCGCGGGCGAGCTGACGTTGCAGTTCATGGTGCCGACCTTCCTCTTCAACGCCGACCTCTCTGCCCTCGTGGGCTTTCACTTCTGACTTGAGCACCGTCGCCGAGCTCTTCGCCGACGCACGCGCCCGGTGGGCCGATCGCCCTGCCCTGCGCACCCGCACCTCGACGGGATGGATCACCCGCACCTGGGCCGACTGGTTCGACGCCTCCCGCGCCGTCGCCCTCGCCCTCACGGATCTCGGCGTCCCTCGCGGCGGTCGTGTGGCCCTGTTGGCTCGCCCCCGACGCGAAGCCGCGGAGCTCGCCCTCGCCGCCTCGCTCGCGGGCGCTTCGCTGGTGACGCTCCCTTCGCGTGCGCCCGATGACGTCGTCGAGGGGCTCCTGCGCGCCTCGGGCGCCTCGGTGCTCGTGCTCGATGACCCCGCGGGGCTCTCGCGCCTCTTCAGCGCCGCCAAGGGCCCTCGCGCGCTGCGGGAGGGCGCTCGCTCGCTGCGCCGCGTGGTGATGTTCGACGCCCGCGCGCCGCGAGACGCGAGGCGCCTCGAAGACGTCGCGCCGCTCGCCGATCGATCGCGCGTGATGAAGTGGTCAGAGCTCGCCGCCGCGGGTCGTCGTCTCCTCGACCGCTCGACGGTGTTCGACCCCGCGTCGGTGTGCGCGCCCGATGACGTCGCCGCGCGGGTACACACCGCGGGCAGGAGCGGCGCGCCGAGGCTCGTGGAGCTCACGCACGGTCAGCTCGTGGCCTCCGTCGAGGCGCTCGCGGGGGCGATCTCGCTCGGCCCCGACGACGAGCAGCTCGCGGTGATCTCGCTGTCGAGCGTGTTCGGTCTCTCGCAGCTCGTGACGGCCGTTCGGTGCGGCGTCTCGACGTCGTTCGCGGACCCTGAGGCCGCGCCCGAGGCGCAGATCGCCGAGGTGAACCCGACGCTCCTCGCGGCGCCTCCGTCGTTCTTCGATCGGTTGAGGGACGTGTCGCTCGCGCACCTCCAGTCCGAGGGGCGCGTGCGAAGGGCGCTCGTCGACGAGGCCCTCGCGGTCGGTCAACGCGTGGCCGCGAAGGCGCGGCAGGGCGCTGACGCCGGTGTGATCTTGAAGGCCGAGCACCGTGCGGCGCGGGCCGTCGCGCTCGACGCGTTGAGGCACAGGCTCGCGGGCGCTCGAACGCGCTTCGCGCTCTCGACCGGAGCTCCATTGGCGCGCGCGGTGGGCGAGTGGTTCGAAGCGTGCGGGGTGCGCGTCTTCGAAGGCTACGGGCTCGCGGAGGCGGGCGGGCTCACGCACGTCGAACGGCCCGACGCGTGTCGCGCGGGGACCGTCGGCAGGGCGCTTCCTGGCGTCGAGACTTCGATCGAGGGCGGTGAGGTCGTGCTGCGCGGACCCATGATCCGCGGGGCGCTGCGAACGGGCGACGCGGGCTCCGTCGATGCCGATGGGTATCTCACCATCACGGGCAGGCTTGCGAAGCGCGCCTGATCGGGTGGGTGTGGTCGCGCCGATGGGTGCAGGCGCGGCGTCGGTAAGGGCGGGGGGTTGGCGGGTGGTGGGCGTGTTGATGCGTGTCGTGTTGGCGTTGCGCGCTCACGCGCGCTCGTTTCTTCTTGACCGGGATGTCGTTCGGTGGTTTCTTCCCGCTCCCCGAAGGCGCGTAGCTCAGTGGTAGAGCATCACCTTGACACGGTGGGGGTCGCCGGTTCAATCCCGGCCGCGCCTACTCCTTCGCTCCATACGTTCTGGTTCGTTGCATGCGCGGGTGGGCGCATCGAGCGACGTCCCTCGGAGGGTTCCAAACCCGACCGGGAGGCGTCCAAGTTCGTTGCAACGCGACCGAGAGTAGAGTGATCATCGCAGGCGTCGTGCACCGCGCGTCGAGTGGGACGTGCGAAGCGCGGTGATCGAACGCCACACTTCCTGATGGGGACCTGGTCGGTCCCCCAACACCGAGGAGCACCGCTATTCCCCCCAAGGGACCGATGGACAAGGGCGCGCAGCGCCAGCCGCAGATCCGCTTCAACTACCGTATCCGTGTGCCCGAGGTGCGCGTCATCGCCGCCGACGGTACGCAGCTCGGCATCATGTCGTCGCAGGAGGCCATCCGCCTCGCGATGGACCAGTCGCTCGACCTCGTCGAAGTCAATCCCAAGGCCGATCCCCCGGTCTGCAAGATCATGGACTTCGGCAAGTTCAAGTACGAGCAGAAGAAGATGCTCAACGAGCAGAAGAAGAAGCAGACGATCGTCGAGATCAAGGAGGTCAAGGTCCGCCCCAAGACCGACGACCACGACATCGAGACGAAGATCAAGCACATCCGTCGCTTCCTCGAAGAGGGCAACAAGGCCAAGATCACCGTGCGCTTCCGCGGACGTGAGATCACCCACCCCGAGAAGGGTGAGGAGGTCCTCCGCGAGATCCTCACGGACCTCGAAGGCTCCATCGTGATCGAGCAGAAGCCCCAGCTCGAAGGCAAGACGATGACGATGCTCATCGCCCCCAAGCCCGGCGCCTTCAAGCGCCCGACGCCCGCTGCGACGCCCGGCGCGCCCGAAGCCGAACACGCCCCGCCGCGGTGACCTCGCGCGCATCGCGCAGCCTCCTCGCCTCCCCCCTCGCCAACGCGGTCGCGCTCGACGCGATCGCCCTCCTCTCGCTCGCCGCGCTCGAGGCCTTTCCGCCGACGCGAGCAGTGCTCAACGATGACATCACCGGACGCGTCCCCGGCCTCGCGCTCGTGGGCGTGTCGTGGCTCACGCTACGCACCGCGACGGTGATCTCCATCGGCATGCGGCGCGTCGTGGCCGTCACCGCGGGCGTCATCACGCTCGTCGTCGGGGTTCTTCACGGCTCGGGGCCCGACGTGCGATCGCTCGTCGAGCTGCGCGCGGGCGCATGGGCGCAGGCTCCCGTGCGAGAGCTCTGGTGCGCCGCGCTCGTGTCGCTCGCGGCCGCGTGGACGTGGCGCACCAGCCCCGCCGTTCGTCGTTGATCTCAGTCTTCGGGGGCGCTCTTCGCGCGGCCCTGCTTGCGCACCGCGGTGTGCTTCTTGTCCGAGAGCCTGCGGGCCTTCGCGCCGCGTGAGGGCTTCGTCGGCTTGCGAGGCTTCGGGACCGTGAGCGCCGCGAGCACGAGGGCGCGCAGCTTCTCCATCGCGTCGTCGAGGTTGCGCGACTGATCGCGCGTGGCCTGACTCGTCACGAGGACCCATCCCTCGGCGTCGATGCGCTTCGCCGCGACCGTGCGGAGACGATCTTTCACATCGTCAGGGAGCGCGACACAACCCGGGAGGTTGAAGCGCAGCTCGACCTTCGAAGACACCTTGTTGACGTTCTGACCGCCAGGACCGCTCGCGCGCGCGGCCGTCCAGGTGATGTCCGAGGGCGCGAGGGTGATCTCTGCGTTGATGACGAGCGGGTCCATGACGATGACTCGGGAGCGAAGGACGGAGGGGAACGGGCGAGGAACGTGTCGTGCGCCCTCAAGCCCCGTGAAGTTCGAGGAAGCGCGCGATGGTGATGCCCGCGAGGCCGTCGTGCAACCTCGACGCGAGCGTCCCCTCGCCCGCGAGGTAGCGCCAGCCGACGCCGTCGTGCGCGAAGTCCGAGCACTCCACGAAGCTCACGTCGCGGCCCTTGAGAAACACCTTCGCGTGAAAGAGCACCTTCGCGATGCCATCCCCGTCGGGCGCCGCGCGGTCGAGGATCGCGAGGCCCATGTACCGATGCGCCTCCGCCGAGTGACGCAGCCTCGCGAGCGCCACAGGCTCGGGTTCGGCGCGGTCGGGGTGATCGGGGTGGAGCGTCTTACATAGGTACTCGTGGCGCTTCAGCGCGAAGGCCGCGTACCTCGAACGCATGAGCGCCTCGGCGTCGGGCGCTTCAGAAACACCATCGTGG
>JBPOHC010000897.1:0-2129 GCA_052035985.1 Myxococcota bacterium | reverse complement strand
TGGCCGCGGAGGCGATCGGCGATCTGGAAGATGAAGTTCGAGAGCTCGGAGAAGCTCTCGAAGCGCCTCGCAGGCGCGCGAGGGGGAAGAGGTTCGGTGGTCATGGCTACCACCCTCGACGCGCGGGCCACTTCGGATCTGACAGCCTTCTGGAGATTCAGCGCGAGCTGTTCGTCGGAGCGCTGCCTGGGAGCGTCATCCGTGGGGGCGTGAGCGGGAGCGGGAGCCTTGCGCTTGGGTGGCATCAGGCGCGGGAGGGTGCCAGAGCGCACGCGGCGCGAGAAGGCGCTCAGTAGCAGACGGTGATGTCGGAGACCTCTCGCCACCCGGCGTCGAAGCTCACGAAGCAGTCCGCGCCGATCATCTGGCCGACGGCGATGTGCAGAGCGTCCATCGCGTCGAGGGTGACGTAGCGCCGGAGATACTCTCGGTGAACCTTGCGGAGTTTCGTCGCGGCGGCGCTCGCGGTGGTGCCTTCGAGCACGACGGGGAGTTCGAAGGACACGCCGAGGTCGCCGGTGCTACGCGCCGCGTGCTCCATCATCTTGAGCATCCAGTCGCGACACCCCTCATCGAGTTCGCGCGCCTTCGCGGGGTCCGAGCGCTTGAGGTCCTTCCACGTGCTGCCGTGGGCGCGCGCCTGGTCGTTTCGCGCGTCGTTGCGCACCTTCGCGGCGAGCTCCTCCATCGCGAGGATCGTGGTGACCACGCTGGCCTTCGCGGACACCAATCTGTCAATGCAACGTCGTATGCGGTCCGCGCGACGTCTCTCCTCGTCCGGCGGAGCCGGTCCTCCAGCGGAGGCTAGTTGATGAAGCGCGAGGGGAATGAGCGCCGAGGTGTCGAGGTAGCAACGCTGCCCGCTGGTGGGCGCGAAGTCCTCGATCGAGACCGCGCTCATTCGTCGAATTCCATCAGCTCGCGGAAGAAGTCGGGGGAGAGCGGCGGCAGGGGGCGATCTTCCTCGGGCTCCTCGATGGCGTCGACCATGCGATCGAGGTTCGCCATCTGCCGCCGGGCCTCGGCCCCTCGGTCGCGCTCGCGAGCTTCGAGCTCCTCGACGCGGTGACGCAGCGGCAGCAGCTCTGCGACCTGACGACGCAGCCCCTCGACCTCGTTGACGAGCGCGGTGAAGGCGAGCGTCGAAGGGACCTCGCGATGTTGCGGGCGCTCGTGCTGCGTCGGCCAGAGATCACGCGGACCGATGAGCCAGACCTTGTCCGGCTGACCACCCCAGTCCTGGCGCTCCCTCAGCGCTCGGGAGATGCCCCGGACAACTTCCGGACGTGCTCCTCGGCCTGTCGATTTTCCCTCGCCCATACGTCTTCCCCCTGTGTGATCTGTGCGAAGCGCGTGAGCTCGACGCGCGTCTCTCCCTGTCCGAGGTCGACCCAGGCGACCCTCACGATGCCTCCCTGCGTTTGGGGATCGGCGTGGTACTCCGCGCCGCGCATGTCGAGTCGGCGCCCGTCCAACATCAACGGCCGGGCATCGACCTGCGTCGGGGTCTGCCAGCGCCGCACGCGGTAGGAGCTCGTCATCAGCACATCGAGCGCGGTCTCCTGCGTCGCACAGAGGATTTCCATCACGCGCTCGATGTCCCACCCCTCTCGACGGAGCTTCAAGATCCCCTCGGGAGGAGCCTCTGTCGGCTGGACGCGCAGCAGCAGATCAATGTCGAAGACCTGCCCTCGCGTCTGGCCCGGCTCTTCGGCGCTCTCCGCCCTGTCGATGTGGACCGTGGCGAAGTGCCCGGCCGATTCCGATCGGGGCAGGATGCTCGCGGCAAGCACGTGAGCTTTTCTGGGGAGCTGCGAGCGGCCGACGAGGCCCATGAGCTCGCGGATCTTTCGCTTCGACCGATCGGTGATCGGGAGGGTCAACGCAAGCGCGAGCGAACGGAGCTCTGTGTTTTTCGGCTCGTTTCGCGCCACGGAGATGCGGTTCTACGACTTGAAATTTGACATTGCAAGCGTGTTGGAGGGCGCTCCCGCGCCCCGCGTCAACGGGCTTTCGATGCGGTCGAGGGCGCGATGGGGTGCTGGCAGAAGCGGCACCGGACGGTGACCGCGCGCTGGCCGAAGGCGACCACCTGTTCTCGCTTGCACCGCGCGCAGACGCGCTTGAGG
>JBPOHC010001109.1:0-1563 GCA_052035985.1 Myxococcota bacterium | reverse complement strand
CGATGTCGGCGACGGCGGCTGCGTCTCGACGCGGCAGCACTTCGCGGCGCGCGCGTGGCCCGAGGTCTTCTCTCGCTGCGTGCGGTGCCACGCCCCCGGCGCCGAGGCCGGGAGCTCGCGCTTCGTGCTGCGCCCCGCGTCGGTGAGCGACCACGTCGCGATGAACTTCGACGTCGTGCGGTCTGCCCTCTCGCTCCAGATGAACGGGCAACCGCTCCTCTGGCTGAAGCCGACGGGCATGGTCCCTCACGGCGGAATGACCGTGATCGCCCCCTCGACGCCCGAACGCGAGGTGCTGCGCGCGACGCTCGATCAGCTCGCGAATCCCATCGAGTGCGAGGTCCCCCCTCCCCCGATGCGCGGCGTCCTCGACGGCGTCACCCTCCTCGACGCCGAAGCGACGCTCCGTCGCGCGAGCCTCCAGATCGCCGGACGCGTCCCTACGGAGACCGTGCGCGCGGCGGTGCGAGCGGGCGGCCTCGACGCGATCGAGCCCGTGCTCCGCGCGATGATGACGGAGCGCGGCTTTCACGACCGGCTCATCGAGGTCTTCAACGACGTCTTCATGACCGATCGGAGCCTCACGGCGATCGGCTACGGCGGCGCGTTCTATCACATCAACGATCGGGTCTTTCCGACGCGCGACTACGCGGGTCCCACGTGGATGGCGCCCGGTCGACGCGTCGCGGACTCGGTGGTGCGCGAGCCCCTCGAAATGGTCGCGCACGTCGTGATGAACGACCGTCCGCTCAGCGAGATCGTGACGGGGCGCTACCGCCTCGTGAACCCGCTCTCGGCGAGGGTCTACGGGCTCAACGTGACCTTCCGCGACCCCACGGACATCCACGAGTGGCGCGAGGTCGAGATCCCCGGGATGCACGAGTACGCGCCAGGTCAGAGCGAGTACGCGGGGGTGCTCACCACGCCGTCGTTCCTCTACGTGGTGACGGGCGCGTCGACCAATCGCAACCGCAGGCGCGCGCGCTACGTGTTCCAGTGGTTTCTCAACCAGGACATCATGCGCACGGCCTCGCGCATCGATTTCTCGACGGTGGATTTCACCGCGAACCCCTGGCTCAACAACCCGTCGTGCACGGTCTGTCACGAGCGCCTCGACCCCGTCGCGGGCCTCTTTCAAAACTGGACCGACTGCTACGACAACCCCGCGTACCAGTACTTTCGACCGGGGATGCGCTACTGCGGCAACGGCCCGTGGTGGCCTCGCACCACGATGTTTCCGCCGGGCCTCCGCCCTGGAACCGAGATGCCCGCGAGCGACATCCCGCGCGCGCTCGAACACCTCGCGGCGTACATCGTGGCCGACCCCGGCTTCGCGCAGGCGATGGTGCGACACGTCTTCGCGGGACTCATGGGGCGCCCCATCCTCGACGCGCCTCAGAACGCCGCCGACCCTGATTTTGCGGCGCTCCAGCGCGCCTACGACCAGCAGCGCGCGGACCTCGACGCCCTCGCGACGCGCTTCGCTGCGAGTCACTTCGACACGAAGTGGCTCGTCGTCGAGATCGTGAAGTCGCCGTACTTCAGGGCCGCCGACGCAGACGC
>JBPOHC010000156.1:0-3900 GCA_052035985.1 Myxococcota bacterium | reverse complement strand
ACAGGTCGCGGACGATGCGCATGCGGTACGTCGAACGACCATGCGCCTCGCGCACCAGCATCGACGCGCCGATGGAGCGATCGGCAGCGCTCGCGCTGTACTGCAGCACGCCCCAGCGCGTGACCCAGCCGTTGCCGCCGAGGCACGTGTCGGTCGCGCTCGGAACCTCGTCGAGCGAGCGCTGAACGCCCTTGGGGCACAGGTTCGCGAGCTGGCCCGTGATGACGTCGATGACGCGTCCCCGGCTGAGCGAGACGTCGCCGCCGCCGCGGACCAGCACGCCCGTCGCGAGGTCGAGTCCAGCGCCGTCGAGCGAGAGCGTCACCGTGCGAGGCCACGCCGCGGCGTCGGGCTGCGTTGCAGTGTCAGCCACGGCGGCGTCGGTCACGGTGGTCTCGGTCACGGCCCCATCGGTCACGGCCCCGTCGGTCGGCGCGGTCGTGGGAGCTGCGGTCTCGGTTCCCGCGCCGCACGCAGAGAGGGCCGCGCTCATCGACGCGCAGGCGAGCACCGAGAGAAGCACGTTCGAGGCGAAGGGGAGGGTCTTCATGCGTCGAGGAATACCCCGCCGCCCGCGCGCTCCGCGACGCACGACGGCGCGCGGCGGCCGTGCGAAAATCCACAGCGGCTCGCACCCGCGACGACGCGCGTGACCCACCGCCAACACCATGAACTGGGACGACCTCCGCTTCGTGCTCGCGCTCTCTCGGGCCGGCTCGCTCGCGCGCGCCGCGAAGGCCCTCGGCGTCGATCACACGACCGTCGGGCGACGCATCGAGGCCATCGAGGGCGACCTCGGCGTGAAGCTCTTCACGCGCGCCACGACGGGCTACGTCGCGACCGCCGAGGCCGAGCGTCTGCTCCCCGGAATCCGTCAGGTCGAGGACGCCGTGCTCGCCCTCGAACGCGGCGCCCACGCGCAGCACGACGCGCTCGACGGAACCGTTCGCGTCACGGCGCCCGAGACCTTCGGCGCGCTCTACCTCGCGCCGCGCCTCGCGGACTTCGGTCGCGCGCACCCGGGCCTCACGATCGAGCTCCTCGCCGCGGGAGAGGTGCTCGACCTCGCGCGGCGTGAGGCCGACATCGCCGTGCGGCTCTTCCGCTCGCACCACGAGAACCTCGTCGTGCGTCGCGCGGGCGCGGTCACGCACGGGCTCTACGCTTCGAAGGCCTACCTCGCGCGTCGACCGCTCGTGAGCGTCGACGAGCTCGCGGCGCATCCGATCATCACGCCGTCACCCGGAGAGAAGGTCGTCGAGGCGCTGTGGGTCGAGCGGCTCACGCGAGGGGCGCGTCCTGCGTTCGTGTCGAACCTCACGATCGCGCTCGTCGAGGCGGCGCGCGCGGGGGCAGGCGTCGCGGTGCTCCCGCGCTACATCGGCGACGCGGAGCCGTCGCTCGCGCGCATCCCGATGCCCGACGAGCCGCAGGAGCCCATCTGGATCACCGTGCATCGCGACGTGAAGAGCGCGAGGCGCGTGCGCACCGTGCTCGACTTTCTGAACGAGCAGCTCAAGCGCGACGCGGGCCTCCTCTCGGGCGCGTAACACTCAGTGACGCTTGGGGCGCAGCGGGAGGCGCCAGCGCGCGAGGAGGTACACCACGAAGGCCGCCCCCGCAGCCGCATGAAGGAAGGTCGACGGGCGCGCCCACCCCGCCGCGAGGAGCGCATAGAACACCACGGCCGCGCTCGTACGGAGCTTGAGGTTGCGCCCGAACGCCGCCGCCGAGAGGGCTCCCTCGCGCTCGCTCGCTTCGCGCTCTGCGGGGGTCACGCGGTACCAGCGCCAGGTGACGCCGTTGCGGGCGCGCGTCGGCGTGTAGAGCCACACCCAACGTCGCTCGGCGCCGCGTCCTTCGAGCGCGCGGTTGGCCTCTTCGAAGCACGGACGCATCACCGCGACGAGCATCTGCGCGCGCTGCTCGGCGGTGGCTGTTGGCGCGCTGAGCGCCTTGTCGAGTCGCGCGACGACCTCGGGCGAGACCGGGCACGTGAGCGCATCGAGAGACATCGAGCGCGCGAAATCTTCGACGGCTCCCGCCGCGGTGAGCGACGCTTCGGGAGACGGAAAAGGGGTGTAGGGGAGCAGGCCGTAGGGCGTCGGTGCCATCGCGACGCGGAGGTCTTTACCGCAGCCCCTTTCGCGAGCGCCAGCGTCGAGGTGGTGTCTTGCGCGAAGGGCGACCGCGAGCGGGGCCGAGGAGCGTCGACGCGGGGCGTCGCATCACCGCTGACAGCGCCGCAGAGACGGGCGTAGCGTCGCGCGTCGATGGTTGCTCCAACGCGCGTCGTCATCACGGGCGGCACCGGGTACATCGGCTCCCACATCGCGCTCGACCTCGCGTCGCGCGGCTACGACGTCACCGCCGTGGCGCGCGCGCCCTCACGCGGAAGCTCGACCACTGCGCGCGTCGACGAACTGCGCGCCGCGGGTGTCACCCTCGCGAGCGCCGACCTCGCGAAGCCCGGAGAGCTCGCGGCGGCGGTCGATCCCGCGCGCTGCGATGTGCTCGTACACGGGGTGTGCTCCTTCCTCGAACCCGTCGAGGGAGAGAGCCTCACGATCCGCGCGATGATCGAGCTGGTGGCGCTCGCGAAGCGGTGTCCGAAGCTCTCGCTCGCGATCGACCTGTCGAGCGCGCTGGTGCTCGCGCCGCCGCCGCGTGACGCGCTCCCCGACGAGGACGCGCCGTGCGTTCCCGAGACGGCGCACGGGCGAAACAAGCTCGCGGCCGAGCGGATGCTCCAGGGCGCGGGGGTTCCGTGGAGCGTGCTGCGCATCGGGCAGGTCTACGGAGGCGTCGGATCGAGCTTCGACTGGGTGATGGTCGATCCGGTGCGGCGCGGGGCGATGCCGGTTCCGTGTGATGGGACCAACCGCGTGGCGCTCGTTCACGTCGACGACGTGAGCCAGTCGGTGCGTCGCGTGATCGAGCGCGGCGCGCGCGACCGGATCTTCAACGTCGCCGCGGGAGAGCGCGATCTGACGCTCGGCGCGGTCTTCGACGAGCTCGCGCGGGGCTTCGGATTGCCGCCGCCGAAGCGCCTCCCGCGGGCTGGTGCGCTCGCCTTCGCGTGGGCCTCCGAGCGCGTCGCGCGGCTGCGGGGAAGGGAGCCCGCGCTCGTCCCCGACATGGTGCGCGTGCTGTCGGAGAACCGCTCGCTCTCGACCGCGCGCGCCGTGAAGGAGCTCGGGTTCGCGCCCGCGTTCCCCGACTCGCTCGCGGGGATTCGCAGCGCGTACGCCGAGGTGTTCGCAGGGCGCGCGCAGCCCTTCACGCCCGCGGGACGCCTGAGCAGCGCGCGCGGCACCAGGAGCGCGCCGTGACCGACGCGGAGCGCTTCTGGGCGCTCCGACGAGAGGACGGCTGTGTGGTCGACTGCCGGTGTATAAGCTGACGCCCGCACGACGGGTTCACACCGCGGGTGAGAGGACCCGCTGTCAGAGCGAAGGCAGACGATGAGCTTTCTCGACGACCTGCGCGAGTATCTACGAGGGGTTGAGAAGGGCGTGATCGCGCCCGCTCACGACGAGGGCGTGACGATCGACATGGCCGCCGCGCGCCGCCACTTCATCGAGGCGCTGGAGCGCGTCGAGGCGCGGAGCGCGGGGGGGCTGTCTGAATCAGCTCCGAGGTGGCTCTCGCTGGCGAACTGGCAGCACTGGTTTGGTGACGAGAAGCTCGATCGATTCGTCGCGCTGGCGGAGGCCGAACTGCGGCAGGGGCTTTGTGCAGGCGACGTGACCTCGGCGGTGCAAGAGAGCGTCTTCAAGGTGATCGATGCTCTCCTCTGGCTGCCGATCGAGGGCGTCTCGCGTGTTCGCGAGGCCGAGATCAACCGCATTGCGCAACACTGTTTCGCATCCGTTCAGTACGGGCGCGCGACGAAGAACA
>JBPOHC010000947.1:0-19960 GCA_052035985.1 Myxococcota bacterium | reverse complement strand
CCTTCACTGCCACAGCCGTTCCAATTCCATGTTGTGATCAAGTCATCGTGCGGAGGCGACTTAGCAGCAAACGGGACGTTTGCGCCGAGGGAGCATCTACGCAACTCGGAACGATCGTAGGAACGGTCCCGTCTCGACGCGCCGACGGTGCCTACCGCGCGCGGAAGTGGACCATCCCGACGACGTTGGTGCCCGATGCCGGGTAGCCCGCGCCGTAGGGCGTGAACGCGCCGTTCCACACGTTCTCGACGGCGGCGCCCACGACGACCGAAGGCGTGACCGAGACCCCGCCGCGGAGGGTGAGCGACGCCCACCCATCCACCTGCCTGCATGTCGCTGCGCCGCTGGGGCAGAGCCTCGCGTCCTCGCGGTCCGCCGTAGCGAGGCGCGTCTGGGGGATGGCCCCCGTCAGCACGACGTCGACCCACGCGCGCTCGCACCGCCAACCTGCCGCGGCGCGTCCCGTCGCGGGGGGGAGCGCCGGCATGGGCTCCGTCACGCGGCTTCCCGCGTCGTCGAGGAAGGTCGCGTCGCCCTGCGTGTACATCGCTGCCATGGAGGCGTAGAGCCCTGAGCGCGCGCGGTACGTGAGGTCGAGCTCGGCGCCCCACATCGTTGCGTCGCTGGCGTTCTCGCGCGTGTAGACCCGCCGCGCCCCGATCACGGCCATGCCGTCGAACGACGAGGGGACGCGGACCACGAGCCCCGTGAGGGCGGAGCCGAAAACGAAGAGCGAGCCCGTCCAGCCGTCTCTCGCGACGCGTGCGCCAACCTCCGCCGTCCACGATCGCTCGGCGCCGAGGGAGGGGTTGGGCCTGACGAGCGCGCTCGCGCTGGAGCCGAGGGATTGAAAATCGTCGAGGTTCGGCGCGCGAAAGCCCGTAAGACCGTGGATCATCACGGCGACGCCCTCGCGCACGAGGTAGCGCGCGCCGATCGAGGCCACGGGTGCGACGAGCACCTGGTCCATCGCGGGGACCGCGTCGTCGACGTCGACGGGGGCGGCGGCCCTCACGACAGCGAGTCGCACGCCCGCCTCTCCGAGGAAGCGCGCCCCCACGCGCTGCTGATACAGCCCGTAGAGGCCGCTCGAGAGGTAGGTGCTGCCGTTGACGTATCGCCCGCGGGTGCGCCACGGGGCGGGCCCCCCCCAGGAGATGAGCGTGTCGCTCTCGACGCCGTCGAGCGTGGCCTCCGCGCCCGCGGTGAAGCGCGCGTCGCGGTGGAGCGCTTCGAACTGCACGGACGCGACGCCCGTGACGACCTGGTCGCGCTCGGCGTTCGTGCCCCCCGGTCTCAGGCGGTCGCGGCGCTCGGTGCGGACGATCGCGCCCACGCGCGCGCTCAGCACGAAGGCATCGGATGCGTAGCGCCAGGAGACGGAGGCGAGGTCGCGCTGCTGAAGCTTGAAGACCCACACGTCTGACGGGGTCGAGAGGTCGGGCCGCGGCGCGTCGGTGAGCGCCCTCGTGTGGAGCGCGATCCGGAGGCGCTGGCGATCGGTGAGTCGCGCCGTGACGCGGACGCTGAGGGCGCGATCGCCGTAGCCTGTGAAGGGCTGCGCGCCGTGGTCGCCGCCCGCGACGAGCGGTCCGCTGAATCCGAGCGAGCCGCCGAGCACGAGCCCGAAGCGGCCGTCCTCGCCTGCGACGAAGCCGTCGGTGACCGCCGAGCGCTCCGCCGAGGCGCCCCGGATCATCGCCTCGCCGCGCCACCCGAACGAGCCGTCGGCGCGAGGCGTGGCGTCGATGGGGGTGACTTGTACGACGCCGCCGAGCGCGTCGGAGCCGTACAACACGCTGGCGGGTCCGCGCACGACCTCGACCCGCTGCACGATCGAGGGATCGATGAGGTTCAGGAGCGCATCGCCGCCCGCCCGGGTGAGCGAGTCGTTCAGCCGCAAGCCGTCGAAGAGCAGCAGCGCTCGCGGACCTCCGAGGCCGCGGACCAACGGCGCCGCCGACGCGGTCGTCGTCCGCTGGACGAACACCCCGGGGAGCTCGTCGAGTCGCTCGCCTACATCGCGCGCGAGGGCGCGTCGAGCGCTCGCGGTCGTGTCCGCGGAGACCGCGCGGGGGGTGTCGAGCAGCGGTTCCTCACGGAGCGACGGAGCGAAGACGGTCGCCGGGGCGTCGGGCTCTCCGGTGTCGCGCCGCGCGGCGGGCATCGGCTGCGACGAGGCCGCGAGGGGCGCGGTGGTCAGCGTCAGGAACAGCGTCGTGCTTGCGTGGCGGCAGGCGCCTCGCGCGCGCTTCATCGAGCGCTTCTCCGACGAGGTGGACACGTCAAGCACGGCACCACAGCCGCGATCCGGCGCAACCGGATTCGACGCGCTCGCCGGTCCGCGCTTCGTTTCGAAGCGTCGCGCGAACCGAAGTAGGCTCGGAGGCGCTCTGGCACAACCATCCCAGAAGGACGCTGCGTCGCTCCGCCGCGGGGTTCAACACGCGAGGTGTGGGTGCGCCCACCCCCGTCGTGTCGTCGCGAAGGCTGCGCCGTCGACGCGAGAGGGGGCGTCCGAGACAAAAACTTCCCGCTGCTGAAGTCCCGCGTCGAGACTGTCATTGATCTGGGTGAGAGGGCGGTCGTTGGCCTGCTCGCTCCCACAACACCCTAAAAGGGGGGACGACGATGAAGACGCAAAAGGACGAAGGGGCGCCGCAGAACGGCATGAAGGCCACCACCCTGGCGCCGCCGATGCGCCACACGGCGGTGACGCTGCTCGCGCTGGTCGGGTCGGCGGAGCGCGACACGGTGGTGTCGTACGTGATGGGCGCCTCGCAGGCCGACCTCATCGAGCGCGGGGCGCGCATCGCCACCACGCGCGTGGTCGACGAGGGCGCCGCCATCGCGGGCGTCGCCGCGGAGTTCATGGCGGTCGCGACCCCGGCGCAGCGGAGGCTCCTCGCGACGGTGACGCCGACCTTCCTCTCGGCGCTGGCGATGGGGCTGCACATCGCCACCGGCATGGACGCCACGCTCTCACGCCGCCGCGCGCGCCGCCACGAGGCGCAAGGCCGCGAAGGTGGTGGCCGTCACGGCGCTCCCCGGCATCCGCGCGCGCCGCGAGCTCTTTCGCACGCACCTGCTCGCGATGAACAACGGCGACCCCGGCTGGGCCTCGCGCATCAACGACGCCTGCGGCGCAGCGCCCGGCGGCCTCGAGCTCGCGACCTCGCTCGACAAGATGGTCACCGAGGGGCGCGCGCTCGCCGCCCACACGAAGGCCCGCGGCGGCGAGGTCACCGTCGACGACGCGTACTTCACCGAGATGACCGGGCTCGCGGCCACCGCGCGCAAGTCACACGAAGACGCCCGCGGCGGCGCCGACGACGGCGTCTCGCAGGCGCAGCTCGACTGGTGGGACGGCGCGAACCTGTGGTTCCTCGGCGCGCTGGTCGACAACTTCGAACAGGCCCGCGCGATCGATCGCACCATTCCGCGCCTCACGCTCGGCGCGCTCGCCAACGCGCTCAAGCCCGGTCGCAGCGCCTCGCGCAAGCGCACGGCGAAGCCCGCCCCGCAGCCCGCCAAGCCCGTCGTCGGCTGAACGCGCGAGGCGCGACTCCGACACGCGCCGCAGCTCAGCGCTGCGCGCTCGCGTCGCCACCATCGGTCGCCGCATCGACGACGGGCGCCGCGGTCGGAGACGCGAACCGCGGCGTCTCAGGCTGCTGACGCACGGCCCACAAGCTCGCGGCCCCGACTGCCGCAACCGCCACCACCACGGCTCCCGCGATGGCGACGAGGGCCCCACTCCGCCTTCGACCGGCCTCCGGCGCGCGCTGCCCCGACATCGGTTGCAGCGAGTGCGGCGCTCCGGGCGGCTGCGACTCGGGCGCGAACACGTAGGGCGCGGGCTGCGGCGCGTTGAGGTAGCTCGACGTCGACGAGAGCGCGTAGGGATCTTGCGGCGAGGGCGCATACGACGGCGGCGGCGGTGGCTGCTCGACCACGGGCGCGGGCGCGTAGGGCACCGACGGATCGAAGCGCGCGCGGTCGTACGAGACGCTCTCGGTGGGCGCGTAGGGCAGCGACGGATCGAAGCTCGCCTGCGGCGCGTACGACGGCGCGGCCTGCTGCGGCGCGTCGGGCTTGAACGCGTGGTCGTAGTCAGGCTCGTACGCGGCTTCGTAGGGCGCGTCGTACGAGGGCGGCGGCGCGAGGTGCTCGTTGCGCTGGGCGGCGGGCGACGACGTGGCCGACGCGGCGCTGAGGCCGGGGTCGGTGTCGACCATGTCGTCCCACACGGAGTCGCCGTAGGCTTCGGCGGTGTAGAGCGCGGCGACGTCATCGCTCGCGTAGGGGAGCAGCGCCTCGGCGAGCTCGTGCACCGACCCGAGCCGATCGCCGGGTGACTTTTGCAGCGTGCGCATCACGGCGACGTCGATCTGCTCGGGCAACCCCGGGAGGTACTCTCGCAGCGTCGGGGGATCGCGCTGGAGCACGTTCTTGAGCGTGTCTCCGAGCGTCGGCGCCGCGAAGGGCTTGACCCCCGTGAGCATGTAGTAGAGCAGCACGCCGAGGGCCCACTGATCGCTGCGGGGGTCGACCTCGCGCGGCGAGAGCATCTGCTCGGGCGACATGAAGTTGGGCGTGCCGATGGCCGTGTCGGCGCGGGTGATCTGCATGCCCGGCGCGGAGATCTTCGCGAAGCCGAAGTCGAGGATCTTCGGCACCACGGCGCCGCTCTCGGTGTACGTGAGGAACACGTTGTCGGGCTTCAAATCGCGGTGGACGATCCCCTGCGCGTGGACGGTGCGCACGGCGGCGATGAGCGGGATCGCGATGTCGAGCGCGCGCTGGAGCGAGATGTGTCCCTCGCGGAGCATGAGGTCGGTGAGGGCCTCGCCGCGCAGGAGCTCCATCGCGAGAAAGGCCTTGCCGCCGACCTCGCCGAGCTCGACGTAGCCCACGATGTTGGGGTGCCTGAGCTGCGCGACGGCCTGCGCCTCACGGAGAAAGCGCGTGGCGACCTCGTCGTTGTCGCTCACCTCGGCGCGCAAGACCTTGAGGGCCACGGTGAGCGAGATGTCGTCTCGCACGGCCTCGTAGACCTTGCCAAAGGCCCCTTCGCCGAGCTGGCGAATGACCTGGTACCCCGCGAAGACGGTTCCTGGGGCGAGGGCTTCTTCTTCGGCGGACATCTGTCGACTCGCTCCCCTTGACGTTGAGAAGACGCAAGACGGAACCATCCTACACGGGTTCGCGGGGCGTCGTCGCGTCCGCAGCAACGGACTTCGAACCGTTCGACATTCTCTGTCGTAGAGGTGACGGAACGACCGCGGATACCCATCGCCCGCGGTGGGCCATCGGCCGTCTTGTGTCCCCCGGCGCATCGTCGGCGTAGAGTGCCCTTCGACTTCAATTCCCCCCACGAGAGCAGATGGCGACCACCGATGGGACTCGCTGATTCACACAAAGACGCGACGCAGGTGACGGGCGCAGCGTCAGGGTCCGCGCCGCAGGTGGGCCAGTCGTCGGCGCTCACGCGGAGCATCACGGTGCTCCCTCGCGTCGAGGTGACCCACGAGGGGCCGCGTCTGGTGACCCCCGCGAAGCCCCGCTACGAGCGCCTCAAAGAGCTCGGCGTCGGCGCCTTTGGCGAGGTCTCGCTCGCCCACGACAACGACATCGACCGCCGCGTCGCGGTCAAGCGCATCAAGGCCTCTGCGCTCGACGAGGACTCCATCCTCCGCTTCGCGAGCGAGGTGCAGTCCGTCGGCCGCCTCGAGCACCCCGGGATCATCCCCATCCACGACGTGGGGATCGACGACAACGGGTACTTCTTCGTGATGAAGTACATCGACGGCGAGACGCTCGAGTCCGTCATCGACAAGCTCCGCGCGGGCGACCCCTCGTACCTCTCGCGCTACACCATGGAGGCGCGCGCGCAGCTCTTTCTCCAGCTCTGCCGCGCCGTGCAGTTCGCCCACTCGCGGGGGTACATCCACCGAGACATCAAGCCCGCCAACGTGATGGTCGGGGCCTACGGCGAGGTGGTGCTCATGGACTGGGGCCTCGCCAAGAAGATCAGCGACACGGGCGCCCAGGACGAGATGTACGCGCGCCGCCCCACGGGGCAAGACGAGTTCGGCACCATGCTCGGCTACGCCATCGGGACGCCCGCGTACATGGCCCCCGAGCAGGCCCGCGGCGAGCACGACCGCACCGACGGACGCAGCGACATCTACTCGCTCTGCGCGGTCTTCTACGAGCTCCTCACGTTGCGTCACTACCTCACGTCGAAGAAGGGCGCGAAGGAGCTGCTCGAGGCCGTGAAGACCGAGCAGCCCCTCGGGCCCATCGCGATCCATCACAGGTTTCAGGTCGCGCCCGAGCTCGCGTGGCTCGTGAGCAAGGGGCTCTTGAAAGACCCCGCGGCGCGGTACCAGTCGGTGGGCGAGCTCTGCGCGCGCATCCAGGCCGCGCTCGAAGGCAAGAACCCCGTTCAGTGCCCCTGCACCGGCCTCAAGCGCGCGGGCGGCGAGTGGAACGACTTCATCAACCACCGCCCGATCATCTCGGTGATGCTGGCCGTGCTCTTCGTCGCCTCCGCGCTCTTCGGCGTCGGCAGCGCCGCGTGGTTCGCCCTCCGCTGACGCGCCTCGACGTCGCGTCGCGTTGACGATTTTCTCGCACGGCCCTCTGGCGAAGGTCGCGGCGCTTCCACTAGGGTCGCGCGCCATGATCCTGCGCAGACTCCGGGAGGCGGCGCTCGACTGGGCCGCGACGGGCGCCTCGACGACGGGCGTGCTCTCGGCCCTCGTGGCCTTCGATCTCATCCAGCGCGTCGCGATCCGACGCTCCACCGACGTCCATCAAAAAGCCGTGAGCGGCATGGCCTGGGCGACCAACCGCGCGTTCCGTCTCACGGGCGGATTCACCTCCGCCGAGGGGACCCACAACGCCGTCGCGGGGCGTCCCTACATCATCGTTTCGAACCACCAGTCGATGTTCGACATCTCGCTGATCTCCGAGTACCTGGCGCACCTCCAGCCGCGCTACGTCTCGAAGCGCGAGAACGCGCGGTACATCCCCGGGGTGTCGTACAACCTGAAGCACGGCGGCTCGGCGCTCATCGACCGAAAGAACCCCGAGCAGGCGCGCGAGGTCATCGGCACCACCGCGAAGCGCATGATCGCCGAGGGCTGGAGCGTGGTGATCTTTCCCGAGGGCACGCGCTCGCGCGACGGGAAGATGAAGCCCTTCCGCGAGGGCGGCCTCCGCGCGCTCATTCAGAACGCGCCGGGCGTCGAGGTGCTCCCTGTCACCACCAGCGGCGGCTGGGAGGTCTTCAAGCGCGACCTCAAGCCCGTGGTGCGCAACGTCGAGATGCACCTCAAGGTGCACCCGCCGATCAAGGCTCCGCCGCCGCAAGACGAAGACGCCTTCAAGGCCTTCATCCAGCGCGTGCAGGACATCATCCGCGGCGGCCTGCCCGACGTGGGCGAGACGGGTCTGCGCCTCTCGCCCGCGGTGTAGATCACCGCTCTCTCCGAAGCGTCACGGCATGGGGATGCGCACGATGAAGCGCGTCCCTTCGCCGGGGACGGTCTCGACCTCGACGCTGCCTCCCTGCGCCTCGACGCTCTCGAGCAGCGCGCTCGCGCCGACGCCGCGGCCCGACTCCATCGTGGCCGCGTCCTTGGTGCTCACGCCGTCGAGAAAGACCAGCCTGAGGCGCGCCTGCGGGCTCATCGCGCGGAGCAACGCCTCGGTGAGGGCGCCCTTCGCGATTGCCTTTCGCCCGAGGGCTTCGACGTCGATGCCGCGGCCGTCGTCAGAGACCTCGACCACCCAATCGCCCCGCTCCTCGCGGCACGACACGGTGATGCGCGCGACGGGGGACTTGTCCCCGCGGTCGTCGGGGCGCTCGATGCCGTGGTCGAGGCTGTTCCTCACGAGGTGCCCGAGGTTCGAGAACACCGCGCCGACGCGCAGCGGATCGACGAGCACGTCGCGACCGACGATCTCGAAATCGGCCTGCTTCTCGAGCCGCTCACACACGCGCTCGACGATGCCTCCGAGGGGCGCGAGGAGCGAGCCCGCGGGGAGCCACATCCCCTTGCGGAGAAATGCCTCGACGGCGGCCCTGCGCGCCGAGGGAGAGTCCTCTGCGACGATGGTGTCGAGCAGCGGGCGGAGCCCTTCGAGCACCGTGCTGCGCGGGCTGTTGGTCGGCAGCGGGTAGTCGAGCCCGATCACCGCGCGGTGCGCGACGAGAAAGCTCTTGAGCGTGTCTTCGACGTGCTGGAGGTGCTTGAGCGTGACCTCCGGCGCGTCTTCGATGGAGTGCACCAGCGCCGCGAGCTCGTGGAGGCCGTAGCACCCGAGGTTGCCCTTCGCCGTGTGCAGGAGGTTGCGGAGCCGGCCCTGGCTCGGCGCCTCTCGCGCAGACTGAAACGCGCGGCTGGTCTCGTGGAGGAAGGCCTTGAACGCGTCGCGCTGTCGCACGATCTCGATGAGCGCCTGCCGGAGCGCGTTCTCGGTCTCGAGCTTTCGGATCTCGGTCGTGTCGTTGATGGTGAAGAACACCTTCGAGATCTGACCCTCGGCCGAGAAGATGGGCGCGCCCTGGATCGAGAACTCGCGCCCGCGGAGTTCGAAGCGCGAGGGGAGCTGACCGAGCGTGACCTCGGGCGGGAGAAAGCCGTCGAAGACCTGCTGGTACGCGAGCGAGAAGTGGCTCTTGCGGCGCTCGTCGAAGCCCAGGAGGTCGGACACGCGCCGACCCTTCAGGTCGCTCTCGCCGAAGATGTCGACGCAGGAGCGAGAGAAGTTGTCGAGCACGGTCTCGTCGAAGATCGCGAGCATGAAGCCCGTGCTCACGTTGTCGAGGATCTCGTGCACCTCGTTGGTGCGGATCTCGACGATCTTCTCGAGCATCTCGTGGCGCGCGGAGAGCTGAAATCCCTTGAGCCAGTGCTTGTCGAGGAAGGCGTTGAGCGCCTCGGCGGCGCGCTGCGCGGGCACGGTGAGCCCCGCGGAGCCGACGATCTCGATGCGCTCGTCGAGGTCGTCGGAGCGGTTCACGCGGCCGAGAAAGTCCGCGATCTGGTCGAGGGGCTCGGGCGCGTCGGGGGGGGCGCGCGTGGTGCCCGCGGGGAGGTTCATTTTACGCCCCGCTCCACGAGGTGCGCGCTGTAGCCCTTGTCAGACCCGAGGATGTGGTTGATGAGCCAGTCCTTGAGGAACTTCATGAGCTGCATGTTGATGCTGGCCTGGCCGGCCTCGAAGCGGCGCTTGAACTCGAGCACCTGCTCGACGAGGCGGCGGTGCTCGGCGATGTGCTGCTCGGCGCCGGGGAAGGTGTGCTGCTCGAAGAGCTTCTCCTCGTAGGCGAAGTGCTTCGCCGTGTAGTCGACGAGCCCGTCGAGGAGGGTGCCGAGCTGCGCGTGCCCCGTCCCCGAGGCCATGCCGTCGTTGAGCTGATTCAGCATCTCGACCAGCCGCTTGTGCTGCGCGTCGATCGACGGAATCTTGACCGAGTAATCCTCACGCCATTGAAAGAGCGCCATGTGAACACCTCCGAGAGTCGCGTCCCTCGGATCGCAATCGCCGTACCGCGCGGCGCCCTCCGTCGTTGCGCGCTTTGGCGGAACTCCGCGAGAGCCACGGCGTTGACGTCGTCGTCAAGCGCGTGACGGGTGTTGCATGCGCGGCCTGTCGCGGCGGCTACTTGTCCTTGCGCGGAAAGGCCCCGACGAAGCTCACCTGGGTGTTGTGCGCCCACGACGCGAAGCGCTTCCGCGCCTCCCGTGAAGCTCCGCCCGCGAGGAACATCGCCTCCTGCACCACGTCGACGTCGGGCAGCGTGGCGAGCTTCGTCGCCGTCACGAGCCCCAGGTCCCCGAGGATCCTCCGCAGCATGCGCGCGCGGTCGAGCCTGCGGGCCACGGCCTCGCGGTCGCCCGAGTCCATCGCGTCCCACGCCGAGCGCACCTCGGCCAGCGTGCGCTGCACCAGCAGCTCCCACGCGACCTTCATCCGAGACTCGAAGTACCCGCTCCCGTTGGGGATCGTGAGCGACTGACGCTCGGTCTCCACCGCCGTCGGCTCGTCGTCCGCGCGGCCGAGCGCGAAGCCCACCGCGGTCTTCTGGGCCGCGATGCGCGCCGCCGAGCGCACCCGCTCTCCGTGGGCCGTCGCCACGCCGATGAGCGCCTCCTGCGGGCCCTCGGTGAGCGAGGCCGAGAAGAGCACCGCGCGGGGGTTGTCGTGCGTGAGCGACCCGATGCGCACCACCATCGTGCGACCCTCGGAGTGGCAGGAGTAACGGTGCAGGAGTTCCGCGCGCTCGACGCGGGGCGAGAGCGCGAGCATCACGTTCACGTCGCGCGCGACGACGGCCTTGGCGCCGTCGACCTCGGCGGCCACCACGTCGCCGAGCACGCCCTCGTCGCGGACGTAGTGAAAGCGCCCGTCGCCCGCGCTCGCGAGGGCCGAGCAGAGCTTCTCGTCGATGCCGTCGCCGATGCCCACGACGCCCGTCTCGACGCCCTTCGCGAAGCCCTCGGCGACGCGCGCGCGCAGGGCTTCGGGCTGCGTCTCGCCGCGCGACGGATAGCCGTCGGTGAGCACCAGCACGCGACGGATCGCGCCGGGGACCATCACCCGGAGCACGGCCTCGCTCGCCTCGCGCCAGCCCGCGCCGAGGTTGGTGCCGATGCCCGTGGCGAGGCGGTCGAGCGCGCGCAGGGCCTGGGCCTGTCCCTCGTCGTCGAGGGCCGTGGGGCCGAAGACCACGCGCGCGCTGCGGTCGAAGGTGACCACCGCGAGGCGGTCGTGCGGGCCGAGCGACGAGAGCACGTTGCGCGTGGCCTGGAGCGCGAGCGCGAAGCGGGTTCCGCGCATCGAGCTCGACGCGTCGATGGCGATCGCGAGGCAGAGCGGGGCGCGGGTCTCCGAGGCGCGGACGTGGTGCTCTCGATGGCCCGACGGCGCCTCGCCCGAGACCTCGAGGAGCACGAACACGTCGCGCTCGGAGGCGCCGAGTTCGGGGAAGCGCGCGGCGTGCGATTCGAGCGTCAGGGCCATGGGCGGGGGTTCAGCTTCCGGCGATGGTCATCGACGAGACGCGGATCGTGGGAGAGGCCACGCCAGACTTGAGGTCGAGGTCGTCGCCCACCGCGTCGATGCGCGTGAGGAGCTCGCGGAAGTTCAGCGAGATGGTGATCTCGCTCACGGGGTACGCGAGCTCGCCGTCTTCGATCCAGTAGCCGAGGGCGCCGCGCGAGAAGTCACCCGTCACTGCATTGAAGCCGAAGCCCATCATCCCGGTGACGTAGAGGCCGCGCTTCGTCGAGCGCACGATCTCGTCGTGCGTGGTCTTGCCGGGCTGGAGGAAGAAGTTCGAAACGCCCGCGCCCGTGCCCGTTGCGCTCGCCGCGCTGCCGGTGCTCTTCATCCCGAGCTTGCGCGCGGAGTACGTGTCGAGGAGGTACGTCTGGAGCGTCCCGTCGCTGACCACCACGTTGCGGCGCGCGGGGAGCCCGTCGCCGTCGAAGGGACGCGACCCGGGGCCCGACACGATGAGCGGGTCATCGACGATGGAGACCAGCTCGCTCGCGACCTTCTCGCCGAGCTTGTCGACGAGAAAGCTCGAACGGCGGTAGATCGCGTCGCCCGTGATGCACCCCGCGAAGGCGCCGAGGAGCGAGCGCGCCGCGTCGGGGTCGAACACCACGGGCGCCTCCTGCGTGGGGACCTTCTTTGCGCCGAGGAGCGCCACCGTGCGACGCGCGGCCTCGCGTCCGACGGCGACCTCGTCTTCGAGCTTCGCGAGGATGCGCCGCGCCGACCAGTAGCCCGACGTGCGGTTCTTGCCGCCCTCGTCGGCCGCGACGGGCGACACCGACAGGCTCGCGTAGGAGCCGTGATAGCCGCCGCGGAATCCGCCCGACGTGGCCATCACGAAGCCGCCCGCGGTGCGCCCGAAGCTCGCGCCCTCGCTGTTGGTGATGCGCTTGTCAGAGTCTCTCGCGGCCTGCTCTGCTCTGCGCGCGCGCTCGATGGCCTCGGCGGCGTTCACGCCTCCGCACGCGGCGTCGTAGAGGTTGAGGTCGGGGTACGAGGTGGCGAGCTCCGAGGGGTCGGGCAGGCCCGCGCTCGGGTCTTCTTGCGAGAGGTCGCAGAGCTCGAGGGCGTCGCCGACGAGGCGCGCGAGGCCCGCGGGCGTGAGGTCGTTGGTCGAGCTGGTGGCGACGCGGCGGCCCTTCATCGCGCGCACCGAGATCGACTGCGTGCCCGCCTCCTCGACGAGCTCGGTCTCTCCCATGCGCACGCGCACCGAGAGGTCTTGACCCGCGCGCGCGACGACCTTGGCGTCGGTGGCGCCGCCCGCGAGCACGCGCGAGAGCACGTCGTCGACGAGGGCGCTGAGCTTGTCCTGGTTCATGGGTCGTCTCTCTTCACTTCCTGATGGCGGTGCCGCCGACGGTCATCGCAGAGATCTTGATGGTGGGGCACCCGACGCCGACGGGCACCGACTGGCCGTCCTTGCCGCAGGTCCAGATCCCGTCGCTCACCTGGAGGTCGTTGCCGAGCATGGTGACCTTGCCGAGCGCGTCGGGGCCGTTCCCGATGAGGTTCACGTCTTTGAGCGCGGTGGTGAGCTTGCCGTCTTCGATGAGGTACGCCTCGGAGATCGAGAACACGAAGTCGCCCGACGCGATGTCGACCTGACCGCCGCCGAAGCGACGCGCATACACACCGTGCTTGACCGACTTGAGGATCTCTTCGGGATCGTGCGGCCCGTCGAGCAGCAGCGTGTTGGTCATGCGCGGCATGGGCGCGCAGCGGAAGCTCTCGCGCCGCCCGTTGCCCGTGGGGTCGATCTTGTAGTGCCGCGCCGAGAGCTCGTCGTGGAGGTATCCGCGCAGCGTCCCCCCTTCGATGAGCGTGGCCGAGGTGCCCGTGTTGCCCTCGTCGTCGACGTTGATCGACCCGCGGCCGTGATCGAGGTCTCCGCGGTCGACGACGGTGCAGAGCGACGACGCGACGGGCGTGCCCACGCGGCCCGAGTAGTTGCTCGTGCCCTTGCGGTTGAAGTCCGCTTCGAGACCGTGCCCTACGGCCTCGTGGAGGAGAATCCCCGAGTCACCGGGCGCGAGCACGACCTCCATCTCGCCCGCGGGCGCCTCGCGCGCGTCGAGCATCGCCACGGCGACGCGGACGGACTCTCGCGCGTGGTCTTCGGGGGAGCGTCCCGCTTCGGTGAAATACTCGAGGCCCTTGCGTCCGCCGCCGCCCGAGGAGCCCGCCTGACGCTTGCCGTCGGCCTCGGCGATCGCGCGCACGCCGAAGCGCACCATGGGCTGAACGTCACGGACGAAGCGCCCGTCGCTCGTCGCCACGAGGATCTCTCGGAACGACTCTGCGAGCGAGGCTTCGACGCGCTGCACGCGGCTGTCGGCGGCCCTCGCGGCGCGGTCGGCCGAGAGGAGCATGTCGCGCTTGATGGCGCCGCCCGCGAGCACCGAGGGGACGTCGACGTGGTAGCGGTCGGGGTGAACGCGCTCGCTGATGGCGGCCACGGCGAGGCTCTCGCCCTCGGCGATCTGCGCGGCGGTCTCGGCGCAGCGCACGAGCGACTCCCACTCGAGGTCTTCGGTGTACGCGTAGCCCGCGGCGTACCCGCGGCGCACGCGGATGCCGACGCCGAGGGAGACGCCGCGGCTGGCGCTCTTCACGATGCCCTCTTCGAGCACGAGCGAGGCGCCGAGGGCGAACTCCGCGAAGAGGTCGGCGTGGTCGCCGCCGCGGCGGAGCGCGATGGAGAGGAGCTTCCTCGCGCGCTCGGGGTCGATCTCGTAGGGGCCGCCGGGCGCGAAGGGCGCGCGGGGCAACGCGAGTGAGGCGTTGGGCGTGGTGCTCATGGTGGTGGAGTCCGCGGAGTGTAGTACCAACACCCGCGCCCGCAGCGGCCGAAGTTGCCCTTCGAAAACCCTACGCGCGCCACCGGCCCGCGAGGCAGGTCTACGCGCCGCAGGGCGTCGGTCGGTGAATCGAGATGCCCGCCTGACGGATGCGCTCGACGCCCGCGAGGGTGTGCTCCGACACCATGCGGAACCACCCCATCGACGGGAGCTTCGCGATGGTCTCGTCGATCTCGCGGAGCCTCGCGCGGCCGTCTTCGTCGCTGAAGAGGTACGCGCCCACGAAGTCGCGGTCCTCGCGCGGGGCCATGCTCCCGCCGACGGGCTCCCAGAGCGCGCGGATCGCGGTGGAGGTCATGCGTCGGGCGAGGGGCGTCGAGAGCCGACGCTTCGCCTGCGCGTGATAGAAGGCGAAATGGCGCCGCTCGTCTTTCACGATGCGGCGGCAGACCTGCGCGAGCGTGGGGTTGGCCGAGAGCTCCGCGAGGCGCGTGTAGGCGTGCACGGCGGTGAGCTCGTTGATGGCGCCCCACGTGTTGTGCACCGCGATGAAGTCGGTCGAGATCGCCGAGAGGAGCCTTCCGCCCGCGTCTTGGAGCACCTCGGCGAACTTGCGCGGTCGCGTGAACTCGTCGAGCGAGCGCCGCGACGGCTCGTGGCCGCACGCCTCGAGGATCCTCGCGAGCGCGCGTCCGTGGAAGCACTCCTCGTAGCCCCAGCACACGAGGAACGCGCGGCACTCGTTGTCGGCGAGCGCGCTCGTCTCCATGAGGGCCTTCATGTAGTGCACCGTGTAGAACTCGGTGTCTTGCATGTAGCGGATCACGCGCACCTCGCTCGGCGAGAGCGGGTGCTTCGCCGCGTCGGCGAGGTCGATGCCCGTCAGGTCGAGGGGCTTCGAAGCCGCGATGAACTTGTCGATCTGAAAGGGCTGCACCTCCTCGAAGGGGGCGCGGGCGGGGGCGTGGTGCGGGCCGGTTCGCTGCTCATGCGTTGGAGGCGGCGACCGTACTACGCTTTCGGCGAGCGCGACACGCGCGGCGCGGGCCGCGTCGCCGCGAGATCAGGGCCGCGGAACGATCGCGCAGGCGTGGTTCACGCAGCCCACCGCCGGCGGCGCGGCGCAGCGCGCGACGGGGCAGGTGGTGCGAAAGGCCGAGCAGTAGCGGTTGTAGCGGCTCTCGTAGAGGGCCGCCGTGGTGGTGTTGAGCACCGTCGTGGGGCAGAGCGCGCAGTAGCAGCCGTCGCGCGAGGTGACGTCGCGGCCGTGGAAGGCCATCGTGCACTCGTCGCTCGTGTTGCAGAACCGCGCGTCAGAGACGCCCGGCGAGACGCGGACGTACACCTGCGAGGGGACGAGCGCGCGGCCGACGGCGGTCGTCCCGCGGACCGCGTAGGTTTCGAAGCGGCCCGCGACGATGACGCCCTCGGGGCTCGCGAGCTGCGCGCGGGCGGCGGTGAGCGCGGCGCCCGAGAGCCCCGCGACGGACGAGAAGCGCACGTCGGAGACCTGCGTCGTGGTCACGCCGTTGAGCTTGTCGGCGTCCCAGCTGAAGCAGGGCGCGCGGACGCAGACGCGGGTCGGTCCGTGGGCGAGGAGGAAGGTCCCCGAGGGCGCGGCGTCGGTGGCGGCTTCGAAGCCCTCGAGGGCGACGAGCCGGCCGAGGTTGCCGAAGGTGCCGCGGTCCACGGGTTCGAGGCGCGCGCGAACGACGGCGGTGCCCGCGCCCGCGTGGCCGACGAAGCCGTCGAGGGTCGCCTCGTCGAGGCCGAGGGCGGTCCAGTCGGCGTCGGCGACGTAGCACTCGCGCTGCCACGTCCCGTCGGCGCAGCGCGTGGTGGGCTGGTTGACCCGGCTCACCCAGTAACCTCCGCACAGGGGAGACACGCATCGGCGCGCGTCGTGGCGCAGCCTGACGTACTGCGAGCTCGCGGCGCGGACCTCGTCAGCGCCCGACTCCGTGGGGTCGGCGTCGTCGACCGGCGCGCACGAGGCGAGCGACGAGAGCACCACCATGCCCGCGACGCGGGCGGCCCAGAGACCCTGGCTTCGAATCATCATGACGAATCCTTCGCTGCGGCGGAACGAGGCGGATTCCCCGTCCGCGGCCGCGCTGGTAACGCCGAAGCGCGAAGATGTCAAACGCCGCGAGTTCCGTTTCCCGGTCGCTTCGAAGCGCGTCGACGCCTCAGGGCCCGCGCGGCTCGTCGCTCTCGCGGCGGGTGTAGACCCTGAAGCCCTCGGTCGACGACGCGACCGCGATGGCCCAGGTGGCGCCCTCGACCAGCGGCGGCACCGGAAACGCGCGCAGCTCGCCCGTCCGCTCGAGCGCGCCGTGGAGCGTCCCCGTCGCGGCGTCGAAGACGAGCAGCGCGCCGATCGAGCCCACGACGAGGTCCGCGGCGCGGTCGCCGTCGATGTCTCCCACCAGCGCGACGGAGCGCCCGAAGCCCTCGCGCTGAGGCGGCGCCTCGACCTCGCGGAGCTTCGACCCGTCGGCGCCCGAAAGCAGCGTCACGGGCGCGTCCGCGCACGCCACGGCCACGTCAGCCCGCGTGTCGCCGTTGACGTCGGGCCCGAGCCACAGCGACTGCGCGCCGCGCGGGCAGGGATGGCAGAACGCGCGCGACCAGATCGCGTGGCCGTCGGCGCCCGAGAACATCTGAACGCAGCGGCGATCCGTGGGCGGAGCAACCCCCGCGTCGTCGATCTCTCCGACGCCCGCGGCGACGTCGCCCACGCCGTCTCCGTCGGCGTCGGGGCCCGCTGCGAGGCCGAGCGTCGCGGGGTCGCCGATGCGCGCCGCGCTGCCCTCGCCGCGAACCTGCCAGAGCACGTGCCCCGACCCCGCGCCGATGGCCTGGAGCACCGACGGTGCCGACGGACCCTCGGGCTCCGAGAAGGCCACCACCGCGGGCTCTCCGCGGAATCGCACGTGTGTTCCTGCCGCGATCGCGCGCAACCCGGGGACGTCGATGGAGCGCACGGGGCGCAGCGACGTGGCGTCGAGCACGACGAGCTGACCCGCGCTCGCAGACACCGCGACGAGGTCGTCGGTGCCGTCGGAGGTCACGTCGGTGACCACGCCGAGGTCGTTGGAGGCGCACGCGACGAGGCCCCGATCGGACGCGCGCAGGGCGCCCGGGGTCATGGTGCGAACGTACACCGTCGCGCCGCCGGGGCCGGGGACGCAGCTCGCCAGCATGCGCTGCGTGCCGCCCGCGTGGTTGCTCGCCGCGGCGTGACGGACGAACTCCTCGGCCGCAGCGGTGCCCGCGGCCCCCACCGGGAGCTGCGCCTCGTCGATGGTGCTCAGCGCGAAGCGCGCGGGACGGTCGTGGCGGGGGCCTCTCGCGTCGGGCGTGGCCTCATCGGTGGGCGCGGGCTGCGGGTCGTGGCGCGGCGGCGGCGGCGGCGCGTCGTCACGGAGCAGCACGAACGCAAGGGCGGCGGAGATCGCGGTGACGGCCGCGAGCGCGCCGATCGCCGCGCGAGAAGGGACCTTCGCGGCCGCGGTCGGAGGCGTGCGGAACGTGGCGCGGTTGCCCGAGAAGGTCCTCGCCTCGCGCTCCTCCTGCGAGAGATCGGGGAGGTTGAGCGGCGGGAGCGGCGCGTCGGAGGTCGCCTCGGTGCGCGGCTCCTCCGTCAGCGCCGCGGGCGTGGCGGACTTCGGCGGCGACGGATCACGCAGCGCTACGAGCGCCGACACGCGCTCGCGAGAAGCCTCGGAGGTGTCTTCCGCGATGGTGATCGCCGAGCGCGCTTGAGAGCCCGACACCGAGGCCCCGCGCGTCGGCCGACCGAGCGACGGAGGCCGCGACGGCGAGGTCGGAGACGGCTGCGACGAGAGCGACGGCGGCGCCGACGGCCGCGACGATCGATCCGCCTGGTCGTCGCGGTCGGCGCGCGACGATCGACCCGACACCGGAGGCAGCGTCGCGGGTCGGCTCACCCGCGCGCCCGCGTCGCCCGAGAGCACCGTGGGGCCCGCGCGGCCGGGCTCGGTCGACGAGAGCGCCGTCATGATGTCGATGTTCACCACGTCGGTGGGCGCGGGCATCCAGCGCTCGTCGCCGGGGTGCATCCGCTGCGGCGTCTTGGCGGTCTGCCTGGGGGCGGCCTTGATCGACGGCTCCGAGGCCCTGCGCGTCGCGCGGATGAGGGCCTCCCGCATCTCGTCGGCGCTGCGGTAGCGGTGCGCGAGGTCGCGCGCGAGCGACTTGTCGATCACCGTCGCCACGGCGGTGGGCAGGTCGGGGAGCTCGCTCTGGATCGGCGGCGCGTCGCTCGTCGCGATCTTCACGAGGATGTCCGTGGAGTTCGCGCCCGTGTACGGCGTCTGCCCGGTGAGGCACTCCCACATCACGATGCCCACGGACCAGAGGTCCGACGCGGGGCCCACGTTCGAGGTGCGCCCCTGCTCCGGGGACATGTACTCGGGCGTCCCGAGGATGAGGCCCTCGGCCGTGAGCTTGCCCTTCGTCTCGGTGACGTGCGCGATGCCGAAATCGAGGAGCCGCGCGCGCGTCGCGCCGCCGGGCTTCGTCGAGATGAAGATGTTCCCGGGCTTGATGTCGCGGTGAATGATCTGGTGCCGGTGCGCCTCGGCGAGCGCCTCGAGCACGTCGATGCAGTGCGCCACCACGGTCTGCCAGGGCAGCGTGCGCTCGCGCAGCAGCGCGCGCTCCAGCGACTCGCCCTCGAGGAGCTCGAGCGCGATGTAGACGCGCCCGTCGGGGTCCGTGCCCGCGTCGAGCACCTGCACGATCCCCTCGTGCTGGATGCGCGCCATCGCGCGCGCCTCCATCAAGAACCGCTGCGCCACCTGCTCGGTCGCCGTGAGGTGCGCGTGCAGGAGCTTCACGGCGACCTCTCGGCCCGTGACCGTGTGCACGGCCGCGAAGACCGTGCTGAAACCACCTTCGCCGATCAGGCGACGTAGCTCGTAGCGGCCTCCGATCGTGGTTCCGATTCGGTCGATCGCGGTCAGTGCGGCCATCGTGACGGGTCTTCGCGCTGCGGGACGCGAACCCTGATGCCCCCGAGGGTACCCCAGCGCTCTCGCGCACGTCACGCGGCATCTGCGTCTCCATGCTCGCGGCTGACAGATGCCCCCTCGTTCTGTTACAAGCCTCGCCGCTCCACGATGGCGCTCCACGATCTCCTCCGCGCGCGGCGCGGCGCCGCCCTCGTGGTCGCAGCGCTCGCGACGCTGCCCGCGCTCACCGTCGAACTCCCCGGCGACGCGCTGCACCGCCTTCGAAGCGACCGCTCGCTCCGTACGCTCACGGGGCTCGTCGAACGTTTCTCGCACGGAGCGACGGACCTCGTCTCCGCGAGCGTCCCGTGGCACGCGTCGCGGCCCTCGGCTGCGCTCGCGGACTGGCTCTCGTGGCAGTGGTTCGGCCTCGAAGCGCCACTCCATCGCGTGTCGCTCGTCGCGCTTCTGGCGCTCGTCGCGCTTCATCTCGGCGCGCCCTCGCGCGATCGCGATGAGGTTCCTGCGACGCTCCTCGGCGCAGCCTTCGTGGCGCACCCCGTCGCCGTCGACTTGATCGCGACGTTGCGCGGACGCGAGGCCCTCTTCGCGCTCGCCGCAGGCGTCGCCACGACGCGCCTCGTCGCGGACGCTTCTCGCGCTCGCGCGGTCGCCTTCGCGGCTCTCGGCGCCTTTCTCGTGGGCGGCGCCGAACCCGCGCTTCTCCCGTGGTTCGCGGCCCTCGCGCTCGCGTCCTCTACCGATCGTCGCAGCGTCGCGGGAGGCTTCGCCCTCGGCCTCGTCGCGGCCTCTCCCGCGCTCGTGAGGTTTGCCTCGTCGCCGCTCTCCGCGCTCGCGTCGGTGACGTGGCACTCGACGCGCGTCGCACTCGCTCCCGTGGCGCTCGATGCGTGGAGCGCGCTCGCTCCTCCCTCGTGGCCCCTCGCGGGGCTGGGCGTCGCCGCGGGGGGTTCGCTCGCGTCACTCGCGTGGCGTCGCGGCGCGCGCGCTGAAGCGCTCACCGCGTCGCTGATCTTCGCGGGCGCGCTCATCGAGCTGGCCTCGCGCGGCGCCGCCAGCGGAGCGCGCGTCGACGCCGAG
>JBPOHC010001022.1:0-21758 GCA_052035985.1 Myxococcota bacterium | reverse complement strand
GCGCGTCTCGACCTGCACGCCGCGGAGCACCACGCGCCCGTTCTTTCGCAGCACGAGGCTCGACTCACCGCACGTCAGCGCGATCTCGTCTTCGGCGACGACCTCGACGCGGCGTCCCTCGACGCGGTCCTCGGACTTCGCAGCGTCACCGAGCGCGCGCATCTCGCCCTTGATCACGGGAGCGCCTGACGGAACGAGCATCACCACGACGCTCGTCCCCTCGGCGACGCGCACCTCGCTCGCAGTACCCCCGGGGGGCACCATCACGCGCGCCTTCACCGGACCGCGGTCGTCGTGCGGGAGGTTCACCCACACGCCCTCGGCCTTCGAGCGCGCCACCGTGGCGATGCAGAGCCCCGCGCCCTGCGCCCCGCTCGACGCGCGCTTCGCGGCCTTCGCGGGCTTCGCGCTCTTCGCCGTCTTCGTCTCTGTCGTCTTCGACTTCATGCGCACTCCGCTCTCAGTTCAGCGCGACCCGCGAGCCCTTGATGACCACGTTGCTCGACCCCTCGACGGTGACCTTGCCGCCCTTCACCACGATCTCGCCGTTCTTCTTGATCACCACGCTCGCCGAGCCGCAGGTGACCGAGACCTCGTCGGCCGCGGTGAAGGCCATCTTCTTCTCCGTCGCGACGGAGAGGTCCTTCTTCGCGCGCACGCTCATCTCGCCGTCGGCCTCGTGCTGCGTGTTGGCCTTGCTGTGCGCGGTGATGTCGCCGCCCGCCGTGATCGACACGTCGGCCTTCGCGCTCTCCGAGATGCTCCCGCCCGCGCTCAGGCCCGCGGAGCCCACCACCGAGACGCTGTAGGCCGCGCCGACGCTGATCGAGTACGCCGCGCCGACCTCGACGGCCTTCGCGAGCCCCACGGACTCCTGCGACGCCAGCAGCACCTGCTCCTGCTTCGTCTGGAGCACGGTGAGGCTCATGTTGCCGCGCACCTCCGTGGTGCTGTCGCCGCCGACGTCGAGGGTGGCGTTCTCGGCGATGTCCTCCTGTCGGCTCGCGCCCACGCGCTCGACGTGGTGGGCGCCGACGGTGATGGTGCAGTTGGCGCCGATCTCCTCGGTGTGGTCGTTGTCGACGCGGATGGTCTTGTCGTGGCCGACGTGCTCGCGCTGGTCGTGGGCGACGTCCTTCGCGCGGTCGTGGCCGATGGTGAGCGACTCGTCGTGGCCCGTGCGCTGCGACTTGTCGTGCTCGGTGACGACGTTCCAGTCCTTCTGCGCGTGGAGGTAGACCTCCTCGGAGCCCGCCATGTCTTCGAAGCGGAGCTCGTTCGAACCGTCTCCGCCGGGCGACGAGTTCGACTTGAGCGTCGTGCGCGTCATGTTGCCGGGGAGGTCGTAGGGCACGGGGTTGGTGCCGTGATACACGCGGCCCGTGATGAGGGGGCGGTCGGGGTCTCCCTCGACGAAGCTCACGATCACCTCGTGGCCGATGCGGGGAATCGCGATGAAGCCGTAGCCCTGCCCCGCCCACGCCTGGCTCACACGGATCCAGCACGAGCTCCGCTCGTTGCGCCCGCCGACGCGGTCCCAGTGAAAGTGCACCTTCACCCGCCCGTGCGGGTCGGTGTAGATCTCCTGCCCCCCGGGGCCCACCACGATCGCGGTCTGCACGCCGTGAATCACCGGGCGCGGTGTGGCGCGCAGCGGGCGGTACGGCACCGACGACGGGATCACTTCGAACTCGTTCACGTACTCGGGCGCCGTGACGGCCGAGCCGTCGCCGCGCGCGGCCGACTGCGCGCCGTGGTGCGTGACCGACGTGACCACGTACTCGCAGCGGAGGTCCTCGCGCAGCGCGCCGTCGAGGTCGTCGAGCGTGAAGCGAAAGCCGGGGACGAGCCTCGGGCAATCGCTCCGTCCCCGCGCCGTGTGCTGCTGCCACGCCTGCTCTTCGAGGCGTACGCGCGCCGAGCGACGCCCCGCGGCGAGCGACTCGTGGCCCCCGGGGTGGTCGTAGAACTCCAGGTCTTGATACGCGCTCCCCGCGGCGTCGGAGCCGAGGTCGAGGGCGGGCTGTACGAAGTTGAAGTCTTGCAGCCGCACGCGTCCGACGCCGATGCGCGCCGTGGCCCAGAGCGCCGACACCGACGCGCTCGACGCGACGGCGCCCGACGGATCATGCAGCGGCACGTGCGCATCACCGCTGATGAGCGGGTGCGCGCCGGGCGCGTCGGCGAAGACGAGCGTGTGGTTGCTGTCGGTGTGTTCGAAGAAGAGGTAGATGCCCTCCTCCTCGCAGAGTCGGCTGATGAAGGCCCAGTCTGACTCGCGGTACTGCACGCAGTACTCGTGGGCGGGGTGCGCGCCCTGGAGCGCGAAGCGCACGTCGGCGCCCGCGATGTCGTGGTCCGAGAGCACCTGCGCGATGATCTCGGCGACGGTCTTCTGCTGAAAGATCCGGCAGTCGACGGAGTAGAGGAGGCGCCACGCGCGCGGGGCGATGACCACCTCCATGTGCCGCTCGCGGAGCCCCTGGCGGCCCTCCGACGCCGCCGCCACGATGCCGTGAACGTGCCGCTCGCCGCCCGTGTCGTGAATCGTCAACAGCGCGTTCGCGCCGAGGAGTGAGCGCGGCGACGGGGGGTCTTCGACGAGCGCCTCGACCTTGAACTGATAGAGCGATGAGAGGCCCTCGGTGCCCTGCCAGCGCACGACGCTCCAGCGCCCGCCCGCGCCTTCGATCGAGAGTGTGAAGCGCGCCGCGTTGCTCGCGATCTCTGCCATGTCTGACTCCCCGGTGGAGGGCGCCACGCGCGACCCGCGTCGACGCGACGACGACCCTCCGCGCACGGTCTCTCGCGGCACCCGCGGCTGTCAAGGCGCAGCGCGCGGTTGACAGCGCGCGGGCTTCGGAGCGAAGCGGAACCACCCCATGCGCATCGCAGTCCTGGCGAACCTCAAGTCCAACGCTCCCGCCGAGGCGCTCGACGCGCCCGACGCGTGGGCCGAGCTCGACGGGCAGCGCACCGTCGACGCCGTGGTCGACGCGCTCCATCGCGCGGGGCACGAGGCGCAGTTCTTCGAGGGAGACCTCTCGCTCGTCGAGCGCCTCCCGCGCTTTCGCCCCGACCTCTGCTTCAACCTCTGCGAGGGGCATCACGGAGACAGCCGCGAGAGCCACATCCCGGCCATTCTCGAGATGCTGCGCGTGCCCTACACGGGCTCCGGGGTGCTCGCGCTCGCGGTCACGCTCGACAAGCCGACGACCAAGCAGGCGCTCGTCGCGCACGGCATCCCGACGCCGCCGTCGCAGGTCTTCTACGCCGTCGACGACGCGCTCGATCCCGCGCTGCGCTTTCCGCTCTTCGTGAAGCCTTCGAAGGAAGGCTCCGGCATGGGCGTCGCGGCCGAGAGCGTCGTGCGCGACCTCGACGCCCTTCGCGCTCGCGTTGACCATGTGCTCACGCGCTACCGTCAGCCCGCCCTCGTCGAGCGCTTCATCCGCGGGCGCGAGATCACGATCGGTCTCTTCGGCAATCGCGGCGCCACGGTGGTGCCCGAGGGGGCTGCGTGGTCACGCGTGGCCCGCGTCGACGGGATGCTCGTGCTCCCCGCGTACGAGATCAACCACGACGGGCTGCCCGCGAGCGAGGGCGGCGTCTACACGCACCACGTGAAGGGCCAGTGGGAGGGCGCGTGGGTCAACGGGCGCAACTACCACTGCCCCGCGCGCCTCGACGCGGCGCTCGGTGAGCGACTCGCGGGCATCGCGGTGGCGACCTTTCACGCCACGGGATGCCGCGACGTGGGACGCGTCGACATCCGCCTCGACGCCGACGACGGCGACCGCCCGTACGTGCTCGAGATCAACGCGCTGCCGGGGGTGGCCCCGGGGGTGAGCGACCTCTGCCACGAGGCCGCCGCCGCGGGACTCGACCACGACGCGCTCATCACGGGGATCCTCGCGCAGGCGATTGCGCGGGTGACGCCTCTCCCCGTCCCTCCGCGGTGATTCAACCCGCCCTGTCGAGCGCGTCGCGGACCATGCGCTCGCGCTCCGCGGGATCGTCCCAGCGGCGCTGCTGCTCGGGCGCGAGGCTGTGCAGCGGATCGACGTAGAGAAAGCGCTGACCGGGCTTCACCGACGGCGCGACGTAGACGCTCACGCCCGTCTCGCGGTCGTAGTGTTCGAACGAGTGCGCGTCGCGCTTGCCGCCACCCCCGGGGGCATCGACCACGAACACGGGGGTGTTGAAGCCCGCCGTCGAGCCCCGCACGCGCTTCTCGATGCGGAGCGCGGTGTCGAGCGAGGTGCGCAGGTCCTCGACGCCGCGCACGAGGTCGTGGACGTAGACGTAGTAGGCGTGCGCGTTCACGTAGGCGAGGCGCTTCACGAGCGCGGTCATCACGTCGGCGTCGTCGTTCACGCCGCGCTGGAGCACCGACTGGGCGCGGAGGTACACCCCACGCTCCATGAGCAGGTTGGTGGCCTGGCGCGTCGTGGCGGTGATCTCGCGGGGGTGGTTGAAGTGCGCGTGCAGCGCGACCTCCTTGTGGAGCCTCCGACCGCGCTCGACGAGGCGCGTGATGGCGTCGGTGAAGGGCGCGTCGGTGAGGATCTTCTGCGGTGACGCGACGAGGCCGCGTGACGCGAGGCGCACACGTCGGACGTGCGGAATGGCGAGCAGCGCGTCGCCGATCTCGGTGATCTGCGCGGCGCGGAGCTGCCACACGTCGCCGCCCGAGACGAGCACGTCTTCGACCGTGGGCGTCGCGGCGATGTAGTCGAAGGCGCGCTGCCATCGGTCGTCGCGGAGGCGCAGGCGCACCTTCTCGACGCGCGGCGTGTCGATGCCCACGGCGTAGCTGCGCGTGCAGAAGCGGCAGTACACCGGGCACGTCGAGGTCGAGAGGAAGAGCACCTTGTCGGCGTAGCGGTGCACGAGGCCCGGGGTCGCGGCGTCGTCCTGCTCGTGCAGCGAGTCGAGCGTGACGAGGGGGTGGTCGGGCAACATCCGCGACGCGAGGGGAAAGAACTGCGCGCGCAGCGGGTCGTCGTGGGCCTCGTCCCAACGGATGAGCGAGAGGAGGTACGGCGTCACACGGACGCTCATGGTGGCGCGGCGCATCCCGCGCTCGATGTCGTCGAGGAGCGAGGGGCTCACCCTCGGCCCGAGCACCGTACGGAGCTCGGCGACGCTGGTGACGGCGTTGCGGGCCTGCCACGCGTGGTCGCCGAAGGTCGCCTCGTCGACGTCGCGGTAGCCGTGCACCGCGCGCCAGAAGGGGCCGTCGAGAAGCCGCCGGTGGTCGAGGTCATCGCTCTGCGAGGCGCGATGATCGAGGTAGGCCCCGTGTGTGATCGCCGACACCAAATGGTGATCGCGTGCGCCCCGCGTGCGTGTCAAGCGCTTCTTTGACGGGTGTTATCGGGCCTGAACGAGCCTTCGGCCGAGGAGGGTCTCGTTGCCGTCGCGGTCACGCGCGACGACCGAGAGCGTGTGGACGCAGCCGTCTCCCGCGGGGAGCGAGACGCTTCCGTCGAAGCCGACGCGCGTGCAGCCGGGGTAGTTGGGGAACACCGCGCACACGTCGGGGCGATCCGAGGTGCGGGGCAGCGTGGCGAACTCGCGGTCGTCGAGGCGCACGCTCACGGTGTCGAGCGACGCGTTGTCGAGGGCCCATCCCGACAGGCGCAGCGATCCTCCGGTGACGGCGGTGACGCTCCCTGCTGCGGGCGTGTCGACGACGCCGAAGGGGGCGCGTCGCGCGGTGAGGGCGCTCATGAGTCCGCGCACGGTGGCCTCGTTGCCGAGCGTGAGGTACGCGCGGCCTCGCACGGTGGCGCCCGCGTTGAGTCCGAAGCGCTGCCGCGGTCGCACGTTGTGAAAGTACGGAGCCCCGGTGCCGCTGCCCGCCCAGGCTTGAAAGTCTGCGCCGAGGTGGTCCATCGCGAGGCCGACGCCGTAGTCGCGCGAGGCGTGCTGCCAGGTGACCCATCCCGAAGAGGAGCTGAAGTTCCTGTACGTGAACCCGTCGTTGGCGGGCAGGTCGATCGAGACGGGCGTTCCCGCGCTCGTGAGGAGGAGGGGGAGGTCCGTCGAGCCGTTCATCCCGTTGCCGACGTAGAGCGTGGGGAACTCCTGCTCGGTCGCGGGGTGGCTGAAGGTCTCTTCGGAGCTCACCTGCATGTCGACCTCGACGACGTTGGTGTGCACGAAGCGAAAGCCGAGCGTGTATGTCACGCCGACCTCGGTCCCCGTGGCGGCGCAGGCCGAGCGGCGGCAGTCGGTGGCGGCCCAGTCGGGGTTCCACTGGAGCGGGCGCACGGCGACGACGAGCTGATCGCCGACGAGCTCGTTGCGGAGCACGCGCGCGCCGTGGCCGCACTCATCGCCGCCCTGCACGGGGTTCCACCCGAGGTACGTGATGGAGTTGCCGCAGGGGTTGGCGCCCATGCAGCTCGCGTTGTGCGCGCACGACTGCGCGATCCGCGTGGGGTCGTAGATGGCGAGCTGGAGCTCACGCCCCGTGTCACCGGCGTCGATGGTGTTCGACGCAGGAACTCCGGCCTGACCGAAGAACACCACGCTGCCGCCCCAGTCGAGTCGCACGCCGATCTCGGCGACGCCGCCGGGGCCGCGGAGGTACACGTCGCGATGCGTTCCGCTGGTGACCATGCGCGTGGTGGGCGTCCCTGCGCTCGCGAGCCCGATGCTCCACGGATCAGGCTCTGGGGATGGCATCGCGACGGGAGGACACACGCGATCGATCGTCGGCACATCGGGCGTGACGGCGACGTCGGGGGGGAGGGGGATGTCGGGTGTGATGGTGACGTCGGGTGTGATGGTGACGTCCGGTGTGACGGTGACGTCGGGCGTGACGATGACATCAGGTGTGACGATGACGTCGGGCGTGACGGTGACGTCGGGTGTGACGGTGACGTCGGGTGTGACGGTGACGTCGGGCGTGACGTCGAGCGATGTTGCGTCGCCACGCGCGTCGCTCTCCGTGCGATCGACGCTGACGGTGCTGTCGACGGAGGCGTCGGGCGCGGCGTCGATCGGCGTGTCGGCGGTCGCGCTGTCGATCACCGTGAAGGCGTCGTCGTCGGGGAGCACCACCGATCCCTCGGAGCAACCGAGGGCCACCGCAGCGAGAAGCAAGCACCGCGCGTTCATCGCGCGATCGTATCGCAACGCGGTCTCAGCGAGCGCGATCTGTCACCATGCGCTCGATCTCGATGGCGGTGTGCGCGGGGCCGTCTTCGAGCGCGAGGGTCTTCGCGACCTCTTCGGCGCGCGCGGTCAGCGCCGGGCGGTCGAGCGCCCAACGGATGCGCTCCGCGAGGGCCTTCGCCTTGAGCTTCGTGCGCTTGAGCGGCTTCGACGCGACGCCGCGCGCGTAGAGCGCGTCGCCCCAGTAGAACTGATCGGCCGCGTGCGGAACCACCACCGAGGCTCTCCCCGCCGCGAGCGCGGACTGCGTCGTCCCCGCGCCGCCGTGATGCACGATGAGAGCGCACCGGGGGAAGAGGTCCGCGTGGTGCGCGCGCTCGATGAAGTGGACGTCTTCGCCCGCGTCGATCCCCGCCGAGACCGCGGCCGAGCATTGCACCAGGAGACGCGTCTTCGCGAGCTTCGCCGCCTCGATGAAGATCTCCACGGCCGCGCGCGCGAGCTCGTCGCTCAGCGAGAACATGCTCCCAAACGACGCGAACACCGGAGGGCCCGCGTCGAGAAAGCGCGAGAGCGCGTCGCTCGGAGCGTCGGCGACGCCCCCCGGGGGCATCGAGAGGAAGCCCGTCGACACGATGTGCTCGTTCCAGTCGTCGGGGCGCGCGAAGAGCGACGGCGAGACCGCGAGCAGAACCCGTCGCGAGGGCGACGCGCGGCTCGCGTCGAAGCGTTCGGGGGGGAGGCCCAGGGCGCTCCGCTGCGCGGCGATGCGCGGGTCGAGGACGCGGCGCATGATCCAGTCGGCGAGCTTCCAGAGCAGGGGGTTGAAGAGCCTTCCGCCGTTCGAGGCCCCCGCCGGGGGGTAGTGCTTCGAGCGGAACACAGGCTGTAGCGCCACGGCCGCGTAGGGCACGTCGGCCTTCGCCGTGGCCGTCGCGACGGGGTGCGCGAGCACGTGCCCGACCACGACATCACTGCGCGACGCGATGGCGAGCGCGCGCGAGAGCATCTCGTCGGCGATCGGGTCCATGAGGTCGCGGAGGATCATTTCGAACTGCTCCGGCGGCGACGCGCGTTCGAGGCTCGCCGCCGACGCGCGGTGGAGGGCCTCACGGTTCGCGCGGAAGTACTCCCCCGCGAAGGGCGTCGCCTCGACGCCGCAGGCGCGCGCGAGGGCCTCGAAGGTGCGCCCCTCGACGTTGACGTACTCCATCTCGACGCGGTGTCCGCGCTGCGAGAGCGCGCGCGCGAGCGAGAAGAACGGGCGCACGTCGCCCTCGGTGCCCCAGGTGATCAATCCGACGCGCATGAGAGGGCCGCGACGGTACCCGATCGGAGGGGCCGCGGGCGAGTGGGAGCCGCCGCTCCCCCCGCTGTCCGACCGGTCGGACAAAGGGAGTTTTTCGGTGAAACAAGGTGTTTTTGAAGGGGGCACCCCCAGGCAGGCCCCCCTCCGCGTCTGCTACGGTCGCGCCGCTCCCCGGAGGCATCGCGATGACGACGTATCACTCCCTCGACGCGCTCCGCGCGATGCTCGCCGCGCGCGATGTCGACGCGCTCGCCGCGGCCCTCGATCGGCACTACTCGGCGGAGGCGTCGATCTACGGCCTCACCCGCGCGCTCCAGGCCGACCGTGCGCTCGCGGAGGCGCTGCGGGCGCGCGTCTCGTCGTGGCCCGCGCAGCTCCTCGACCGCTGGCTCGCGCGCACGCTCTACGACGACGTGGTGAAGACGCGGGGGGAGTTCCTCGCGCTCGCGACGCGGCTCGCGAGGGAGCTCGACGCGTCGCTCCCGGACTTCGAAGCGCAGCCGCTCACGGAGGACTACGGGTACTGCTCGTGCGTCGCCTCGTGGCAATGGAGCGACGGCGCGCGCGAGGCCACGCTCATGCTGGAGTCGCGCGACGTGGGGCCCGCGGAGGTCATCCACGAAGAGGAGTGGCGCGCGGCGTACAGGTCGCCCGCGGGGCACCGACGCCTCTGCTACGACGCCTCGGGGACGATGCCCGTGATGTGCTGGGAGGAGCGCGTGTAGAGGGCGTTCTCGCCGCGCCCGCGCGATCGCGAGCGCCATTCGATGGAGGCGGCCTTGCAGCCCGCCGCGCGTTCGAGATAGGGTGCGCGACGTTGATCTTTGGGGTGTTGGGGGGACGTGTCGTCTCCCAACGACATATCGACGAAGCGTCGCTCCGAGCGAGCGGCGCGGGATCGTGACAGACGAGCGTCGTCCGCGAGGGCGTGCGGTGCGCTGATGCATCGGCACCCCGACGCGGCGCGTCCGCTCGTCGAAAAACAGATCGGGGTGTGCGCGATGAGCGGTTGGGCAAGCCGGTGGATGACCGCGGGGAATCTCTCCGACGGTCGGTTTCAACAGTGGGTGGTCGACAAGTCGGGGCGCATCTGGACCTCGTGGCCCGACGGGATCGATCAGGTGTACTGGCAGCGCCACGCGACGCCGTTCGTGGGGCGCGCGATGGCCGTCGCGCCGCTCTCGGACAAGCGGCTCCAGCTCTGGAGCGTCGACGACAAGGGTCACATCTGGAGCTGCTGGAAGACCACCACGGCTTCGAACGCTCCGTGGACGGGGTGGGCGGCGACGTGGACGCCCGTGGCGCCGGCCTTCAAGGCCGTGAGCGTCGCGTCGGCGCCGCTCTCCGACGGCCGCTTGCAGTTCTGGGCCACCGACGACCAGGGGCACCTCTGGACGTGCTGGAAGTCGACCACGGCTTCGAACGCGCCGTGGTCGCCGTGGAAGCAGCACGCGGCGGGCTTCAAGGCCGTGAGCCTCGCCGTCGCGCCGCTCTCGGACAAGCGGCTCCAGCTCTGGGCGACGGACAACACGGGGCGCCTCTGGACGTGCTGGAAACCCACCGCCGTGCCGAGCTCGCCGTGGACGCCCTGGACGCTCCACGCGACGACGTTCAAGTCCGCGAGCCTCGCCGTGGGGCCGCTCTCGGACAAGCGCCTCCAGCTCTGGGCCGTCGACGATCAGGGGCGCGCCTGGAGCTGCTGGAAGTCCACCGTGATCTCGAACTCGCCGTGGACCGCGTGGACGCTCGCGTGGATCACCGACGGGCCGACCTTCAAGGTCGCGGGCCTCTCCGTCGCGCCGCTCACGGACAAGCGGCTCCAGGTGTGGGCCGCCGACACGACGGGGGTGGTTCGCACGGCGTTCAAGACCACGACGTCGAGCAGCGCCGCGTGGAGCAACTGGGCGCTCGAGTTCCCGATGGTGAAGCAGGAGCAGACCAACTGGTGCTGGTCGGGCTGCGCGACGGCGACGGCCCACTTCTTCGACCCCGCCAGCGCGTGGACCCAGTGCGCCGTCGCGAGCGACGCGCTCGGCGTGACGACGTGCTGCACCGACCCCGCCCCCTGCAACGTCTACGGCTACCTCAACAAGGCGCTCACCACGGTGGGGCACTTCAAGAGCATGGCGGCCTCGACGGAGACCGACGCGACCATCACCTCGGAGTCGAACAACGGACTCCCCCTCGGCGTGCGCGTCGCGTGGAAGGGCGGCGGCGCGCACTTCATCATGGTCGTGGGCGGCGGCCCCAACGACATGGTGCTCGTGAAGGACCCGATCTACGGCCTCTCATACATCTCGTACGCCACGCTCAGCGGCAGCTATCAGGGCAGCGGCACGTGGACGCACTCGTACTTCACCCAGGCGTGACAGGAGACACCCGATGCCGATCCATCCGAAGCCTCTGCCCCAGTCGACCCTCGACGCGCTCCAGCGGGGCCTCGCGCAGACCCGCGGCGTCGCGGCGATGCCCGCGATGCCCGCGATCGCGATGAACCTCACGAGCGCTCACGCCGCGCACTGGCCCGACGGGCTCCCGCAGGAGACCTTCAACCTCGGGCTCGACGCCGTGGTCGCGAAGCGCGGCCTCGGCGCCGCCGAAGCCACGGGCTGGCACGTTCTCCTCGGCGCCGCGGGCCGGAACCCCACGGTCTCCGCGGAGCTGCACTCTGCGGCCGGAGGAGACACCTTCAGCGGGCTGCACTTCGGCCCCTTCGGCGCGCGCGCGCTCGACGCGTTCCGCGCGGCGGAGGCGCACCCCACGGTGCGGGGCGGAGACTACGTCCCGAGGATGCTGCGCGTCCCGGCGCTCTTCGTCGTGGCCCTGTGGCTCAAGCATCAGGGCGGCGGCGACGACATCGTGATCCCGCTGGAGCCCGTCCCCCCCGGGCTCACCGCGGGGCGCCACTACACCGCGGCGGAGTTCGCCGATGAGCTCCACACGCTGAGCCTGACGATGGGCGCCGCGCCGCCGCCGAGCGGCCAGCAGGGCCCGCACGCGCCCTGACGCTCGCGAGGGCGACAAACCTCGACAAGCAGATCCCCTCGCAGTAGCGCGCCTCACGCGTGGAGCGCGGCCCTCACCGCCTCGGGGGCGGCCCGTCGGCGTCAAGTTCGAAGCGGATCGTGAAGCGCACGACGCTCCGCACGGGGCGCCCCTCGCGGTCTCGGGCGGGCGTCGCGGTGAACGCCCCGCTCATCATGGAGCGGACCGCCGCCCGCGTGAAGCCGAAGCCGGGGTCGTTGACCGCGACCACGTCGCTGATCGCGCCGTTGGCCTCGACGGTCACCGAGAGGGTGACCCGCGCGCTGGTGATGGCCTGGTCCCTCGCCTCGTCGGGGAAGAACTGCCCCAACGACGAATCAGTGAGCCGAATCGCGGCCCTCACAGACAACGCATCCGGCGCGGGCGCGCCCGTCGCGGCGGGCGGCACCACGAAGAAGATCCGCTCCGCGCCGCTCTGGTGCAGCACGTCGCAGAGCGCCGCGACCCGCTCGAAGCGCGCCGTCGCGGGCGCCTCGAACAGCACCGTGGCCGCGTCGTTCTGCGCATGCGAGGCGCGGACACGCTCCACGAGCTCGGCCCGGCTGACGGGGACGCTGTTGATGCGGACGCCCTCGTTGGCGTCGAGGGACACGAGCATCGTCGCGGTCGCGGTCGTCGCCGGCTGAACCGGCAGCGCGCTGATCGGGATGAGATCCGGCGTCGCGGCGATGACGCGCTCGGTGCTCGCCCTCGCAACGACCTGGAGCGCGACCTGATAGATCGAGAAGCGCGCGTCGGGATCGCCCGAAACGACGGTCAGGCGCTCGGGTGTCTCTCTCGCGCGCTGGCGGAGCGAGGCGACGAGCTCGTCTTCGGTGATCGCGCGCGCGTCGAGCGTCAACGCGCCGGTGGCCGACACCCGTACGATGCTCGCGCCCTCGATCCGAAGCCGCGGCGTGCGGTCTGTGTGGTGACGCTCCGCGCTCGGCTCCGCGGTCGTCGGCGCGTGGGCCCGCGGCGGCGTTGGAGGCGGCAGGTGCGCGCATCCGAGCGCGGCGGAGCAGGCGATCAAACACCACGGCAGTCGACGTCGGAACGACACGCGATGCACCCTCCGCGGCGACTCTCAGGTGCCCGGACGCGCGGGGTCAAGCGCGGAAATCGCCGAGTCGCGTGATGGTGGCGTGGTTGGTCTTCGGGTCGATGTCGACGCGCCAGCGCGCGGGGGCGACCTTCTGGAGCGTGATGGCGAGCGCGCAGCGCTCCGTCGGGGAGAGGTCGGACGTTTCGAAGAGCCCCTCGCACAGCGCCAGGAGCGGCGGGTGCTGCTGCATGAGGCTCCCGAGCGACCACGACGCGGCCCTGAAGATCGCGTCGTTCATCGCGCGTCGCCGGTCGTCGTCGGTCTGCGCGCTCTGACGAAAGCGGTCGGCCGCGCCGTAGTCCGACATGTGCTCGAGGGCCGAGACGATCTTTCGCACCGGCCGCGCGTCGCCCGTGGCGAAGTACCAGGCCCAGAAGGCGTCGAGCAGCGACGCGTCGTTGATCGGCGCCGCGAGGACGTCGGGCGCAGGACGAGCGAACTGCGGCGCGCTCGCGAGCCACGCGCGTCCCCCGTCGGTCTCAGACATCCAGGCCGCGATCTGGAGCGTCTGCCTGGGGATGGCGTCGAGGCCGTCGAGCGCGGCGAGCCAGGTTCCTACGTGCGAGGGGTTGGCGGCCATCACCCTGCCGAGAAAGGTCGCGCTCGCGAGGCTCTGCGCCGGATTCGTCATCGCCCCGCGCTCGGCGAGCCGACGCACCTCGTCGACGAAGCGCTCGGGCTGCGGGTGTGCGTAGTAGAACATCATCCAGTCGTCAGCCATCGTCGACCCTCGGGGATCTCTCGTAGAGTGCGCGCCGCGCGTTGTGAGGGCGCGAGCGGTGAGTCGGGCGATGCTATCGGACCGCCGCGCCTCGTGTCGCCGCCGTTGTGAGCGCGTGCGTTCGCGCGCGTGCTACGGTGCGGCGCCCTCTCGTACGGAGCTTCGCGCGTCCCGATGCACTGACCTTCCGCCTTCACGAACGACGATCGACGTGAACATGACGGAGGTGCTTCGCATGAGGCTCGGGCTCATTTCGGACCTCCATGCAGACGCGGCCGCGCTCGGGCGCGCGCTCGACACGCTCGAGCGCCGCGGCGCCGACCGCGTGGTCTGCATGGGCGACATCGTTGAGAAGGGAGACGACGGCGACCGCGTGGTCGACGCGCTCCAGTGGAACGCCGTGGCCGCCGTTCGCGGCAACCACGACGAGGCCGCGGTGGCGAGCGCGCGCGACGAGGGGGGAGGGGGGCTGCGAGACGACACCGTCGCGTGGCTCGACGCGCTCCCCGCGACGCGCGCGTGGCAGTGGGATGGGGTGCGCTTGTCGATCGCGCACGGCTCCCCGTGGCGCGTCGACGAGTACGTGTTCGAAGACGCAGTGCCGAAGAAGATGCGGCGCGCGTTGCGGAGCTTCGAGTGCGACGTGCTGGTGCTCGGTCACACGCACCGGCCCATGGTCGTGCGAGTCGGGGCGCTGTGGATCGTGAATCCCGGCAGCGTCGCGTGCGGGCGGACGCGCGACAGCCACACGTGCGCGATCGTGGAGCTTCCGTCGTGCGAAGTGCGCTTCTACGACCTCGACGACGGCAGCGAGCGCGAGGTGCCGACGCGCGTCGTCGGCGCGCGGGAGGAGGGGGAGGCAGGGTGAGCGGGGGTGAGGGCGCGTGGGGGGAGGGGGTGATCCGGGGGCGTGGGTGCTGGCCACGGCGTCCTTACGGCCGCCGGCTTGTACCCGGAGGTGCGTCGCGATGCCTTGGGGGCCTTCTACCGAGCGCGGGGACGCTTCCGCGGACCCTCACCCCACCTCCCCCGAGGCGCGCCCTCGCGCTACCGAGTGCGGCGACGCGTCCACGACGGAGCCCAGGTATAAGTTGAACCGCGGGCGCTCTCCCGCTATGCGCGTCGGCGCCCTCCAATGGCCCGCACCACGCTCTCCCTCCTCGCGCTCTGCGCCCTCGCCGCTCCCGCGTGCAACGGCGCGCACCCGACGTCTCCCGACGCGACCGTCACCGCGGAAGCCTCCATCGCGCGTGAGGCGCCCACCGACGCAGCCACGGTTGACGCCTCCGTCGCCGCGGCCGTCGACGCGCCCATCGCCGTCGACGACGCCCCCGCGCAGAACGCGGGCCTTCGCATCGTCGCCCTGCGCACCTGGACGCCCGTCCGCCGCGCGCCTCGACGCGATGGTGACCTCGTCGGATACCTCCGCGTGGGCGCCGTCGTCGTCAGCGTGTCGGGACCCCACGGGAGCGACGGATGTCCGCGCCCCCGCGACACCGAAGGGCCGAGCGGGTGGTTCCGCGTCGAGGGCGACGGCTACCTCTGCGTCGGCGGAAACAACGCGGCGCTCGAGCCCGCGCGCGACTTCCGAACGCCCACGCAGCCCAACTTCGACGCGTCGATGCCCTACCGCTACGCCATCAGCTACGGGCGATCGAACATGTACCGCCGCATCCCCACCACCGAAGACCTCAGGCTCTACGAGCCCTGGCGCTTCAGGGTGGCCGAGAGCGACGCGTCTGCCGCGTCCGCCGCGCCCTCCGACGACGCGGCCGTCGCTGTCGCAGCGCCGCCTCCTCCCGTCCGCGACGCGGGGCCACGCGACGCCGCGCGACCGCGACTCGATGAGCTCGAAGGCGACCCGTCGAGCGCCCTCATTCGACGCATGGTCACGGGGATGTACGTCGCCCTCGACCGCTCCGTTCGAAACACCGCAAGAGGCGATCGCTACTGGCTCACGCAGAGCGGCGGGCTCGTCATCGACTCGCGGCTCTCGGAGGTGCGCGACGCGCCCACGTATCAGGGCGTCGAGCTCGACGCGACGCACGCGCTCCCCATGGCCTGGATGGTCAGCGAGCTCGGGTGGACCTACACGGTCAACCCCCAGGGACGCGTGTCACGCGCCGCGCGCGCGCCGAGGCTCACGGCCTTCGCGCTCGCCGACGCTCCGCCGATCACGTCGGGCGCGAGGAGCTTCTTCCCCACGACGGACGGGGGCGCGGTGTTCTCGGGCAACGTGCGGCGCGCGACGCTTCGAACGCCGCCCGAGGGCGTCGGCGCCGACGAGAAGTGGATCGACGTCGACCTCGATGAGCAGGTGCTCGTCGCGTACGAGGGTCCGCGGCCCGTGTTCGCCACGCTCATCTCGTCGGGGCGACGCACGGGCCGCAACGCGCCCGAGCGCTTCGAAACGCCGTCGGGGAGCTTCCGCATCCAGGCCAAGCACGTCTCGACCACGATGGACGGCGACACCGCCACTGACGGCCCGTACAGCATCGAAGACGTGCCGTGGGTGATGTACTTCCAGGGCTCCTACGCGCTGCACGCGGCCTTCTGGCACGGGTACTACGGCTGGCGCATGTCGCACGGCTGCGTGAACCTCTCGCCCGCCGACGCGCGAAGGATCTTCCTCTGGTCGGAGCCGCATCTCCCCGCCGGGTGGCACGGCGTGAACGCCGACGCGTCGCGGCTCGGGACGCGCGTCGAGGTCCGCCACTCGCACAACAACGCGGGTGTTGAAGCGGGCCGCCCCGCGGGCGCCGCGAGCGCCGTCACGCCGACGCGCTGACCGTCATCCCCGGGAGCGCCACGAGAAGACACGCGCGAGCACCGTGAGCGCCACCACCGCGACGACGAACCCCCTCGCGAGGTGCGCGCGCAGACGCGTCGGCGCCTCGGGGAGTTTTCGCTTGAGCGCCATCGACGCGAGCATCGGCAGCGGCACGAGGAGCTGCATCGCCGCGATCACAAGCAGCGGCTTCTGGAGGTCGTGGTCGATGCGCACGCCCCCCCAGAGGAGCGCCGCGGCGAGCGCGAAGGCCGACGCCATCGTGAGCCCCACGCCCCAGAGCGCGAGGCGCAGGAGGCCCACGAAGCCCACGAGGAGCCCGACGGCCACGAGCGCGAAGAGCTTCGCCGAGGTGCCGTGATCGCTCGCCTCGATCGCCGCGAAGAGGATCAGCGTCTGCGCGTCGGCGAGCGCGAGCACGAGGAGGAGCTGGAGCGTCCCTGCGTAGGCGGCGGGGCGGACGCCCGCGGAGTCGGCCGCGGCCGTGAGGGCGCGGTGATCGGAGAGCACCAGCGCGGCGCCGCACGCGACCGTGAGCCCGAGGCCCATGAACGACTCGTTCGAAGAGCCGAGCACCGTGAGGAGCACGCCGAGCACCAGGTTCGACCACCAGATCCCTCGCGCGAGGAGCTGCGCCCCGAGCTTCGGGAGCTGCGCCGCGACGGCCGCGAGCACGAGCGACACGGGGGGGATGTACGCCGCGGCCTTCGCCGTGTTGGGGAGGGTGAAGAAGAAATACCCCGCGCCCGCGAGTCCCGCGAGGGCAGCGGCGATCGAGCGGATCCGCGCGTTCATCGGAAGGGCCCCGAGGGTTCGGGCGTCGTGTCGATGCGGCGCACGCCCGCGGAGGGATCTTCGCGCAGGCCCGAGAGGCCCGCGGCCCAGAGCTCGGTGTAGCCGCACGCCTCACAGACCCAGAGGTCGAAGCGCCCCCGCGGGCTCGTGCGCGCCATCGCGAGGAAGCCGCCCGCCTCCTGCTGGTGCGCGACGACGGGGAGCTCCACGCCGCCCGCGTACTCGCCGGGGATGCGATATCGCTCGATGATCCAGAGCTTGCGGCCCTGGCACTTGGGGCATTGCTGTGTGCGCTTCACGACGCGCGAGGGTAGCACCTCGCCGCTGCGTCGTTTGCGCGCTGATTCGGGCCGCACGGGGGCGCCTTCGTTGGGTACATTCCGTCCGATGGCGATCGGCGGAAGGCTCGAAGTGGGGACGGTGTTCGCCCACGATTTTCGGGTCCTGCGGCTCCTGGCCGAGGGCGGCATGGGCACCGTCTACGTCGCCGAGCAGCTCAGCACGGGCAAGCACCGCGCGCTCAAGGTGCTCCACGCCGAGATCGTCTCGGACCTCCGCGTGCGAGAGCAGTTCGCGCAGGAGGCCCGCATCGGCGCCCTCATCGGCAGCGCGCACATCGTCGACGTGGTCGCCTCGGGCATCGACGACGCCACGGGCAAGCCCTGGCTCGCGATGGAGTACCTCGAAGGCGAGGACCTCTCCGCCGTCGTCGCCCGCACCGGCGGCCTCGCCCTCGACGACGTGCGCACGGTCTTCGAACACGTAGGCGAGGCCCTGCGCGCTGCGCATCGCGCGGGCGTCGTGCACCGCGACATCAAGCCCGAGAACCTCTTTCTCGCGCGCTCGGGCCTGCGGGGGATGCCCTTCGTCGTGAAGGTGCTCGACTTCGGCATCGCGAAGATGATGGCCCACAACTTCGCGTCGGCCTCGGTCACGCGCGTGCTCGGCTCTCCGCTGTGGCTCGCGCCCGAGCAGGCCCAGCCCGGCAGCGCGCTGCGCCCCTCGACGGACGTGTGGGCCCTCGGCCTCGTCGCGTACTACCTCCTCACCGGCGTCTGCTACTGGAAGTCGGCCAACCACGCGGAGATCAACCTCACCGCCGTGCTCGTCGAGGTCGCCATCGAGCCTCTCGTCGCCGCGTCGGTGCGGGCCGCCGAGCAGGGCGTGGCGCACAGGCTCCCGCCGGGCTTCGACGCGTGGTTCTCGTGCTGCGTCGTGCGCGAGGCCGACGCGCGCTTCGTCGACGGCGGCGTGGCCTGCGACGCGCTCGTGGGGCTGCTCCGAAGGGCGAGCGCCGCAGTCCAGGGGCCCGCCTCGCTCGTCCCGTACAACGGCCTCGCGCACGTCTCGACGGGGCCCGTCTCTCAGATGCCGCAGGCGCCGAGCGTGCCGCCGCCGGTGACCTACGTGCCCGCGCCGGCCCCCGCCCCCGCGCCGCCGCGATCGAGGGTGCTCTGGGTGCTGCTCGGGGTGGTGCTCGGGCTCGCCCTCGTCGGCGCGGGCGTCGCGCTCGCGGTGTCGCTCATCGCCCGCAGCAGGGCGCCCACGACGTGCGAGGCGGGCGCCGCGGCGGCCTGCGTGGCCGAGGGGGAGCGCTACGCCTCGGGGCGCGAGGTGACCGCAGACGCCGCGCGCGCCTCGCAGCTCTTCGACCGCGGTTGCGCGCTCGGGAGCGCCGAGGGCTGCGCGCGCCTCGGCGACACGCTCTCTCGCGGTCGAGGGAGAGACGCCGCGAAGGCCGCGACGGCGTATCAGCGCGCGTGCGACGGCGGGCGCCTCGAGGCGTGCGTCTCGATGGGCCGCATGCTCGTCGACGGGCGCGGCGTGCAGCGCGACAGGCTGCGCGCGGTGCAGCTCTTTCAGCGCGCGTGCGACGGCCGCCAGCAGGAGGGCTGCGTGCGGCTCGCCGCGGCGAAGCGAGACGGCGCCGGGACCACCACCGACCGCGCGCAGGCCGCGCGGCTCTTTCTCCAGGCGTGCCGCGAAAACAACGCCGAGGGGTGCACGGAGCTCGCGCTGATGCACCTCCGCGGGCCGGGCGTGGCGCTCGACCCGGTGCGCGCCCTGTCGCTGCTCGAGCGCGCGTGCGGGCTGCGCTCGGGTGACGCGTGTCGGCTCCTCGGCGACCGCTACGCCGAGGGCCGCGGCGCGGAGCCCGACGCGACGCGCGCGGCGGAGTTCTATCGACGCGCGCGCCTCGCGTACTGGCCCGAGTGCGAGGCGCGCAAGGCCGCCGCGTGCACCGGCCTCGCGGACCTCACAGCGGCGGGCCTCGGAGGTCCCGCGGACGTGCCCGGCGCGACGAGGCTCTACCACTGGGTGAGCGACCTCTACGGCGAGGGCTGCGACCGACGCGGCGGGCCTCGATGCGGTCGACTGGCGGCGATGTACGAGGCGGGGCAGGGCGTTCCCGTCGATCGTCAGCAGGCGGCGGCGCTGCGGGAGCGGGCGTGTGAGGGCGGCGACTCGGAGGTGTGCGTCACGCTCGGAGACACGTACCGCCTCGGGCGCGGCGTGGCCGTCGACGTCGACCGCGCGGCGCCCCTCTACGCCCGCGCCCGCGCCGCGTTTCAGCCGCCCTGCGCGCAGGGAGACCTCGGCCGCTGCGTCGCCGCGGCGGACCTCGTGAGGGACGGCCTCGGGGGACCTCCCGACCGCGCTGCGGCCGCGGCGGAGTATCAGCGCGTCTGCGCCGCGGGAGAGCGGCGAGGGTGCGAGAGACTCGGCGCGCTCCTCCAGCGAGAGGGCGACGGGCAGGACCTCGCGCGCGCCGCGACCGTGCTCCAGACGGCGTGCGACGGCGGGAGCGCGCGGGCCTGCGTGGACCTCGGTCGCGCGCTCGCGAGCGGAGAGAACGTGGCGCGCTCCGTGGCGCTCTTTCAGCGCGCGTGCGACGGGGGCGAGTCCGAGGGGTGCAGCCTCCTCGGCGGCGCGTACCTCCGCGGTCAGGGCGTGGCGGCGGACACCTCGCGCGCGCTGGCGCTCTTCGAACGCGCCTGCGTCGCCGATGATTTCGAAGCGTGTCACAGCGCGGCGCGGCTGCTGTCGGCGGCGCGTCCCGGCGTGGCGGCGTCGCCCGAGCGCGCGCGGCGCTTCAACCTCGTGGCGTGCAGGGGCGGCGTGCGCGAGGCTTGCGGTTCAGGCTCGCCCGCGTTGACGGGATTTCTCGCGCCGTGATACCGCCACGGGGATGTCTTCTCATCGCATGCACGCGCGCACCGACGTGGGGCTCTCGCGAGAGCACAACGAGGACAGCTACTTCTGCGACCCGACGCTGGGCCTCTACGCCGTCGCCGACGGGATGGGCGGACACGCGGCGGGCGAGGTCGCGTCGAGCCTCGCGATGCAGGCCCTCGCGGCGGCCGCGCGGCGCGACAAGGACTTCGTCGAAGACTTCGCCCACGGCGACGGGAGCGTGCGCCCCGAGGACATCAAGAACCTCCTCGGCGCCGCGGTGAACGCCGCCAACGCGGAGGTCTACGCCGCCGCGCAGGCCGTGCCCGAGCGACGGGGCATGGGGACGACCCTCACGGCGCTCCTGCTCGTGGGGCGCAGGGCCTTCATCGCGCACGTGGGCGACTCGCGGCTCTACCTCGTGCGCGGCCACGAGGTGCGTCAGCTCACGGAGGATCACTCCGTCATCAACGAGCTCAAGCGCCGCGGGCGGCTGCGGCCCGAGGTGCTCGAGAAGATCCCGAACAAGAACGCCGTCACGCGCGCCGTGGGCGTGTTCGAGACCGTGGAGGTCGACACGTTCCAGGTGCTCGCGGCGCCGGGCGACCGCTTCGTGCTCTGCTCCGACGGGCTGCACCGGTACTTTCACCGCGACAGCGACCTCGCGGCGCTCGCGCGCGGCGACGACGAGGAGGCCACCGGTCGCATGATCGCGTGGGCCAACGAGCGCGGCGGCGTCGACAACATCACGGCCATCGTCATCACGCTGCCCGACGAGACCGCCGACAGCACCGTCGTGCAGGACCTCGCGCAGTCGTACACGATGCTCGGGACGGTCCCGTTCTTTCGCAACCTCGAGCCGCGGGAGCTCATGTACGTGCAGGCCCTCGCGGAGGTGCGAGAGCGCGCGGCGGGCGAGTGCGTCGTGGCCGAGGGCAAGGCCGGCGACTCGATGTTCGTGATCCTCTCGGGGCGCTGCGCGGTGCGCAAGGGCGACGTCGAGATCGCGCGCTTCGGCCCCGGCGAGCACTTCGGCGAGATGGCGATGGTCGAGCGCGTCCCCCGCTCCGCGACGGTCGTCGTCGAAGAAGACGCGCGGCTGCTGGAGTTCACCCGCGCGAGCCTCTTCCGCATCCTCCGCGAGTCGAAGGACACGGGCGTGAAGCTCCTCTGGAACATCATCACGGCGCTCGCGGGGCGCCTCCGCGACACGTCGACGCAGCTCGGCGAAGCGCGCGAGGCCCTCGCCGCGGAGGACCTCACCGCGCACCTCTTCCTCGAGGAGTACCACTCCGAAGCGCCCGCGATGATCGACGAGACGCGCGAGCCTGGAACGCGTGACACGCTTCCGCTCGACGCTCCGCCCGTGCGTCGCTCGGGCGCCCCTTCGGCCTCGGTCTCGTGGCGCCCGCGAGCCCCCGAAGAATGAAGCGGAGCCTCGCGCTCCTCCTCGCGCTCTTCGGTTGTCGCGAGCGGTACCGTCCTGTCTTCGACGCCGCGCGCTCCGTCGACGCCGCGATCGCGCGCGACGCCGTCAGCAGTGTCGATGCTCCCGAGGTCCGCGACGCGCCGTCGGTAGTCGCACGTGTGACGATCGTCGAGGTGCGCGGCGGCGTCACCGTCGACACGTCGCTGCGCTGCGACGCCGAGCGCGCGCATGGGGACGCCGCATCGGCGCTTCAGCAGGCCGTGGCGGGCCGCTCGCTCTTCGCGT
>JBPOHC010000430.1:0-12313 GCA_052035985.1 Myxococcota bacterium | reverse complement strand
GCGGGCTTTCGCACCAGCGACGCAGGCGTGATGAGCCCCGTCGCGGGCGTCGCGAGGGGCGTGACCGTCTCGCGCGCGAAGGCTTCTCTGCGCCCGGGGACCACGTCGAGGCAGACGCGGTCGTTGCCCGTGAGAGAGGCTCCGTTGCCCGTCACGAAGGCGCGACAGTGACCGCAGTCTTCGCGGTGCTCGCAGGTGCGGCACCCGTCGAAGTCGCGCTCGCGAAGGCTCCGATGCGCAACGACATCATCGAGCCGATCGAAGAGGCCCGAGGCCCAGCGACCGTAGATGGGATCTTTCACCGGGTGACACGACGACACGCCCTGATCGGCGTGGACGCACACCCTCCCCCGGCCCGCCGCGCACTGATAGAGCCGCTCCGCGGGATAGCCCAGCGTGCGGAGGAGCGGGTTGATCATAGGGTACGCGCCGACGGTCACGGCGACGCCCGTGTGCCACGCGAGCGCGGTGTAGACCGACAGCACGCGGAGCTCGTCGGGCGTGAGCGACGCGAGCGCGGCGCCGGGCTTCTGCGACCCCGAAGGCCCTACGCCCACGGGGAAGAGCGTGATGCCCGAGAGGCCGGGATGAGTGCGCATGCGCTCCTTGAGGAACTCCGGGAGCACCGCGAGCACGCCCGGCGTCACCACGGTCATCACCGTCACGGGGACGCCCGCCGCGAGGAGCTTCGCGAGCGCGCGGTCGGCCTGCTCGAAGCGCCCTGCGCCGCGCACGGCGTCGTGCATCGCGGCGGGGCCGTCGAAGCTCACCGAGAGCTTCACGCGACCGCGGTAACTCCCCAGGTGCGCGATGTCGGCGTCGGTGAGCATCGTCGCGTTGGTGTTGACGAGGGCGCTCGGGTATCCGAGCTCGACGCCGAGGTCGAGGAGCGCCCAGATGTCTTTGTAGGCGAAGGGTTCACCGCCCGTGATGTGCAGGAGGTCGAAGCGGCCGACCCCCTCGCGGATCGCCTCCTCGGCGACGGCGCGAGGGAGGTCGCTCGTCCAGTCGCGTGACCAGCCGACGAAGCAGTAGTCACAGCGGAGGTTGCAGCGCCGCGTGACCTCGATGTCGAGTGAGCGTTCCATCAGGGCGGTGCTCCGGTGGGAGGGTGCGAGACTCGTTGGTGTGGCGATGCCGCGATCAGGTACAGGTGCAGGTGCAGGTGCACGCCGAGGCGGTGCCGCCCGCCGTCGCGCCGCGCACGACCGCGCTGACCTCGTCGTCGCTCACGGTCACCCCGCGCGCCTGGAGGAGCTCGCGCACGGCCCCCGTGTCGTTGCGCGCGATGGCGCCCGCGAGCTTGCAGATGGTGTCGTTGTCGCCCTGAACGGCCTCGAGGATGCGCTGCGCAGTATTCATGGTGAATCACTCCGGTCTGCACCGCGGGATTGCGGTGCGAGCGACCCTTGAGCAACGCGCGTACCCGAACGAAAACAGCTTGTTTTCATGGATCTTGAGGCCGTGCGCGAGGCCGCCGTACAGGTTGCGCTGCGGGCTGCGCAAGTGGTCGCCGCAGGTCGCGCAGCGCAGCGCGCGACGGGCGATGCAGCCCGCGCGACGCGTTGTATTCACGGATCGAATCAGCGAAGCTCGCGGCGAGGGCCGATGCTCCGTGTCGCTGCACTTCTGACGATCGTTGTCGCGACCGGCGCCTGCTCGCTCAACCACGCGTGGCTCGATTGGGACGCCGACGGCCCCGACGTTGAAGACGCGACCACAGACCTCGACGCCGCCACCGACGACGGCGCGAGTGACGCGCCCCCCGAGGATGTCTCGCTCGACGTCGTCCCGGTTGACATCGTCGACGTTCCGTCGATGGACGCGCCCGACGTGATTGCGACCGACGTGATCGCGACCGACGTGGGCGACGCGACTGACGTAGGCGACGCGACTGACGTGATTGCGCCCGACGTGATTGCGACCGACGTGATTGCGACCGACGTGGGCGACGCGTCCGAAGTGGGCGACGCGTCCGAGGTGGGTGAAGACGTCGAGCCGCCGTGTCCGACGGGTGAGTTTCGATGCGCGGGCGTCTGCGTCAACCTCACGCGCGACCTCGCGAACTGCGGCACCTGCGGCGCGACTTGCGCGGGCGGCGCGCGAGCCACGGCGACCTGCGTCTCGGGCGCGTGCGGGCTCGCGTGCGAGCCGGGCTTCGGCGACTGCGACGGCAACCGCGCGAACGGCTGTGAGGCCAACCTCCAGACGAGCGCGGCGCACTGCGGCGCCTGCGGTCGCGCGTGCGCGTCGCTCCAGGCGTGCATGGGGGGCGCGTGCGCGAGCACATGCGCGGCGCCTCGTGCCGTGTGCGGCTCGGCCTGCGTCGATCCGGCGACCGACGAGTCGAACTGCGGAACCTGCGGCACGCGCTGCGTCTCGGGCCAGACCTGCACCGGCGGCGTGTGCCGATGCGCCGCGGGCGCGATGGTGTGCGGCACGGGCGCGAGCGCGTCGTGCGTGAACCCGCTCAACGATCGGGCGAACTGCGGCGGCTGCGGGCGCGCGTGCCCCGCGGCGCAGAGCTGCGTGGGAGGCGTGTGCCTGTGTCCGACGGGGCAGTCGCTCTGCGGCACCGGCGCGTCGGCCGTCTGCGCGAGCCTCGTCAACGACCGCGCCCACTGCGGAACGTGCACGACCGTGTGCCCCGCGGCGCAGAGCTGCACGGGCGGCGTGTGCGCGTGTCCGGCGGGGCAGTCGCTCTGCGGGGCTACGTGCGTGAACCCGCTCAGCGATCGTGCGAACTGCGGCGGCTGCGGGCGCGCGTGCCCCGCGGCGCAGAGCTGCACGGGGGGCGTGTGCCTGTGTCCGACGGGGCAGTCGCTCTGCGGCACCGGGGCGTCGGCCGTCTGCGTGAACCTCGTCAACGATCGCGCCCACTGCGGGACGTGCACGACCGTGTGTCCCGCGGCGCAGAGCTGCGTGGGCGGCGTGTGCGCGTGTTCGGCGGGGCAGTCGCTCTGCGGCACCGGCGCGACGGCCGTCTGCGTGAACCTGGTCAACGACCGCGCCCACTGCGGGACGTGTACGAACGTGTGCCCCGCGGTGCAGACCTGCACGGGCGGCGTGTGCTTGTGTCCGACGGGGCAGACGCTCTGCGATGCGAGCTGCGTGAACCTGTTGAACGACACGCAGAACTGCGGCGCGTGCGCGCGACGCTGCCCGATGGCGCAGATGTGCGTCGGCGCGGCGTGCGTCTGCCCGATGGGTCAGACGCTCTGCGGAACCGGCGGCGGCGGCGCTTGCAGGAACCTCCTCACCGACGATCGCAACTGCGGCTCCTGCGGCCGCGAATGCCCGGGCATGATGCGATGCTCGAACGGCACCTGTCGGATGTGACCTTCGAATTGCGGCTGGCGCGATGACGACGCGCTTCCCCCGGGGCGCGTCGAGGTCTGTTGCGATGCGCGCGAGACGACGCGCGCGGAGGCATCGACGCCGACGTTCCGGCTTGCTTTCGACGCTGCGGTGCGGTCCGCTTCGTTGCGCCGACGCGCGGCCGATGCTTCGCACACAACGCCTCTCCGCCATTGAGGTCTCGATGAATCCGCGGCGCTCCCTTCGAACCCTCTGCCTCCTCCTCGGGGCGCTGACCTCCGTGTGCGCGTGCTCGCGCGACGCCCGCGAGGCGACTGCGCCCGCCGCGACGACCGCAGCCCCCGCCGCGCGTCCGCTGACGCCGCAGGAGATCGCGCGCGAGACGCTCGCACCGGGCCGGTATCAGTGCTCGTTCCGAGAGCGCGGCACGGACTACAACCGCGGCTGCGTCGTGACCGCGGAGTCTGGTGACGCCCTTCGTATCGCCGCCGAAGGGACCGCCGTGAACCCCGGCAACAGCCTCAACATCGTCGTGCGCGGCGCTCGCCCGCGATACCGCGCGCAGGGCACGCTCAACGCGTTCGCCGGGTGCGCAGGGCAGTTCGACGCGCCGCTCACGCTCGTCGGATCGGGCGCGCAGCCGAAGTACGTCGCCTCGTGGGGCGACGGGTGCAGCCTCACCATCACGCTCTGATCGCGCGTCAGCGACGCAGCACGCGCTGGAGCGGGAGCCCCGCGGCGAGCACCGCCAGCGCGAAGAGCCCGTTGCGATCGGCGTCGGCGAGCGCGCCGAGCATCACCGCCGCCGCGCCCGCGAGGAACACCGCAGGGACCCACGGATAGCCGGGCACGCGAAAGGGCCGCTCCATCTCGGGCTCGACGCGTCGGAGCTTCACTACCGCCGCCACCGACAGCGCGTAGAACGGAAACAGGCCCACCACGAACGCGTCGGTGAGCTGCTCGAAGCTCCGCACGCTCACGTACACGCAGCCCAGCGCCGCCGAGACGACCACCGCGCGCACCGGCGCGCCCGAGCGCGGCGACACCTCGCCGAGCCACGGAGAGAACACCCCGTCGGTCGCCATCGGCACGAAGACGCGCGGCCCCGTGAGCAGCGTCGACATGCACGCGCCCACGCACGACACGAGCACGAGCGCCGAGAGCATCTGCCGACCCGTCGCGCCGAGGGTGGCCGTCGCGAGCCGCGCGGCTGCCATGTCGGCGCCCGTGGTCGACGCGCGCAGACCGTCGAGCCCGAGCACGCGCGCGTAGCCGAGGTTCGCGGCGAGATAGACCGCGCACACGGCGAGCGTCCCTGCGACGAAGGCGCGAGGGAGCGTGCGCTCGGGGGCGCGCACCTCACCCGAGAGCGACGAGAGGTCGGCCCAGCCGTCGTAGGCCCACATCACGCCCACGAGCGCCGCGAAGACGCCCGAGAGCGTGACGTGATCCGTGAAGGGAGGCGCGACGCCCGCGGGCGCGGCGATGGCGTGCGGCGTGACCGCGAGGCCCACCACCGCGAGCGAGACGACGCCGAGGTACTTCAGCGCCGTGATCGCGCCCTGCACCGAGGCCGACGCGCGAACGCCCGCGACGTTGGCGAGCGCGCACGCGACGAGGATCGCGAGCGAGAGCGCCGTCTCTCGCCGCGCGTCGGGCGCGAGGCCGAGGAGCGACGTGAGCGACTCTGCGCCGAGGCGGGCGAAGCTCCCCGTGGCGCTCGGGATGAGCAGCGCGAGGCGAGCCCAGCCGAAGAGGAACGCGGGTCGCGGCCCCCACGCGCGGCGGAGGTACTCGTAGATTCCGCCCGTGCGAGGCATCGCGGCGGAGAGCTCCGCGAGCGAGAGGGCGCCGCAGAGGGCGATGAGGCCGCCCGCGATCCACACGCCGAGGGAGGCCGAGAGCGAGCCAGCGAGGCGGGCGGTCTGCGCGGGCTTCTTGAAGATCCCCGTTCCGATCGTGGCGTTCACGACGACGAGCGCGCCGAGGAGCACGCCGAGCTCGCGACGGAGTGCGGCTTCACCGCGCGTCGACATCGGTCACTCCGGGATCCCGTCCGCGATCGCGGGAGGCTCAGGCTCGAGCGGCGCCGCGGGCAGGATCGCGAAGACGCCGAGCGCCGGATCGATCGGGGCAAAGCGCGCCTCGGGCATCGGCGAGACGAGCGGCGCGCCGGGCGGGAGGAGCGCGAAGACGGGGCGTCCCTCGCGCCACCAGTGCCGGACGACGGGGGCCACGTTGAGCCACCCTCGCGTCTCGTAGAGGTCGAAGTACTCGATGTCGCGCGTGGCGCGCAGGCCGAGCACCGGGTCCATCTGAACGGGGTATCCCACGAGCGCGAGGCGGCGCGGGAGCAGTCGCGCCACGGACTCGACGTGCGCCTCGTTCTCGCGACGGTTGCGCTGCACCTCGCGCAGGTCAACGGCCACGGTCACCGCGACGCTCAGCGCGAACGCGACCGTGACCCCGACGGCCGCCGCGTGAGGCCACGGTCCCGCGGCGCGAGCTCCAGCGCGTCGGCGCGCGAGGGTGCGCGCGAGCATCGTGAAGGCGGCGGCGGCCACGACGAGCGTCAGCCGCAGGATCACCACGCGCCGCGAGCGCGCGAAGTCGTCGTCCCAACGCACGAGCCAGAGCGAGAGGCCCGTCGCGAGCGCCACGCCGAGCGCCGCGTGCCACGCGCGCCACGGCAGCGCGCGCACCGACAACATCGTGAGCGCCATCACCACGGGCATCGCGGGCACCACGTAGCGGAGGTAGAGGAAGGGGTATCCCAGCGCGAAGGCGAAGGGCAGGTTGGCGCGCATCGCGAGCGAGGCCAGGAGCGCCGCGCACGGGATCGCCGCGAGCACCACCGCCCGCCGCGTGGAGGCGCCCCGCGCAGCGACGCCCGCGAGCGTCGCGAGGAGCGCCGCGGGCGTGCACTGGAGCAGCGCCTTCACCGCGAAGGGACCGAGAAAGACCCCGAGCCCGTCGGCGTTTCGAACGAAGCCGTAGTCGAGGCGCAGGGGGCTGATGTCGACGATGAATCCCCACGCGAGCGCCACGAGCGACACGGCCTTGTCGTGGAGCTGCGACGGCGGCGCGAGGGCGCCGAGCGAGAGCGCCGCGACGACCGCGAGGCCCGCGCGCGACCGACGCACGAAGGCCATCGCCGAGAGCGACAACGCCGCCCAGAGGAGCACCGGCGCGGCCCACTTGAGCATCGGCCCGATGCCCTGCTGATCGAGGCCCGTCTCGACGCAGCTACGCCACACGCAGGGGCCGTAGGTGACGGGGTTCCAACTGCCGAAGCGGACGCGGTTTAGCGCGCCCACGGGGCCGAGGACCATGAGCGCGCCCGCGACGCCGTAGAGCCCTCGCGTGATCGACGCACTTGTCGGGAGCCACGAGGGGAGGGCGCCGCTCGTGAGCGCCTCGTCGGCCTCGCTTCGAATCACGAAGAGCGACGCCAGCAGCGGCGCCATCGTGGGGAATCCGAGCGGCTGCGAGCCCACCGCGACGCCCGCGAGCAGACCCGCCGCGGCGGCGTATCGACGCGACATGCGCGGTGAGATCCGCGCCCCGAGGGGCCCGAGCGAGGCCACCCCGAAATCGACGGCGCCCGCCACCGCGGTGATCATCACGGTGTACGGCGACGTGTCTGACGCGAGCGCGCTCACGGGCGTCGCGAGGAGCGTCGCCCAGGCCGCACACGCGCCCGAGAGCGGATCGCCCGTGAGACGACGCGTGAGGCGCGCGACGATGAGCGCGAGCAGCCCGAGGAGGAGCACGTTACCGCGCACGACGGCGACGGTCCCGCCGAGCCGATACGCGGGCGCGGCGAGGTACGGAAACACCGGCGGAAAGGCGCCCCAGAGGCGACCGCGGGCGTAGTTGTTCCACCGCGCCTGGAGCTCGTGGTGGCGCCCCACGGGGCCGTTGGTGGTGTACGGCAGGCCGTGATGCGCGACGCCGTCGATCATCTCGAGGTACGTGCGGTTGTCGACGCTCTGCGGGCTCGTGAACGACGTCGTCACCGCGCGCGCCACCACGAGCGCGAGCAGCGCCGCGAGGAGCGCGTTGGGGAGCCACGAGGGGGCGCGCGCGTTCGAAGCAGCGTTCACCGCGCGCTCCGCGACACAGAAGGGTCTCCGATCAACGGGGTCATCGCTCAGTAGATTCCGAACCAGTGCGACCAGAGAAAGAAGTAGAAGCCCTGCGCCACCGCGAGCGGCAGGAGCGCGAGCGAGGCCACGCCGGGCCGACGAGACACCCACCACCCGAGGGGCAGAAACGCCGGCCAGCACGAGGCCGAGAAGCGCCCGAGGCCCATGAGACTCGTCTTCCAGTAGAGCGCCATGAGGAGCAGCGCGTAGGGCGCGAGGGGCCTCCACGATCGACGGAGCAGGAGCGCGAAGGCCCCGAGGCCAGGCACCAGCGACCAGAGCACATAGGTGGCGAGCAGCGGCTCGGTCTCGAGGCGCCCTCCGCGGAACGCCTCGGCGACGCCCCACCACGCGCGAACGCGCCAGTAGCCGCTGTCGCACTGCGTCCGCCAGATCGCGAAGGCGAGCGGGTGACCGAAGCGGAGCTGACAATAGAGCGCGTACGCGCCGATGCCGAGCGCGGGCAGCGCGAGCGTGAGCGTGCTGCGGTGCCAGAGGAGCGCGCGCGGTCTCCATCCCCGCTGCTCGATCGCGACGAGGACGAGCGACGCCGTGGCGAGGAGCGCGATGTGCCGCGTGGCGCAGCCGAGGGCGAGCACGAGGCCCGCGGCGACGTGGCGGCGGTCGAGCGCGAGGAGGATCGACGCCGCCGCGAGGAGCACCGTGAGCGACTCGGCGTAGCCCGCCGCGTGAAAGTACGCGAAGGGAAAGGCCACGAAGAGCGCCGTCGCCCAGCGCGCCGCAGCGAGGCCCGCGAGGCGCCAGAAGAGCTTGTAGACGACCACGAGCGCGCCGAGGCCCGCGAGGTTCGCCGCGAGCAGCACCGCGTAGAAGGGCGCGACGCCCGTCAGCCACGCGATCGCGCGCGCCGTCAGCGGAAAGAGCGGGAAGGCCGGAGACTCCGACGCGGCGGTGTAGCCGTGGGCCGCGAGGTTGATGTAGAGCCCGCAGTCCCAACGGCAGAGCCCGCGAATGGCCGCGGGGAACTGCGACTCCGAGAAGGGCGACGGCGCGTTGCTGTAGAGCGCGGGCACGATGCGCAGACCGAACGCGGCCACCGCCATCAACGCGGCCCGATGCGCGACGAAGAGCGCGATCGGGAACCACATCCAGCGTAGACGGCGCACGTCAATTGCCTATAGTGAAGCCCGTCCCCGCACCACCAAATTTGTCCCATGACCGAGATGAACGTCACGAGCCCGCCCGCGCCCGAAGGCCAGCGAGGGACCGATGTGCTGGAGATCGTGCGCGAGTATTTTCTCCGCAAGCGCGCCATCGCCGAGGCGCCCGTCCTCCAGCCGATTCAGTGCGTGCGTCGCGAGCGGGCGCGGGCCGCGCTGCGGCTCGGTGACGCGGCGCTCGAGGCTGAGAGCCCCGACGCGTCGCGCGCCGAAGAGACCTCCGCGGCGCTCGCCGTGAGCCTCTACCGCGAGGCCGCGTACTGGGCCCTCGCGGCGCGCGCGCCCGACGCGTCACCGAAGACGCTCTCCGACGCGTTCGAACTCGCGCCTGAGGTCGTCGACGACGGCGCCGTGCGCGCAGCCCTCCTCGATCGCACGTGGGTCGACACGGCGGAGCTCGACGCCGAGGCGCAGATGCGCGACGCCACCGCGGCTTCGACCTTCGTACACGGGCTCCTCGAGGCGCTCGACGCGCGAGAGCGCTCGATCGCCGAGCGGTGGACGCGCATCAGCGCCCTCTGCCTCGTCGTGTTCTTCGTGACGGTGGGGTATCCGCTGGCCTCCATGGCGCTGCGACCGGGGCTGACCGAGACGCTCCCGTGGACGGCAAGCAGCGCGATGGAGGGGTTCACGCGCGAGGGTCGCGGGATCACGCTCCCGACGGCGGGTCCTCGCGTGTTCTTTCACACGGCGTCTGAAGCGTCTCCGTGGGTGGCCTTCAACCTCGTCACGCGCATGACCGTGCGCTCGGTCACGGTGCAGAACCGCGCGGACTGCTGCCGCGAGCGCGCCGCTCCGCTCGTGGTCGAGGTCAGCGACGACGGCGCCCAGTGGACCGAGGTCGCGCGACGCGAGGAGGTCTTCGACGAGTGGGTCGCCACCTTTGCCCCGCGCACCACGCGGCACGTGAGGCTCCGCGCGCTGCACACCACGAGCCTCCACCTCACGAACGTCGAGATCCGCTGAGGCGCTCCGACCAGGGCCCTCGAAGTTCGCACGTTCGGGCTTCTATTCAGGGCATTCCGATGACAGCATCCGCGGCGATGAACCTCCACACGCGCGCTCGGGCGACGCACCTCCACGGCCTCGGAACGGTGCTCGTCGGCGCGTCGCTCGCGCTGTCTGCGCCGGTCGCCGCGCAGCGCGTCCCGCGCACGCAGGCGGGGTACTACCAGGAGGAGTTCCTCTCGGCGGTGCAGCGGAACATGCCGCCGCTGAGGCAATGCTACGACGCCGCGCCGGCCGAGGGCGACGCCGCGTGGCAGCGCCTCCGAACCGTCTCCGTGGTCATCAACTCCGACGGCACCATCGGCGCCATCACCCTCAACCCCGGCCCCGGCGCGCCCGGCATCGAGGCGTGCATGCGACGCGTCTTCGAACGCTGGCGCCTCACGCCCCCCGTCGGCGGCGCGCTCACGATCTCGTACACGCACGCGCAGCTCGAGCGCGCGATGCAGCCCCCTCGCCCGCCTCGCAGACCGCGCCGCTGACGAGGGCTGAACGCGCCGCGCGTACACCCCGCGAGACGCCGCGAGGTCGGGCGTCAGGCGCCCATGCTCTGGATGTACTTCTTGCCCTCGGCGCGAACGAGGTCGAGCTGGCGAGGCGTGAGGCCGAGCGTCTCGCGCGCGGACTCGAAGCGCATGCCCGCGTCGGGCACGATGATGCCGTAGCGCTCGGCCATCTGCGCGGCGATGCCCGCGCCGAGCTCCTCGGTCAACTGGGCGGCGATGAGCACCATCGCGGCCATCGGGTGGATCACGTTGCCGACGCGCAGCGCGTGGTGCACGCCGACCACCTGGCAGAGCTCGGCGTCGAGGCCCCAGAGGCCGCAGACCCGCGCCGAGACGCGCTCGTGGATGGCCCAGAGCGTCGGCCAGATGCCGGTCAGACCGGGGCAGCTCGCGTTACGCCCGCACTCGGCAACGACCCCGAGGCCGAGCGCGAGGCCCACGTCGGCGAGGAGCCCGTAGAGGAACGCCTGCGGCGCAGGAAAGGCCGTGTACCGGCTCACCATCGCGCAGACGCTCCCCGTCGCCACGGCGTGACGGCGCAGGGTGTCGGCCGCGGGCTGAAACCCCGGCGCCTTGAACACCCGCATCTCGAGGGCGACCTCGAGCGCGAGGTCGCGCACGCCGTCGAGGCCGAGGCGCATGATGGCGTCTCGGAGCGAGCGCACCTGCCCCGAGGCGCCGTAGACCGACGAGTTCGCGCGTCGCATGAGCTGCGCGGCGAGCGTGGGGTCTTGAGACACGAGCGTGGAGATGCCGTTGAAGTCGATCGACGGGCGACGCGAGAGACCGATGAGCTGCGTGGCGACGACAGGGAGGAGCGGGGGCTTCCAGTCGGGCGCGTCGAGCGCCTGCACGACGTGTCGGGCGATCATCTCGGGGGTGGGCCCAGCGCTCGTCGGGCCGAGCGAGACGATGCCGTACCCGACCTTGGGTGCGGTGAGGCTCGGGTTCGTCGCGTGCGAGGCGCGAGGCGGCCTCGTTGGAGGGGCCATGTCCAGACGTCCTTTCGCGTGGAGGTGAGCGCGGCCGCGTAGGGCGGCGGGCTCTCACCCCTACTCAACGGCGTGACATCCTCGCGACTTGATCGCTGCGATGCCTCCGCGCGCGGCGCTTCTCCCGCCCCCTGCGACCGTGCGAACATCGGCGCTTCATGCGCACGCTCCGCTCCGCCTTCGTCGTCACGGTCGCCGCCGCGGCCTGCTCACGCCCCGCTCCGATGCCCCCGCAGATGGAGACGGCCCACAATCCCCCCGCGCTCCCCGATCCGCCGCCCGCGCCCGCGACGAACCCGGCGCCCGCGCAGGCCGCGACGTGCCCTCCGCGCGACACCCTGCGCAACGGCGCCCCGTGCGCGTCGCCGGGCCTCGACTGCTACGTGCCCACCGGGGGCTGTCAGCCGAGCGGATTCCACTGCGCAGAAGGCGTCTGGCACGAGGTGGTGGTGACCTGCAACCCGCCGCCGCCGCCGCGCCAGTAGGCGCGCAAACAACCGTCGCAACGATCCTCTCTGCGGTCGCGCGTCACGATTCGATCGCGACCTGCGCGCACCAACTCGCGATTGACGCGCGCCCTCGATGTTTGCATGAATGCCCCGCGAAAACGGGGCAACGATGGGGACGCGCAACAACAGGAGGAGGGTCGAGGCGATGTTCGCAAGAGCCGGGTCGTGGGCTGTCCGGGTGATCCTCGCGGGCCTCGTTTGCACGACGTGCACGCGTGACGATTCGCCACAACAGGCGACCGCTGCATCGACCGAGTGCCCCGCCGCGCCAGCCTCACCGACCCGCTATTTGCGACAGCTCTCGCTCGACCTCCGCGGCGCGCCTCCCACCGTCGAGGAGTATCAGCAGGTCGCCGCGCGGGGCGAGGTCTCTGAGGCCACCGTCGACGCGATGATGCACGACGCGCGCTTTCTCGATCGCGTGAAGCGCTGGCACGCCGACATGCTCTGGCCGAACATGGGCGGCTTCGAACTCCTCGTGGGCGCGCGCCTCGTGGTGGTTCCGCCGCGCGGTCAGGGCCTGAGCCCCGACAACATCAACCCCGAGTGGCTGGTGCAGGCGATGGATCGTCGCACGAGCGAGGCCGCGTGCCCTCCCGCGAGCGACCCCGCGCACCTCACGGCGGCGTCGTGCTGCACGGCCGCGGCGCC
>JBPOHC010001151.1:0-1510 GCA_052035985.1 Myxococcota bacterium | reverse complement strand
GCCCTCTCTCGATGCGGCCTCCGACACGCGCGCCGAGGACATCGCCAGAGACGTCGACGCGTCATCGCCGCCCGACGTGCCCGACGTTCCGCCCGAACCACCGCGCGACGTTTCCGATGTCCCGTCCGAGGCTCCTCGCGACGTGCCGACCGACGTCGCCGACGCGCCGACCGACGCCGCCGACGCGCCGACCGACGTCGCTGACGCGCCGACTGACGTCGCCGAGATCGAGGCGACCTGGGGGACCACCGCGCAACCGCTCGGCTGCACGATCGGGGCGCGCCACGCCTACCGCTGCCCGCCTCGCGGCGCGGCCACGCCCATCTGGGGCACGGACCTCTACACGCAGGACAGCTCGGTATGCACCGCGGGCGCTCACACCGGCCGCATCACGGTCTCCGCAGGCGGCGTGGTGGTGATCGAGACGCGCGTCGGCGCCGCGGGCTACATCGGCAGCACGCGCAACGGCATCACGTCGCTCTCGACGGGGAGCTGGCCGTGCAGCTTCGCGCTGCCCTGAGTACAGCGCGTTGCGACACGGCCCCCAGGTCGGCACCTTCGCGACGACCCGAGCGACGCCGCGCCCGCGCTGTCGCTGCTCGAGGTCATCGTCGATCTCCTCGCCGAAGACGCGGCGATGATGGCCATCGAGCAGGCGCTCGCGCCCGCGCCCCTGCGGGTGCGGCGCCACCGATCACGGCGAGTGTGGGGGCGCCTCTCGACGGAGCTGCTCGAGCACCTGCTGCCGCATCGCGGCGGCCCGAGGCGTCCACAGCCCGAGCCTCACCATGCGCCGGAGCTGCTCGAGCGACGCGCGAGCCTCTCCGTGGTTCAGCAGGGCGACCGCGTAGTTGTACTCATAGTCCGGGTTCGGATCATCGCTGCGCGTCATGCGTTCGAAGAGCGGCATCGCGTCGTCGAGGCGCCCCATGCGCGCGAGCGCGGTGGCTGCGCAGCCCCAGGCGGACGCGAGTGTGGGACGCAGATCGGCGGCCGTGCGACAGAGCGCGTAGCCCTCGCCGAGGTCCCCCTGCCTCAAGCGCTGGAGGCCGAGGTTGCCCACGCAAAGGCCGCTCCGGGGGTTGGTCGCGACGCAGCTCGCGGCGAGCGACTCGTCGCTGCGCCAGTCTTCGACGCGACGCCAGGTCAGGAACGCGAGGAGCGCGGCCCACGAGAGCATCACCACCAGGGCGGCGCGGCGCGGCGACGGTCGTCGCGCGGCGGAGGCCCGCTCCGTCAGCACGAACAGGAACGCCGCGGAGGGCACGGACCAGAAGCGCTCTGCGAAGAGCGCCGAGAGGGGAAAGACGAGGTTCGTCGCGAAGGCGCTGAACAGCACGAAACCCGCCGCCGCAACCGCGAGCCAGGGGTCTCCGGTACCGATGGGATCTCGCGAGCGCGCCGCGCGCAGGTGCCTCACCACGAGCGCGGCGCAGGCCGTGAGGGTCGCGAGCCCGAGGGCGTAGAGCGCGGCGGGACGCGACGACGGCAGCATCACCGAGAGGCCGTA
>JBPOHC010000286.1:0-1799 GCA_052035985.1 Myxococcota bacterium | reverse complement strand
GGGAAAGTCCGCGCGGAGCGGACTCATGATCCCGAGCCCGAAGGGCTTTCGCTTACATGCCGGTGAATTCATTCACCGGCGTGGGGACGCGGACGAAGAAGAGCCACACCTGTCCCGGGGGGGGCCTGGCGGTGACCGTGCGCGTGGCGGTGACCTTGGTCAGAACTCGATGCCGAGCGCTTCGACGACGCGCGAGATGACGTTGGCGCCTGCCCAGAGAATGTGCCTCCCGAAGAGGACGTGGTGGTTCGTGAGCCCGAGGCGCTGTACCGGTGGCCCGGTCTTTCACGATGGCGCCGAGGGTGCCCCACCCGCCGCGCTTCACGTTTTGAATGGCGAGGCCGCCGAGGAGCGCATCGGCGCGCTGCCGCCGTTCGAGGTGGGGCGTCTGGTGGACCTCCTGCACGTCGACGGGGACGCCTTCGATCGAAGCCGGGAGCCTGGCGTGCTCGGGGAGCTTCGCGAGGTCGAACTTGCGCGCGACCCGGACGACGAGCGCGGGCTCCTCGGTGAGCGCGCGGTTCTTCTGCCGATATCCCACGCCGACGTCGGTGACGCCGGGGATCGAGAGGATCGCCTCCCGGTACTTCGCCGCGAACGCCTCGATGCGCGTGTGGAGCGCCTCGTCGATGGTCTTCACGTTCCCTCCCTCGGTGGAGCGCGTGTGCACGGAGCGTGCGTCTGCGTCGCCGGGAGCAGAGCCCGACATCGAACGGGAACGCAAGGCAGTTCTCACCGTCGCTCACATGCACGTTGTCATCGCCCCGCGAGTGCGAAATCATCCGCGCCCACGATGGCTCTCTCGAACCTGGAGCGCGTCACACGCGCGCTCGACCTTGTGGACCGGGGCCTGCGCCCGTGGATCGCCCGCACCGTGGGCCTCTCCGAGCCGCTCCCCGACGCGCCCGACGCGCTCTTCGAACACCTGCTCACGCGCTGGGAGCCAGAGCCCTCGCGCGTGCTCGGTGAACCCGGCAGGCGACTCGTCGAAGACCTCCGCGCCACGCGCGCGCGCACCCTCGACCGCGGACGCTTTGACGCCGATCAGGCCTACCGCGCCCTCGACGACTGCGCGCGCCTCCTCGCCAGCGTCTCGGCGCGCGATGAAGAGTCCGAGGTCGATCGTCTGCGGCAGGAACTCCTCCGCGCGCGCTTCGATGAAGAGGCCCGCAAGGAGTCGCGCCGCACCACGCAGCCCGAGCTCAAGGGGACCGCCACCGAGGGGCTCAAGCCGTGGCGCGAGGTGGTCACCCCCCACCCCGACGTCGCGCGTGGGACCTATCAGAAAGCCGAGTTCGCCGCGGACCTCTGGGCCGTCGTCACGGGTGACGCCTCCGAAGAGTACCGCGACGCCGTGGAGTTCTTTCGCCGCACGTACCTCACGGAAGGGCTGCGGCAGCTCCTCGTCAACGCCCTCACGCGGCTGTCGGGGGAGGGGGGCGATCCGGTCATCGAGCTCCAGACGACCTTCGGCGGCGGCAAGACGCACTCGATGCTGGCGCTCTATCACCTGCTCTCGGGCGTGGCGCCGACGACCCTGCCGGGCCTCGAACCCGTGCTCTCGCAGTCGGGCGTGTCGACGGCGATCCCCGTTCGGCGCGCGGTGCTCGTCGGCAACAAGCTCTCGCCGGGACAGCCCGAGAAGAAGCCCGACGGCACCGAGGTGCGCACGCTCTGGGGAGAGCTCGCGTGGCAGCTCGGAGGCCGCGAGGGCTACGACATGGTGCGCGCCTCCGACGAGACCGCCACCAACCCCGGCGACGCGCTGCGGCTCGTGTTCAAGCGCTACTCGCCGTGCC
>JBPOHC010001113.1:0-4026 GCA_052035985.1 Myxococcota bacterium | reverse complement strand
GCGATGACCCCGAGGTGCCCAGCGTGCGATCGTCGCTGCTCGCGTCACCGAAGAAGGCGACGAAGGCCGCGCCCGCGCGCCCCGTGACGCCGCCCGCCGACCCGCCCGCCCCTCGCTGAAACCCCGCGCGGCGCCCCCGCGCAACCACGCGCTCGCGCATCGGCGGGATCGCCAGCGAGAACGGCCCGCTGCTCTGGAGCCCAACGGGTGATGGCAACACGCGGCGCGCGTCGCCGCGGGCGCTCCGAACGCGTCGGTCACCGGAACGAACCGCCGCCTGATTTCAGGGGACGACGAGCACCAGGAAGGTCGCGTCGGTCTGGCCTCGCACCACCTGGGGCGGTCGGTCGGAGAAGATGTACATAGCCTCGTGTTCGACCTGAGGAGCCCTCGTGATGGGCTTCCACACGATGGGGGCGGGCGCTGCGGCGTTGAGGGTGAAGCTCGTCGACTCGGCGCCGCTGCGGAGCTTCAAGATCACGTACTGGAGCCGACGCGCGTCGCTGAAGTCGAGGAGGGCCGTGTAGACATCGAAGCGCCCTTCGACCTCGCCCGGCGTCGCGGGGGCCGCCACGCGGAGGCTCCAGGTGCGATCGGCGGCCTCGAGCCTGCGGGTCACCTCGCGCGCCGCGCCGACGGAGAGGTCTTGCGCGATGGCGGGGCCTCCGTCGGACGCGGCGACCGCGTAGCGCGAGCCTGCGCGCTCTCGGGCGAGCGCCGTGAGTACGGGGAAGTTGTCACGCGTGCGAGCGCGCTGCGCGACGCCCTCGGAGCCGTCGTGATACACGCTCCAGAAGAGCAGCGAGTACGAGTCGTCGGGGTCGTCGCCGAGGAGCTGCGAGAGCGTCCGCAGCACGTGGGTCGACCACGTCGGCGCTTCGGGGAGGATGAGGCGGTCGAGCGGCTCGGCCCTGCCGCGGTTGAGCACCACCTTCACGCCTACGAGCGTGTCGTCGTCGCGTTGCGCGCGGACGAGGTTCACCACGGTCACCGAGACGGGTTTGTAGACCGCGGCGAGGTCCGCCGCGCGGTGGATGTGGTCCAACCACTGCTGCGGCGTGAAATCGAGCGCGCGCACGCCGCCCACCTCGACCTCGAAGTCGTTCCACGCGGACGCGCTGGCGCCGTCGGGCATCGAGAGCGGCGCGAGCAGGGTCTGGTGCGGGCCCAACGTGACCGGGAGCTCGACGCCGACCTGCGCCCGTCGCGCCTCCGCGAGCTCACCCTCCCGCGTCGTGCGGAGCGCGTAGGCGCTGAGCTCGCCCACGGTGAGCTTGAGCGACGTCGGGTTGCGGAGCGAGAGGCGTCCGGGCTCCTCGGGCGGGCGAGTCCGTCGCGCTTCGATGTTGTCGAGGTCGAGGTCGTCGAACGAGAGCCGCACCTCGATGGCCGGCCGGCGGACCTCCTGCGCCACCTTGAGCGTCACGAAGACGTGTCCCCGAAGCGCGGACCCGCTCCGGCTGAGCTGCTCCTTCACGAGCAGCACGTAGTCCTCGAGGCGCAGGTGATATTCGAGCGCGAAGCCGCTCACGTCGACCATCGGCTTGAGCAGCGGCTCGGCGCGGCCCGCCGTGGTGGCCGGGCCGATCTCTTCGCGGTACTCCGCGTGCTCGAAGGCCGCGCCGTAGCGAAGGCGCACGAAGGGCTGCTCCGCGACCTGCGCGAGGTGCTCGTGCAGGTAGCGCCGCACGTCGGGAGCGATCTCGGGAACCGCCTCAAGCAGTAGCCTCACCCGCATGTCCTTCGGCTCGGGCGAGGTCCCCGCGGCGGAGTCGGCGTAGACCATGGGCTTGAATCGCGGCAGCCCCTCCTCGGCCTGGAACGCGAGTCGAAACGACGTCGGCAGCACGTAGAAGAGCCACGGGTGCTCGCCGCGACGGACGTAGAGCGTGCGGCCGTACTCGGGCGGCCCGTCGAGCTCCGTCCATCGATCGCGGACGAAGACCTCTTCGAGGTCGCGATAGATGTACGGGTGGAGCTCGTTCGGGAAGAAGAACGGGACCTCGACGTCGAGCACCACGTCGGCCTCGCGGAAGGTCGTCACCCTCGCGGCCTCCACGCGGGCCGTGAGGTCGGCCACCTCGCGCTCGACTGCGCTCGCATCGGCTTCGAGCGCGCTCGACCGACGTTGCAGCTCCTCGACGCGGGCGCGCACCTGCACGGCCGCAGCGACCTGCTGCGCGACCGCGGCCTGCGCGGGACCGACCTCTGCCTCGGCGCCGGGCAGCGCGGCCCGCGCGTTCGCGAGCCGTCGCTCTGCGCCCGAGAGCTCACACATCGTGGCGGCGATCTCCTGCGGCGAAACCGGGTCGTTTGCGGGATCGTCGGGGTCGGGAGGAGGGCGATACAACGGCGGGCGGTGGTGCGAGTCGGCGAAGTCGGCGCGCAAGGCGGCCAGCTCGCGCCGAAGCTCCTCGACGCGTCGGGGCAGCGCCGAGACCTGCTCACGCAGGTCGGCGATACGCGCCGTCAGGGCGTTGCACCGCGCGCTCGCCGCGACGACCGCGGCGTCGGCGCTCGCGACCGCGGCGCGCGCGGACGACAGCTCTCGCTCGACGCCCTGCATCGACTGACGCGCGTTCGCCGCCGCGTCGCGCCGCGCCGCCCGCGCCACCTCGAGCTGCCGCAGCTCCTCCGACCTGTCGACGGGCAACGCGACACGGGTCCTGCGGCGGATCCTCAACCTCGTGCCGCTCTCCTCGCTGAGCGCGTGGAAGAGCAGGTTGCGGTCTCCCGTCTTGAGCGTGAGCGCGAGGCCGTCCGCGCGCTCCTCGCAGCGTTGGACGCACTCGACCCCGGCGCCGCGCACGACCGCGACGGCCACGGAGTGCACCATCTCGACGGCCTCTGCCGCGGGCGGCGGCGAGCGCGTGAGCTCCACGCTCAGCGTGTCTCCCTTGAGCTGAACGGCGACGCGCTCCTGCCCCGACGCGGCGCGCGTGGCGACCGTGTACGCCGGCAGGTATCGCTTGCGCCCGGGCACCCTCGCGTCGTCGCAGAGCGAAGCCGCCGTGAAGACCTCGTCGGGGCTGATGGGGGCCTCGACCTGCGCGCGCGTGATCGCCGCGCTCGCCGCGCTCGGCGAGAGGCGCTGAAGATCGTCGACGAAGTCGAAGAACGGGTCGTGTGTCGGTGGGGGCATCGGCGTCGCTCAGCTCCGCGATGGGTTCGAGCGCGAGGGCGCGCTGTCGCAGACAGACTCTCGATACCACGACGATCGTGCAACCAACCGGGCCGTGTGTGAGCGCGTGCGAGGGACGGAGTGGCGGGTGCAGCGGGCGGTGTGAGCGTCGTCGGGTGGTGGCGACGACTTCGCTGTCTGGGCGATCGTCCGCCACCGCTGTACGACGAGCAGGCGATACCGTCGTGGTGGCGTGCAGGGACGCGCCCGCGCGCCGCACACCGACGGCGGCGGCGGCGATGCTCGCCCGGCTGCGCGACCGCGAGCGGCGAGGTGTTGCCGTAGCTCTCCTGCGCGCCCACCTGAAGATCGAAGTCGTACTCGAACTTGTGCGACCAGCCGCGACCGAGGTTCTGGATCACCTGACAGGCGACGGCCCGCTCGCCGAGGCTGGCCACGACGTTCTTCTGAGAGACGAGCACCGTGGAGTTGTTGGCGTCGCTCGACGGGTTGACGGGCGTGAGTGAGATCGACCCGCTGGACATCGGCGTTCTCCTTGGAATGAACTCGATGGGGCGCGACGACTTCAGCCGAAGCGTCATCGACCCCACGGGACGCCCGTCATCGCAAGGCAGGCGCCGGTCGAGGGGAGTGTTCTGAGGGCGCGAGAACGCGTGTGCGGTGCGTTCGAAGCGCGCGTGAGGTCAGGAGTGGCTCGCGAGGGTGCGCGCTCGGGCCACCGATGGCCTCGCGCAGAGGAGCGCGCGAAGAGGCGGACTACGCGGTGGCGCGCTGCGAGGCGCGGAGGGTGTTCTTCTCGCGGCCGCGGCTGGCGGCGAGCTTGCCGAAGGCCACGGCGACGCCTACGCCCGCGACGAGGAGCGCCGCGCCGAGGAGAGGGCGGT
>JBPOHC010001112.1:0-25673 GCA_052035985.1 Myxococcota bacterium | reverse complement strand
CTACGCGGGCGGAGGGAGGCTCGGCGCGCTCGTCACGCTGACCCGCGGCAGCGACAGGAGCCGATCGAGCGAGGCCTGGAGCCGCTCGCGGCGCACGGGCTTGGCGAGAAAGTCGTCCATCCCCGCGTCGAGGCAGCGGCGCTCTTCGTTGATGTCGGCGTTGGCGGTGAGCGCGATGATGGGCGTGCGGCGCTCGCGCTCTCGCTCGCGGATCGTCCGCGCGGCGGAGACCCCGTCGAGCTCGGGCATCTGCACGTCCATGAGCACGGCGTCGTAGGGTGCCCGGGCGAGCGCCTCGAGGGCCTCGGCGCCGTTGCACGCCACGTCGACGCGGTGGCCCATGCGCTCGAGCATGAGCGTGATGACCTTCTGGTTGACGGCGTTGTCCTCGGCCACGAGCACGCGGAGCCGCGGACCGGGGACGCTCGACGCGCTCCGAGGCGCGACGGCGGCGACCTCGCCGCTCTGGGTGACGGGCTCCACGGGGACGCAGAGCGTGAAGACCGAGCCCCGTCCGGCCTCGCTCTCGACAGAGACGTCGCCGCCGAGGAGCGACGCGACGCGGCGCGAGATGGCGAGGCCGAGCCCCGTACCGCCGAAGCGCCGCGTGGTCGACGCGTCGGCCTGGGTGAAGGGCTGAAAGAGCTGCGTGAGCGACTCGGGCCCGATGCCGATCCCCGTGTCGGACACGGCGACCACGAGCCACAGGCGCCCGCCCTCGCGCCTCGCCCCGAGGCGCACCTCGACGGCCCCGTCGCGCGTGAATTTCACCGCGTTCGAGACGAGGTTCAGGAGCACCTGACGGATGCGCCCGGGGTCGCTCCGCACCGCCGAAGGGGTGCCCGGCTCGACGACGACGCGGAGGGTGTTTCCTCGGGCGTGCGCGGCGCCGCGCATGAGGTCGACGACCTGGCGGACTTCATCCGCGGGGTCGAACGCGAGGGCCTCGAGCACCACGCGCCCCGCCTCGATCTTGGTGTAGTCGAGCGCGTCGTTGAGGAGCGTCAAGAGCGCCTCGCCCGACGAGCGGATCGTCTCGGTGAAGCTCCGCTGCTCGTCGGAGAGCGGCGTGTCGAGCATGAGCGAAGTCATCCCGATGACCGCGTTCATGGGCGTGCGCACCTCGTGGGACATCACCGCGAGAAAGTCGCTCCGCGCGCGGGCCCCCTGCTCCGCCGCGTCGCGCGCGACGGCGAGCTCGCGGTTGAGCCCTTCGAGGCGGGTCTGCGCGTCGAGGAGCGAGCGGTTGCGGGCCTCGAGGTCGACGCGGGCTGACTCCAGGGCCCTCGCGCGCGCCTCGGCCTCGTCGAGGGCCGCGGCCATGTCGCGTTCGAACGACCCCGCGATGCCCACCACCGTGAAGATCAGCCCGATGCCGGTGACGAGCAGCAGCGGGCCGTCGATGTGTGTGGGCACCACCGGGCGAACGCCCGCCTTGTGCAGCGCCATGACCCCGAGAAAGACCGCGGCGGCGGCGACGGCCCAGCGGAGCGCGGCGCGCGGACCTCCCACGGCCAGCGCGGTCATCGGAACGAGCGGCGCCCACGCCCACACGGCCATCACGCCGGGGCCCATCGTCCAGGCCTTGGCGCCCATGCCCAGGAGCATCGCGCTGAACTGCATCCGCGTCGCCGCGACGGGCGCGCCCGAGCGCGCCACGAGGAGCACCACGAGCTCGATGAGCACGAAGCCCCCGGCGAAGGCCACGTGCGCCCACTCCCGAAGCGGGAGCGAGATGAGGGTGAAGAGCGCGAGGATCTCGAGCGCCAGCACCGCGTTGCGGACCATCACCCGGACGCGGTTGGCCTCGCGGTCGACCCTGCCGCGATGCGCGGGCGGCATCCAGTGCTCGACGTGAGGCACGAGGTCGCTCGCCAGCGGAAAGAGCTGGCGGTGTATGTTGTCGAGTTGCACGCCTCGCGCGGCTCCTGTCGGGGGGCTATTGGACAGAACCGCTCCCCCCGCGTCAACGACGCCGTCGCGCGTTTCATCGCGCGTTTCAACGCGCGGGCGTGGTGTTATCGTGACGGCGGCGCTGCGATGTCATCAGGCACGAGTCCATGGCACCCGGGCACGCTCGTGGGGGAGCGCTATGAGGTCGTGCGCCGAATCACCGCGGGCGGCATGGGTGAGGTCTTCGAAGGGCGCGACACCAAGCGCGACCTGCCCGTCGCGCTCAAGCGCCTTGTGATCGAGACCTCGGGGAGCACCCTCGACCGCGAGCGGCGGCTCCACGAGGCGAGCGTGCGGATGCACCGCGAGGCGATCCACACGTCGCGCCTCGGGCACCCGGGCATCGTGAACGTGCTCGACCTCACCTACGACCTCGACGCGACCCCCGTCGTCGTGATGGAGCTCCTCCACGGCGTCACGCTCCAGGGCATCCTCGCGTACACCACGCTGCCCGCGCACGTCGCCGCCGACTGGATGGCCCAGGTGGCCGACGCGCTCTCCGTCGCGCACGCGGCGGGCGTGGTGCACCGCGACCTCAAGCCCGAGAACCTCTTCCTCGTCGAAGACCCGTCGATGCCCCTCGGCGTGCGCGTGAAGGTGCTCGATTTCGGCGTCGCCAAGCAGCTCAGCCCCGAGCCCACCGACGACGACGGCGGCAGCGACGACGACACCAGCACGGCCTTCACGATGGCCAACGTGTTCCTCGGGTCGTTTCAGTACGCGTCGCCCGAGCAGTTCGACCCCGCGCAGGGCGTCTCGGGTCGCAGCGACCTCTACGCGCTCGGGGTGATCTTCTTCCGCGCCCTCACGGGCCTGCACCCCGCGGGGGCCAGGAACCTCAACGACGTGATGCTCCGCACGCTCTTCGGCAACATCGAGCGCAGCCCGCGGCGCGCCCGCCCCGACGTCCCCCCGTGGCTCGACGCCGTCATCCAACAGAGCCTCGAGCTCGCGCCGCAGAACCGCTTCGCCTCCGCCGAGGCCCTCCGCGACGCCCTCTTCGCCGGGATGCGCGTCGGCTACGCGACGGCCTCGTCACCGCCCCACCCGAGCGCGGCCCCCTACATGAGCGCGCCGCCCGTCTCCAACAGCCCGCCGCACGCGAGCGCGCCGCCCGTCTCGAACAGCCCGCCCTGCATGAGCGCCCCACCCCTCGCGCCCGCCGCGCCGAAGCGCCTCAACCTCGTCGTCGTCGCCTCGGCGGTGGTCGTTTGCATCTCGGCCGCCGTGGTCGCCGCGCTCCTCCTCCGCGCGCACCCGTGATCGCCGTCGGCGGGCCGTGACAGACGACGCCCTTCGCGGGTAATAGCGTCGCTCACCGACATGCCGCTCGAATGCGCCCACTGTGGAACCCGCTCGGACGACGGCGTCACCCGTTGCCCGCGGTGCCTCCGCACCACGCACCTCGTCGCGATCCCCGACGCCGCCCCGAAGCGCGGCGCCCCGAAGCGCGCCCTCACCCTCGGCGCCTTCGCCCTCGTCGCCCTCGCCGGAGGGACCTTCGCCTGGATGCGCGCCCGCGCGCCCTCCGACGCGCCGCGCGTACCCGAGCACGTCGCGCCCTCGGCCGCCGATCCGCTCGCGATCGAGACGCCCGAGCTGCGCGCCGTCGCCGAGCGCCTGCGATCCATCACCGACACCACGGCTCGCGCGCGCTCCGCGGCCGAAGAGGTGCACCGCAGACGCGCGGCCTCACTCACCGCACACGGCGACCCGGTTCCCCCGCCGCGCTCGCCGGATCTCGTGTGGAGGCTGCTCCCGTCGCAGCGCGAAGCGGTCACCGAGCTCGACCTCGCGCGCCTCGTCACCGCGCTCCTGCGGGCCTCGGGTGATGCGCGCGCCGCGGTGGCCGAGCGCACGGCCCCCGCGCGTCCCGATGAGCCCCTCGACGCGCTCGGATCGTTCGTCGCGGTGACGGGCGAGAGCGTGATCGAGGTCACGCAGGGAACGCTCGTGGGCGCTTCTTCCGTGCGCCTCGCGCGCCTCGGCGACGCCGCGCTCGCGGGGGCGATCTCTGCGCAGGCCGCCCTCGAAGCCGCCGCGTCGGGCTCGTCGCACGAGCGCGCCGTGCAGTACGCCAACGCCGCCGTCGAAGCCTGGGGAGACTCCCCCGTCCCCCTCGTCGCGCGCGCTCGCGTGTGGACCCTCGCGGGCGCCTCGGGCGGACTCCCCCTCGCCGAGAGCGACCTCCGCGCAGCGCTCTCGATGCGCGACGACGCCGCCATCGAGCTCTCGATCGCGCGCGTGCTCCTGCTCCGCGGCGACGTGCTTGGTGCTTCGCGCGCGGTCGTTCACGCGGCGTCGCTCGCGCCCGCGTGGGGCCACGCCGCAGTCGCGCTCCTGTGCCTCCGCGACGTCAACGCGCAGCTCGACGCGGGCGCCCCCGACGGCTGCGAGCGGCTCCGCCAGGCCCGCGCCCCGTGGACCGACGACGCCTACGCCCTCTGCGCGAGAGAGACCCCCGAGGCCACGCGATCTGCCTCCGCGCGACGGCTCTTCGAAGCGTCGCACGACCCGCTCCGACGCGCGTGGGCCGCGACCTTTCTCGGCCCCGACGCGGGCGCCTCGCTGCGTCGCGCGCTGCCGACCGTCGACCGCCGCGAGGCCGCCGCGTGGCTCTCGCTGCTCGGGCGCTCCGACCTGGCCGCCGCCGTCATGGGCATCGCGCCCGACGGCGGAGCCGCGCCGTGAAGGCCCCCTCCATCCTCCTCGCCCTCGCGCTCAGCGCGTGTGAGCGCGACGAGCCGAGGCCCGTGCGCGCGCCGCGCGAGGCCGTGCGACAGCTCCTGCGATGCGCGCTCGACAACATCGGCGAGGAGCCCTCCGCGGCCCGCGTCGAGGGCGCGATGCGCTTCGAACTGCGTCGAGACCGCGAGCGCTTCGCCGCGCGCGCCGGCACCTGCGAGACCGCGCTCGAGACCGAAGGCGGACGCCACGCCTGCGTCGCCCGGCTGCGCGAGCGATGGGCCCGGATGCTCACCGTCGTGCAGCGCACCGCGGCCGACGCGATCGATCAAGACGTCGCCATCCGACGCGTCGGAGAGGCGTACCTCGAAGCCTCGCGGAGCTGCCCCGAGTGACTACTGCGCCGCCGCGGCGTCGGCGGCGACGACGGCGGGGTCCTCGTCGGGGTCGGGGTCGAGCGGGCTGCCCTGCGTAGCGCCGCGGCGCGGAGGCCCCTGCCACGCGAAGCCCTCGGCGCGCACGTCGAGGTGCACGTAGTTGCCGCGGAGATAGAGCCCGCAGCCGAGGTTGCGGAGCGACTGACAGAAGGTCCACACGTCGCGCAGGGCCACGCCCTCGACGCGGAGGTCGACCGCCTCGCCGCGGCTGTGGTGCGAGATCGGAACGCCCGCCCGCGCCGGTCGATAGCCCGAGAGCACCTCGATCGTGCGCCCGCCGTAGCGGTCGCTCATCACCTGGAGCGTGCGCATGAGCCGCGGGTGGACGATGTGCTCGCGGTTGTCCCTCGCCCTGAGAAAGCGCGCGACGCGCGTGCGGAGGGTCTGCGAGTTCGCGGCGAAGCTCGTGGCGATCTGGGCGCCGTCGCGCAGGCGCGTCATCGAGACGAAGCCCGGCCTGTGCGCCCCCTGCGCCCCGTCGGCGTTCGAAGCCTCGTCGCGCGTGGGGAGCGTCGCGAGCACCGCGGGGTTCACCCCCTGCGGGAGCCGCAATCGACGCCCCACGGTGAGCGTGTACGGCCGCGGGAGGCTGTTGCGCGCGGCGAGGTCGCGCGGCTCGACGCCGAGCCTGTTGGCCACGCGGAGCAGCGTGTCGCCCGGTTGAACGACGTAGACCCTCGTCGCGGGGTCCGGCGGCGTCGCGCGCTGCGCGAGGGCGTTCGACGGAGAGAGGAGCGAGGCGACAAGCAGAGCGACGGCGAAGACGTAGGCCACACGCATCGGTTGGATGCGCCGGGGGTTAGATCCCCGAGGCGCGCGGTGTCAAGGCTCTCTCGTCACCGTGACGCGCTCGATGAAGATCGGCCGCCGCGGACGATCCGACGCGTCGCGCTCGACGCGCGCGATGCGACCCACGAGCGCCGTCGGGGTGCAGCGCCCGAAGATCGAGTAGCTCCCGTCGAGGTGGGGCCTCGCGCTCTCGGTGATGAAGAACTGGCCGCCGTTGGTGTTGGGGCCGCGGTTCGCCATGCAGAGCAGCCCCGCCGCGTCGTGGGGGCGCGTGTTCTCGTCGGCGAACTCGTAGCCCGTGCCCCCGATGCCCGAGCGGAGCAGGTCGCCGCCCTGGATCATGAATTCGGGGATCACGCGGTGAAAGATCGACCCGTCGTAGAAGGGCCTCCTCGCCCACTGGCGGGCGACGGGGTCCCAGAAGTCTCGGAGCCCGCGCGCGAGGCCCGTGAAGTTCGCCACCGTGAGCGGCGCCACGGCGTCGAGGAGCGTGCATCGAAAGGTCCCCATCGAGGTGACGATCGACGCCGTGAGGGGCCCACTCCCCCCGAGGCCCTCCGTCGCGTCCGAGAGCGTGAAGCGCCCGCCGCGAGGGTCCGGTGATGTCGGCTCCATCGCGACGGCCTGCACCGGGTCGCCCGCGCTCGACGGCGGCGCCTCGTCGGTGCGCTGGATCACATGAAACCCGAACTCCGTCTCGATCACGGGCGAGATCTCGGCGGGCGAGAGCGCGAAGGCCGCGCGTTCGAACGCAGGGACCATCATCCCCCGACCGAAGCGACCGAGGTCACCGCCGCGCGATCCCGCGCCAGGCTCGTCCGAGAACTCTCGCACGAGCATCGCGAAGTCACGCCCCGCGACGGCGAGTCGGCGTGCCTCTTCGGCGCGCGCCCTGGCCTCGTCGCGCGTCCGGGTCACGGTGGTCGGCGCGCGCGCGGAGCCCTGATACATCACCAGCAGGTGACGCGCGCTGATGCGATCGGACGGCACCGGCACGGCGGGCGCGGCGATTTCCTGGGGCGCCTCTGTCGACGCCTCGGGCGTTGCGCTCGCTTGCGGCCGCTTCTGGATCGCCCACACGCCGACCGCGCCCACGGTGAGAATCCCGAGCACGAGCGGAACGAGGTAGCCCGCGCGATCGCTCGGAGCCTCCGGCGACGGATGCGCGCGCGGCGTACCGCGCCCCATCGCGACGGGATCGGTCGATGCGCCCCCGCGCGCCATGAACGCGGGAACGGTCTCCGTCGGCGCGACGCGCACCACGCCCGAGCGGGTCTCGGTGCGCGCGAGCATCTCCATGAGCGTCGGCGCGACCACGGTCGGCGGCGCAGAGAGCAGCGAGACGAGCGCGGGGATGGCGCCTCCCGCGTCCGAGAAGCGCGCGTCGGGGTCGCGCACCACGCAGCGCGAGAACCACGCGTCGAAGCCCTCGGGGAGCGATCCGCTCACGCCCAGCACCGCGGCGCGCTCCGTCGCGGCGGGGATCGCGTGGACGGCGACCTCCATGAGAAGCGCCGTGAGGTTGAACTCCTCGGCGTTGGCGGCGAGCCAGAAGGGGCGCCCCGTGAGCGACCAGAACGCGAGGAGCCCCACGGCCCACACGTCCGTCGAGGGCCTGAGCTTCGCGCCGGTCTGCGTTTGTTCGGGCGCGAGCCAGAGCGGCGAGCCGATGGCGCGCGTCGCGGTGGCCGCCGTGCGGTCGTGCGCGATGAGCCGCGCGATGCCGAAATCGAGCACCTTCAGCACGAAGGGGACGCCCTTGATCCGCGCGTCGGCGACGAAGAGGTTCTCGGGCTTGAGGTCACGGTGCACCACGCCCGCGCGGTGCGCTTTCGAGAGCGCGTCACCGAGCTGATCGAAGAGCGTCGCGGCCTCGTCGCGCGCGAGCGGACCGCGCCGCGTCACGCGATCCCAGAGGCTCTCGCCCTTGAGGAGCTCCATCGCGAGCCACGGGGAGCCCGACGCCTCGTCGACGCCCGCGCCCACCACCTCGACGACGTGATCGCTCTCGATCTTCGAGCCCACGCGGGCCTCGAGCGCGAAGCTCTCGCGGTTGCGCGGATCATCGACGACGCGAGGGAGCAGCACCTTGAGCGCGCGCTCCTTCCCGGTCGAGAGCTGTTCGGCGACGTAGACCGCGCCCATCCCCCCTTCGGCAAGCGGACGGATGACGCGATAGTCCTTCGCGAAGACGGTCCCCGGTGCGAGCTGAGACATGGTGCGCGGTCCCTCCGTGCGAGGCGCGAAGGTAGCACCCTCACGCCCGCGAAGGGCCGTCGGTCGCGCGCAAACGCGCGGCGGTCAGAGCACGAAGCGAATGACCGCGAGCGCGCCCACCGCGACGATGAGCCCGATCACCACGCCGATGGCGATGAGCCCCGCGGTGTTGGTCCCCGAGCGAGGGTGGGCGGGCGCCGTCTGGCGGCTCTCGACCGCAGGCGGATTGGTCACCTGCTTGGGCCGCAGCGACGCGACGGGGTGCGCGTCGGGCACCGCGGGCGCTGCGGGCGTGTTCTGCGCCGCGGGCGCGGGCTGCGGCGTCGGGACCTTCACCGCGTTGGTGTCGGCCGCGCGCATCGAGCGGGGCGTCTGCGCGCGCTGCTGAATGGCCTGGATCGACGGCACCGTCTCGGCCAGCGCGGCGGCCGCGTCGGGAATGGCGCTCATCGCCTGCTCAACGTTGCGGTCGTTCACGATGGAGCGCAGCGCCGCGGCGAACTCGGCCGCGCTCTGAAAGCGGTCTTCGGGCTTCTTCGCGAGCGCGCGGTCGAGCACGTCTTGAAGGCCCACGGGGTACTCGTTGCCCGGCGCGCGATCGGCCAGCGGAATCGGCGTCGCCTGCACGTGCAGGCCGATGAACTCCATCGGCGTGCGCGCGTCGAAGGGCAGCTTGCCCGTGAGGAGCTCGTAGAGGATCACGGCCAGCGAGTACACGTCGCTGCGGGGATCGAGGGTCTTCCCCTGCGCCTGCTCGGGCGACATGAACTCGGGCGTCCCGAAGACCATGCCCTCCTGCGTGAGGATGAGCGACCCGGGCTGCATCTCTCGCTCGGTGACCTTCGCGAGCCCGAAATCGAGCACCTTCGCGAAGTCTTCGAGGCCGCCCTGAGAGCACAGAAAGATGTTCTCGGGCTTGAGGTCGCGGTGGATGATCCCCTTCTGGTGGGCCTCCTCGAGCGCGCCGCAGGCCTGGATGAGCACCGCGATCGCGCGCTCGGGCTTCATGGGCCCCTCCTGCCGCACGATCTGCCCGAGGTTCCGCCCCTCGAGGTACTCCATCACGATGTAGCAGGCTTCGTCTTCGAGCTGGCCGTAGAGAAAGACCTTCGCCGTGTTCGGGTGCGTGAGGTGGCTCATCGCCCGCGCCTCACGGCGAAAGCGAGAGACCAGGTCCTTCCGCTTCGTGAACTTCGAGTGGAGGATCTTGACCGCGACGAAGCGGTCCATGCTGGGCTGCTGGGCCTTGTAGACCGCACCCATCCCCCCCGAACCGATTCGCTCGAGGACCTTGAACTGACCGGTGAGAATTTCCCGGCCTACGTACGGGTCCGCCTGACGCACGCTTTCGAGAGTGCCCTCAACAGGGGTCGTTCGGCAACCACTCTCTTCGCACCCCGCACTTTGTCGGCACGCACGACGCGATTGTCGCAGCCTCGACCGACCTCATCGCGGTATCTCCCAGAGGCGACGATGCCGACGGCGAAGCCCTTCCCCTTCGACGCGCTCCCCCGCTGCTCGCGCCGCGACGCCCGCGCGATGACCGCGCTCTCGAAGCGCTTCGCGCTCCCCCCTTCGCTCGACCTGACCTCTCAAGGAATGGCCTCGCTCCTCGGCGGTCCCCTCCGCGCGAAGCCCCTCCTCGGCGCGGCGCTCCCTCGCGACGCGGCTCGCGCGGCCCTCGAAGAAAGCTCCCTCTGCGCAGTCTTCTCACACGTGTCCGCAGGCGTCGTGGTCCTCGCGCTACAGCGCCCCTTCGCACGCGCCCTCGCGCTCCGCGCCCTCGGCGAGCGCGACGAACGCTCCGCCCACGCGCGCATCGAACCCCTCTCTCCCGCGGAGGAAGGCGCCCTCTTCGCGCTGCTCTCGCACGCCGTCACGCGGGCCTTCTCACCCATCGCGCCGCCCGTGCTCCGCGCGGTCACCGACGACGTCACCGATGCACTCGACGCCATCGGTCCGACGCGCTCGCTCCTCGCGTGGCCCTTCGAAGTCACGCTCGGCGACGACACCTCGCGCGCCACCATCATCGCTGACCCGATTCACGCAACGCGCTTCGAAGAAGGCATTTCAGAGCTACCTCCCCGCGCCCTCGACGTGCCGCTCGCGGTGACCCTCGTCGCCGCTCGCGCGGTCTGGAGCGCCTCGGAGTTCACCCCCTTCGAAGTCTGCGAGGCGCTCTCGCTCGACGGCCTCCGCGTCACCCGAGGTGGTCTCTCGGGCGACGTGACGGCGCGCGTCGCGGGGCACCTCGACTGCGACGCCCGCCTCGAAGACGGAACCGTCACCCTCACCGAAACCCCTCACCCGATCACGGTCACCATGGCCGACACGAACGAGAGAAGCTCCCTCGACGACGCCCGCGTCACCTCGATCCCCGTCGAGCTCACCGTCGAGATCGCACGCGCGACGAGCTCCGTACGAGAGGTCTCGACGTGGAGGCCCGGCGCCGTGCTCACCTTCGAAACCCCCATCGGAGAAGAGGTTCTCGTGAGGGCCAACGGACGCCCCGTGGCCCGCGGAGAGCTCGTCGACGTCGACGGCGCCGTGGGCGTGCGGGTCACCGCGCTGCTGTAACACCCGCGTCGGAGGTCGCCGCGGCGGTCACCACGGCGTCGGAGAGCACCGGGATGTGAACGGTCACGGGCGCTCCCTCGCGAAGCACCTCGACGACGATCTCGGGCGCCTCGGCGAGCGCCTGAAACGCCGCCTGCGCCTGCTCGGGACGCTCGATCGCAGAGCCGTTCACGCGCGTCACCACGTCGCCCGCGCGGAGGTCGAGACCCGCGGCGTTCCAGCGTCGGAGACCGCGCGCGCGGTCGATGCGAAAGCCCGCGAAGCGACCGCGGACGAGCATCGGCGAGAGGTCGACCCCCGCGAGAAAAGCCCCGATCCCCTCGGAGATCGTGCGACGGAGCAGCGCGCGCGTGAGCGGCCCCGCAGGCGCTTCGACAGGCTCGACGGGCGCCGCCACAGGCTGGGGGTCCGCGGAGCCCGACGCCGTGAAGGGAACCTCCGCGGGCGAGATATCAATGTGCGACCGCCCCGACGAGCACGCGGCGAGGAGCGACGCGACGCACACGAACTTCGTCCAACGCATGCGCCGGGTTGTTACCACCCGATCTTCTGGTGGAGCTACTTTCCAGCGGGTTGCGCGCTACTTCCGCTCGATGGAGGGGCGTGATAGCGGTACGGGTCACACCATGAGCACGATCGATCGTCGTCATTTTCTCGGCACCGTGGCCGCTGGTTCGGCCGCTCTCACCGCGGGGTCTGAGCTCCTCGCGCAGAACCGCCCCGCGGCGCCCGAGGCGACCGCCGCGACGCCGCCCGCGGGCTTCACCCCCATGACCACGCCCGGCCGCGTGGTGCGCGTGAACAAGCCCGGATCGCTCCGCCCCGGCGGGCTCTACCCCAAGCCCGACGACGCCCGCACGATGGTCAACAAGGTCGTGATGGAGCTCTCGGGCCGCAACGACCTCGCCCAGGCGTGGCGCGCCTTCGTGCACCCGAACGACCGCGTGGCCATCAAGGTCAACGGCCTCGGCCTCCGCAACATGGCGTCGAACAAAGAGGTCGTCGAAGCCATCGCCGAGGGCCTCGTCGCGGCGGGCGTCCCCGCGGCGCAGATCACCGTGTACGACCAGTGGGACAGCTTCCTCGCGTCGACGCGGGTGAACGCGCGCGGCCTCCCCTCGGGCGTTCGGATCATGTGCCACAACGGCACCCGGCTCTCGTCCGAGACGCGCGTCGCGTCGGGTCGTACCTGGTTCGCGCAGCCCCTCCTCGAAGCCACCGCGGTGATCGGCGTCCCCCTCGTGAAGGACCACTCCCTCTGCGGCTTCACGGGCGCGCTCAAGAACATGACCCACGGCTCGATCAAGAACCCCGAGGCGTTCCACCGCCACCTCTGCTCGCCGCAGATCGCCGAGCTCTTCGCCCACGACGCGATCCGCTCGCGCTCGCGCCTGCACATCATGGACGCCTTCAAGGCCGTCTATCACGGCGGCCCCCGCGACAACCCCGAGCACCGCGCGCCCGTCGAGGCCGTGCTCGCGAGCACCGACCCCGTGGCCCTCGACCGCATCGGCGCCGAGATGGTCGACCAGCTCCGCACGCAGAACCACATGGGCACGCTCCAGGCCCGCGGCCTCCCTCCCCGCTACATCGACGTGGCGGGCACCATGGGCCTCGGCGTCTCCGACCGCGCGCGCATCACGCTCCAGACCGTCAACCTCACCTGAGTTCCGTTGCCTCGGGGTCGTCGGGTCGCGTAGAGACGCGTCGATGACCGCCGCAGCGCACCTCCGCCCTGGTTTCGTTCAGCCCGTCTGGCAAGGCCACCCCTGGGTCTTCGCCCAGGCCGTCGCGCGCACCGTGGGCTCGCCCGCGGCGGGCGACGAGGTCGTCGTGTTCGACCCTCAAGGCAAGGCCCTCGGACGCGGCTACTGGTCCCCCGAGAGCGCCATCCCCGTGCGCATCCTCACGCGCGACGCGGGCACCTCCCTCGACGAGACCTTCCTCCGCGGACGCATCGCCGAAGCGGCCCGCTGGCGCCGCGAGCTGGCCTCGCTCCCTTCGTCCTCTCACACGGGCTACCGGCTCGTGAACGCCGAGGGAGACGGCCTCCCCGGACTCACCGTCGACGTCTTCGGCGACGCGGCCTGCGTGCAGTTCGGCACCGCGGGCATGAAGCGCCGCGAGGGCGCCATCCTCGACGCGGTGATGGAGTTCGCCTCGGTCAAGCGCATCTACGAGGTCTCGTCCGAGCGCCACCAGCAGCGCGAGGGCTTCGCGGTGACCGACGGACTCGTGCGCGGAGATCCCTCTCCGTGGCTGGAGTTCATCGAGGGCGACGTGCGCTTCCGCGTCCCCGCGCCGGGCAGCGAGGGCGGCGGACAGAAGACGGGCTACTACTTCGACCAGCGCGAGAACCGCGCGCTCGTGGGGACGCTCTCGAAGGGCCGCCGCGTGCTCGACGCGTACAGCTACGTCGGCGGCTTCGCGCTCGCCGCCGCGAAGGGAGGCGCCCGCGAGGTGCTCTCCGTCGACAGCTCGATCCACGCGATCAACGCGGGGCAGCGCGTGGCCGAAGAGAACGGCCTCGCGGGGGTCATCACGCACCAGCGCGGCGACGCGAAGATGGTGATGTCGCACCTGGCCGACAAGTCCGAGCGCTTCGACGTGGTGGTGCTCGATCCGCCCAAGCTCGCCCACAGCGCGCGCGAGGTCGAGAAGGCCACGGGGCACTACCGCAAGCTCAACGCGATGGCCGCGCGAGTTCTCGCTCCGGGCGGTCTGCTCGTCACCTGCTCATGCTCGGGGAGCGTCTCGTCGGACGTGTTCATTCGCGCGGTCTCCGCGGGCGTCCGCGACGCAGGACGCGACGCCACGGTGCTCTCCGTTCGAGGCGCTGCGGTCGATCACCCCTCGCCCGTGGCCTTCTCCGAGGGGCGCTATCTCAAGTGCGTTCTCTTGAGGCTCCCGTGAAGCCCCTCGACTCGCTCGGCGACGAGGTCTGGGCGCGCGTCGAGGGCGTCGCGACAGACCTCGACGACACGCTCACGGCCCACGGGACGCTCACCGCGTCTTCGCTCGCCGCGCTCGAAGCGCTTCAATCCAAGGGCTTCGCGTGCGTGATCGCGACGGGACGTCCGCTCGGATGGGCCGAGGTGCTGGCCTCGCTCTGCCCCGTGCGCGCCGTCGTCGCCGAAAACGGCGGCGCGTGGGCCGTGCGGGAAGGGCGCGGGGTCCGTCTGTCGTTCCTCGATGACCAGGCCGTGCGAGACGAAGGGATGCACCGAAGCCGCGAGATGGCGCGCCGACTCACCGAGCGCTTCGCGCTGAAACCCGTGCGAGAGAGCGCGTTGCGCGCCACCGACGTCACCCTCGACGTGGGCGAGCGAGAGCGCGTGCCCCGCGACGTGGTCGACGCCGCGATGGCCTACGCGCGCGCCGGGGGCCTCTACGCCGTCGCGAGCACGGTGCACCTCCACGTGAGCTACCGCGCGCCCGACAAGATGGGCGGACTGCGCGCGGCCCTCGCCGACCTCGGCCTCGACGCGGCCGCCCTCGACGCCCGCTGGATCTACCTCGGAGACAGCCCCAACGACGCCGGTCCCTTCGCCGCGATGGCCTTGTCTGTAGGCGTTCGCGGCGTCGAGCGCTTCGAACGCGAGATGCCCGCGATGCCCCGCTACCTCGCCCGCGGCGCCGCAGGAGAGGCGCTCGCCGAGGTGTCCGCGAGGCTCTCCCCGCGAGGTGCCGCGTGACCCCGAAGCAGCGACTCCCCGCGGTGCTCGCGACTGTTTCCATCGCGGCGACCGTCGGCGCGGTGCTCGTGCTCACGCGCCCCGAAGCGCACCGCGCGACGCCCCACCGCGTGACCGAGGTCGTGCGCGAGCCCGGTGAAGCGGCCCCCGCGCGCGACGAGGAGAACCACTACGCGCCAGGCTCTCCCGCGGCCGTGGCGGAGCGCTTTCTGCGCGTGCGGTTGCGCTACCACTACGACGACGCCGCGGAGCTCGCGACGGGCGCCGAGCGCGCGCGCTGCGAGCGCAACGTGCGACAGTTCACGCAGCTCTCGCCCGACCAGCGCGAGGGAGTCCGCCAGGCGCAGCTCATCGCCGAGGCCGCGCAGTTCGACTTCGAACAGGTCGTGACCGAGCCCACCGCGGCGGGCGACGGAGGCGCTGCGAGAAAGCTCGTTCGCGGCGTGCTCCACGCGCGCGGCCCCGTCGAGGGGCGCACCGCGGAGAGCCGTCGCGAGCAGTCGCTCATCCTCGAAATGGTCGACGGCGCGTGGCGCGTCTGCGAGTGGACCCCCGGACGCACCGACGGCGGGATCGTGGTGCACTGATGAAGCGACAGCCCGAAGACTTCTTCTCGCTGCTCGACCGCGGATCGCGCGAGCACTACGACGACCCCGACTACTACGACCGCACGTACCGCACGCGCCGCGAAGACGTGGAGTTCTACCGCGCGACGGCGCGGCGCCTCGGGTCGCCCGTGCTCGAGCTCGGCGTCGGCAGCGGCCGCGTGGCCTCGGCGCTCGCGGCTGACGGACACGAGGTCGTGGGCATCGATCCGTCAGCGCCGATGCTCGCCCGCGCGAAGGAGCGCTGCCGCGCCATCGCCGACGCGAGGGTGACGCTGCGCGAGGGCGACATGCGTACGTTCACGGTGCGCAAGCGCTTTCCGCTCATCATCGCGCCCTTCAACGTGCTGATGCACCTCTACGAGCCCGACGATTTCGCGCGCTGCTTCGAGCGCGTGGCGAAGCACCTCGCGCCCGACGGACGCTTCGTCTTCGACGTGCGCGTGCCGCAGCCCCGCGAGCTCGCGCGCGACCCCGAGAAGGTCTACACGGGCCGTCCGCTCACGCACCCGAAGCTCGGTCGCGTGAAGTACACCGAGCGCTTTCAGTACGACCCGATCAAGCAGGTGCAGCTCGTCACCATCCGCTTCGAGCCCGAGAACCGGCGCGTGGCGGCGGTCGAGACGGTGCTCGCGCACAGGCAGGTCTTCCCCGCGGAGCTGCGCGCGCTGCTCGCGCTCGGGGGGCTGCGCCTCACGCGGCGCATGGGCGACTTCGACGGACGTCCGCTCGGCCCCGACGACGACGTTCAGATCATCGAGGCGGCCATCGCGCGGCGCTGAAGTTCGGAATGTTGTGAGGGGCGGAATCGGGGAGCGAAGAGGGGCTGCTCCCCGGTGGAGCGCTCAGTGCCTCGTGGGGGCGCTGCTCCGTCGGCCGAGCGCGGCGCTCACGGCCTCGCAGAACAGGATCGTGCAGAAGTGATGATTGGCCTTCTTCATCCGGCTGCACAGCTCGGCGAGGTCATCGTCCGCGTCGACGACGGTGCCCTCCGCGGGCTGGTTCGTCGAGTCGTCGTAGCGGCAGCCGTCGAGGGCCACCCAGCGACCGCGGTACTGTTTCTGTGCGCAGATCTCGTTCCACGACATCCGCGAGCTCACGCCTGTCTCCATGAGACCGTGTCTCTCCAACCCTGCGTGCTGCGTCGCACGCGGGCGCCTCGAAGCGCCGCGACTCGATTGTCGGGCGGAGGCAACGCTGTCACCCGCTCCGCGCGTCGGCTGAAGGCGCCGACCGTGCGCGTCGTGAGGCTCCTTGAGGGCACTCGGGGTAACGGAACCATCTCGATCCTCGTGATCGATACCACAGGGGACCCACGGGAGGTCAAGACGCCGTCAGCGGTGTGGGCGCAATGAGCGCGCGCCCTCCGCAATCCTGACGCAACGCGAGCGGAATCTTGAGGGACGGGACGCGCGTCACGGCCTTCGGTCCGAGGCCCGCGGGGCGGCCGACGCGTCGAGGGTGAGCGGCGAAGTGCTGAAGGGAGATCAGGGACGGGGGCACGCAGAGCCGAAGCTCTGGTCGGCGCCGCGGGGCGCGCATCCGGCGGCGCGCATCGCGCGGTAGGCGGCCTGCGCGGCGGGGCAGCGGCCCGAGAGGATGAGCTCGTCGATGCGGCTCGCGCCCCCGCGGCACACAGAAGGCACCGCGGGACGCACCACCTGAGGCTGCGTGGGCTGGATGGGCTGCGTGGGCTGGATGGGCTGCATCCCGTTGTTGGGCGGAATAGGCTGCATCCCGTTGTTGGGCGGAATGGGCTGCATGCCGCCGTTGCCGGGGATGGGCTGCATGCCGTTGTTCACGGGCTGCATGCCGTTGTTGATCGGCGGCACGACCGTGTTGCCGGCCTGATTGTTCGGCGTGTTGATCTGCGCCGTGTTGTTGTTGTTGCCGTTGTTGTTGTTGTTGCCGTTGTTGTTGCTGCTGCCGCTGTTGGCGCTCACGGCGACGCCCGCGATGATGCCGCCGAGCAGGAGCACGCCGACGCCGATGGCGATGAACTTCCCCGCGCCGCCGCTCTGTTGAGGCTGCGGGGGCTGCGCGTAGCCCTGCGCCGACGCGTAGCCGCCGTAGGGCTGCTGCTGCGGCTGCATGGGGTTGAAGCCCGGGTTCGACGGCGGCTGGTTCACCGGGGGAAAGCCCGGGCCCGTGTTGTTGGGCACGAAGCCGCCGGGGTTAGACGTCGCCTGAAAGGGCTGCGGCGTAGGCTGCGGGTAGTTGACGGCCATCGTGGCGGGCATGCCACCCGAGCCCGCGGGGGCGGTCATCTGGCCGGGCTGCGGCGTCGCGACGTGAGGGATCGGCGCGGGGGTGTACATCCCGCCCGCGGCGCCCTGCATCGAGCCGAAGGCGTTGGGGGCCGAGTTGGTCGACTGCGACCAGTCGTTGCCCACGCCCGCGTTGCCCGTGAACTCCTGGAGGAACTGCTGCATCGTCTGCGGCCGCTCCTCGGCGCGCTTCGAGAGCGCGCGGAGCACGGCGGCCTTCTGGCGCGGCGGGACGTTCGCGCCGCCGATGTGCGTCTCGAAGGGCATCGGCGGCGTGGTGAGGTGCTTGGTGGCCCACTCCCACGGCGTGCTGGCCTGAAAGGGCAGCGAGCCCGTGAGCATCTCGTACGCGACGATCGCGAGGGAGTAGATGTCGCTCATGGGCTTGAGCGGCTGCCCCGTGAACTGCTCGGGGGACATGTACGGCGGCGTGCCGAGCACCATGCCCTGACGGGTGAGCTTGGCGTGCGCGGCGTCTTCGGCGCCCTCGTCGCGCTTGGCGATGCCGAAGTCGAGCACCTTCACGAAGTCTCCGCGCGAGCCCTTCTGCGTGAGGATGATGTTCTCGGGCTTGATGTCGCGGTGGATGATCCCGTGCTCGTGGGCCTCGCCGAGGGAGCCGCACACCTGCGAGAGGATGTGCTCGACCTTCTGCGGCGCGAGGGCGCCGCGCGCGATGACGTGCGCGAGGCTCTCGCCCTGGATGAACTCCATCGCGACGAAGAGCTTGCCGTCGTCGAGCTGACCCGACTCGAAGAACTTGATGGTGTTCGGGTGCTCGAGGAGCCCCACCGTGCCCGCTTCGCGGAGAAAGCGCGTCGCGATCTGCGGGTCTTGCGCGAGGTCGGGTTGGAGGGTCTTGATCGCGACGGGGCGCTTGAGGTCTCCGAGCTTCTGCTCGCCCTGGTAGACCTTGCCCATTCCGCCTTCGCCAAGCAGCTTGACGATGACGTACTTGCCGTTGGCAACCGTCTGGCCGATCAGCGGGTCGGTGGTGTCGCCGTTCACGTTCGTGCTCACGCAGATGCTCCGCGAGGTGGTTCCGCCGGGCGGAGGAAGGATTCGCCGCTCAAACCGTGCGGCAGCCCCGGCGCTGGTCTCGTCGCCCGCGGAATCATACGCCCGGGACGATCGTGACGGGGTAGAGCGTTACGGCACCCTCTCCCTTGGCGCAACAGCCTGACCGGGTCGTCAGACATTTCCCGTCGGGGGCAGAACTTTCAGGGCGTCGAATGCGCGGACGGAGCTCCGTCGGAAGCCGCAGGCGCAGCGGGCGCAGCAGGGGTCGCAGGCGACGCAGCGGGCGCCGTCGTCGCGGGCGCAGCGGGAGACGCAGCGGGCGCCGTCGCGGGCGCAGCGGGCGATTCATCGTGGATCACCAGCACCACGCCCCGGTCTCCGCCCGTCGCGATCACCCTCGGCGGCAGCGGCGACGCGGGCTCCCCCGGTCGCAGCACCCGCTCGCTCACGCCCATCGCGCGCAGGGCCGTGATCACCTGATCGCGACGACGCCCCGCGCGCGCCGCGTCGACGGCCATCGGACCGCGCACCGCAGGGGCCGTCGTGGGGACCGAGAGCTCCCACCACCGTGAGCCCGGACGCGACGTCGCGCGCAGCGCCACCGCGAGCTGCGCGAGCACCGGGCGACTCAGCTCGAGCACCTTGTCGTCGGCCCCGAAGCGCACGGGCTGAAGCAGCGTCACCGAGCCCGGATCGTTCGGCCCCGAACGAGTCACCCGCACCCTCGCCACCGCCCCTGGAATCACCGCGCCAGGACGTACCGGGACCTCCGCACAGCCGTCCTCGTCGCGCACGCCGTTGATCGTCTCGGACTGATCCGCGCAGCGGTCGTCGGCGTCGAGCACTCCGTCGTGGTCGCGGTCGGTCTCGGGGCACCCTCGCTGCGCCTCCGTAGCGCCATCTCCAACGGGCTCCGCGGGGCAACGGTCGTCGGCGTCGGAGACCCCGTCGTGATCGCCGTCGGGCATCGGGCACCCTCCGCGCGACGGATCGGGATGCGCGCCCTGCGGCTCGTCGGGGCAGCGGTCGTCGGCGTTCGCAACGCCGTCGTGGTCGTTGTCGTGGTCGGGGCATCCCCTGCGCGCCGCGTCGGGGCGTTCGCCCTGCGCTTCATCGGGGCAGCGGTCGTCGGCGTCGGAGACCCCGTCGTGGTCGTTGTCGGGGTCGGGGCAGCCGTCGTCGTCTTCGAAGCCGTCTTCGTCTTCGTCGACCGTGGGGCAGCGGTCTTCTTCGTCGGGGATGGCGTCGTGGTCGTTGTCTTCGGGGCAGCCGTCGCTGTCTTCGAAGCCGTCGAAGTCTTCAGCGAGGCCGATGCACTGATCGATCGCGGGGTCGTCGCGCAGCCCGTCGCGGTCTTCGTCGACGAAGCGCGGGGCCCACTGGAGCGACGCGATCGCGCGCACCGCCGCGGAGCCCGGCGCGGCCGTGAGACCCCACGCGGCGCCGAGCGAGAGGGTGAACTCGCCGAGGCCCGAGGTCTGGATGCCGGCGCCCATTTCCACGGGGGTTCCAGCGGCGGTGGCGAAGGGGGCGCGGGCGTCGACGGCGCCCTGAAAGGTCACGTACGAGGTCACCCAGTTGCCCGCCAGGATCGACGCCGACGCGAGGCGCGGAGAGATCCCGAGGAAGATCAGCGCGAGCGCGCCCTCGAGGGGCTGACGGATCGCGAAGCCCCAGGTGATCTGGTCGCGCATCGGCACGTCGTAGAAGCACGCGGGCGACGTGGGATCGACGCAGGTCCCCGACTGCGAGGGCCACGTCCCGTCGAAGCGCGCGCGGTACCCGAGCGAGAGCGCGCCCACGATGCGAAACAGACGGAAGTCGAAGACGCCGTAGAGGTGCGCGGTGGGCGCTCCCCACGAAGCAAAAGAGCTCGCGCTGCCGAGGGGCGCCGTGGCCGCGAGGTTGAGCGCGAAGCCCGCGCCCTCGTGCTGCTCGCGCTGAGATTGTGAGTGCTGCGAAGACGCCTGCGTGGTGGCGCCCATCGGCGCGAGGCCGAGCTCCCTGCGCGTCGACCAGCGGAGCACGAGGCGCGGATCACCGAGCGCGGCCTGGTCAGCCTCCGAGAGCCCCGACGAGCCCGTCACCGAGGCTTGATAGAGCAGCACCGGGACCTGGAGCGCGAGGGCCATGCGCGTCCCGATGCCCACCTGCGCGCCCGCCGTGAGCCAGAGCTGATCGCGCGAGATCGCCACGCGCTCGCCGCCCACGCGCAGCACCACCGGGTCGCGGACGTACTCCAGCACCGACTGGACGTTCCAGTTGCCCGCGCCGGGGACGAGCGTGCCTTCGATCCAGGGCAGCGCGTTGGGGTCGACGGAGAGGTCGGGGCGCCACGGACCTCCGTCGACGCGGGTCTGCGCGAGGGCGCTCGCGGGCGCGAGCAGCGACGTGAGGCACAGGGCACCGAGGACGCGTCGAGGGCTTGTCATCGCGGCGCGCGACGCTATCACGGCGCCGCGTCGGGGTGAGTTCGTACTGCGCGCCGCGGGGCTCTGCGGGTTAAGGTCGCGCCGAGGAGAACGCACCCGGATGAAGACTCGCGCAGCCGTCGCATGGGAAGTGGGCAAGCCCCTGGTCATCGAAGAGGTCGACCTCGAAGGTCCCCGTCACGGCGAGGTGCTCGTCGAGATGAAGGCCACGGGGGTCTGCCACACCGACGAGTTCACGCGCTCGGGCGCTGATCCCGAGGGGCTCTTTCCCGTGATCTTCGGGCACGAGGGCGCGGGCGTGGTCGTCGACGTCGGCCCCGGCGTGACCTCGCTCACCCGCGGCGATCACGTGATTCCGCTCTACACGCCCGAGTGTCGCGCGTGCAAGACCTGCCTCTCGCGCAAGAGCAACCTCTGCACGGCCATCCGCGCCACGCAGGGCAAGGGGCTCATGCCCGACGGCACCAGCCGCTTCTCCATCGGCGGCACGAAGATCCATCACTACATGGGCTGCTCGACCTTCGCGCAGCACTCCGTGCTCCCCGAGATCGCGCTCGCGAAGGTGCGGCCCGACGCGCCCTTCGACAAGATCTGCTACATCGGCTGCGGCGTGACCACGGGCGTGGGCGCGGTGATCTACACCGCGAAGGTCGAGCCCGGATCGACGGTCGTGATCTTCGGCCTCGGAGGCATCGGGCTCAACGTCGTGCAGGGCGCCCGCATCGCCGGGGCCGACATGATCGTGGGCGTCGACACCAACCCCCGCCGCGAGGCCCTCGCGCGGCAGTTCGGTCTCACGCACTTCATCAACCCCGCGGAGGTGCCCGACCTCGTGCCCCACATCGTCGAACTGACGAAGGGCGGCGCGGACTACAGCTTCGAATGCGTCGGCAACACGAAGCTCATGCGGCAGGCGCTCGAGTGCTGCCACCGCGGATGGGGCGAGAGCATCATCATCGGCGTCGCGGGCGCGGGCCAGGAGATCTCGACGCGTCCGGTTCAGCTCGTCACGGGGCGCGTGTGGAAGGGCCCCGCGTTCGGCGGCGCGCGCGGCCGCACCGACGTTCCGAAGCTCGTCGACTGGTACATGGACGGCAAGATCGACATCGACAGCCTCATCACGCACAAGCTCCCGCTGGAGCGCATCAACGAGGCCTTCGACCTCATGCACGCGGGCGAGTCGATCCGCACCGTGATCGAGTTCTGAGCGGTGTGAGCCGCGGCGAGCGGTGTGAGCCGCGGTCTGCGAAGGTTGGTGTCAGCCACGGCGTCCTTACGGCCGCCGGTTTGTGGACCGCCGTGCTGCGATCGTGCATTGGTCGCGACTCATGCACGTTCACCTCATCGGCGTCGCGGGTACTGGAATGGGCGCCTTCGCGGGGCTCCTCGTGGCCGCGGGACACAGGGTCACCGGGAGCGACACGGCCTTCTATCCGCCCATGGGCGACGCGCTGAAGAGCTACGGCGTCGAGACCATGGAGGGCTGGAGCCCCGCCCACCTCTCGCCCGCGCCCGACCTCGTCGTCGTCGGAAACGTCTGCCGCAAAGACAACCCCGAGGCCCGCGCCGCCATCGACGGCGGAATGAACGTGCGCTCGTTCCCCAAGGCCCTCGGTGAGCTCTTTCTCGCGCAGAGAAAGTCGCTCGTGATCGCAGGGACGCACGGCAAGACCACCACCACGGCCCTCACCTCGCACCTCCTCCACGCGCTCGGAATGGACCCCTCGTTCCTCGTGGGCGGGGTCACCAAGAACTTCGACGCGAGCTTCCGTCACGGCCGCGGCGGGGCCTTCGTGGTCGAAGGGGATGAGTACGATTCGGCCTTCTTCGAGAAGATCCCGAAGTTCTGGTCGTACCGACCGTGGGGCGCCGTGCTCACCTCCATCGAGCACGACCACATCGACATCTACCCCGACATGGAGCGCTACCGCGACGCCTTCCGCGGCTTCGCCTCGCGCATCGCGCCCGATGGCGTGCTCGTCGCGCACGGACCCGACGCCGAGGTGCGCGCCGTGGCTTCGAAAGCGAGCTGCAAGGTCGTCTACTACGGCCTCACGACCGACACCTACCCCGATGGATTCGCGCCCACGTGGATGGCCGCGCCCATCGCGCCGTCGAACGGACTCCAGCCCTTCGAACTCTTCATCGGAGGCTCGTGCGCGGGGCGCTTCTTCTCGCCGCTCATGGGCGAGCACAACCTCCGCAACGCGCTCGGATCGATCGCGCTGCTCGCCGAGGGCTTCGGTCTCGGCGTTCCGCAGCTCTGCCGCGCGCTCACCGAGTTCAAGGGCGTCAAGCGCCGTCAGGACCTCGTCTCCATCGCGGGCGGAGTGCGCATCTACGACGACTTCGCGCACCACCCCACGGCCGTCGACGAGACCCTCCGCGCGATGAAGGGGCACCACCCCGGCGCGAAGCTCATCGCCGTCTTCGAACCGCGCAGCGCCACCGCGTGCAGGAACCTCCACCAGAAGGAGTATCCCGCCGCGTTCTCGTCGGCCGACCTCGCGCTCATCGCGCCCATCGGACGCGCCGAGATCCCCGACGCCGAGAAGCTCGACGTGCCCGCCATCGTGGCCGAGATCAACGCCCGCGGCGGTCGCGCAGAGACCTTCGCCACGGGTCCCGCGAGCGTCGACGCCATCGTCGCGCGCATCGCAGAAGAAGCCCGTCCCGGTGACGTGGTGGCGGTGCTCTCGAACGGCGCGTTCGGGGGCATCCACGGCAAGCTCGCGAAGGCCCTCGACGCGCGCTGATCAGCGCGGCGGACGCACCCGCTGACGCTGGTTCCTCGGTCGCAGACACGCCACGCGACCCCAGCGCGCGGGCACGATGGGAGACATCCCCGTGAGCACCCAGAGCACGTCGACGCCCGCGGGCGGAGCGCTCGGCGCGGCTCCCTCGCCGTCGGTGAAGTACACCAGCGCCGCGGGCTCGTAGCGTCGCAAGACCTCTGCGCCAAAGGGCGGACGGAGATCCGTTCCGCCGCGTCCGACGGCGCGACGGAGGGTGTCACCCGACGCGAGCCACCCCTCCTGACGCACCTCGGTGTCGCACTGCACGCAGGCCACGCGGAGCTCGCGCGAGGTCAACGCCGTGACCTCCGTCGCGATCTGAGAGAGTTCCTGCACCGACATCGAGGCCGACGTGTCGATCGCGACGAGCACCACGGGACGCTCCCTTCGCGCGCGTCGACCGGGCACCACACCCACGCGATCGGGCGCGCGACGGCTCGGCCAGCGAAGCGTCGACTGCCGTACCTTCAGCGACGTCGCGAGCTGACGGAGCAGCGTCGTCCACGGCAGCGAGGCGGCGCCCTCGGAGTTCAGCATCGCGTCGAACGCGTCGGCCATGTGCGGCCCCGCGGCGCCGAAGGAGCCCACCGTGTCCCTGTCGATCTCGTCGCCCACGAGCTCGCCCGCGTCGCGAATGAGCTGCCAGGGATAGCTCCCGGGGCCCGCTTCGAGGTCTCCATGCTGCGTCGCGCCTCGACGGAGCGTGCCGATCACAAAGTCGCGCTCGTACACCTTCGGCAGGTCGTCTCGCACGCGCAGCGCGTGAAAGCGTTCGAGCGTCGACTCCATCCTCGGGAGCCCGAGCGACTCGCAGGTCACGGGCTCGCCGGGGAGCTTCCACGGCACGAACTCGTTGGCCGTGGCCTCGCACGCGAGCACCCACGCGTCGCGCGCAACGCCCGCTTCGGCGGGTGGCGTGAGGTGACCGAAGACGACGTGGTTCACCTCGTGCGCGAGCACCGCCATGCGCTCGACGAGCGTGAGCCCGAGCGTGAAGTCGGGGTTGTAGAAGAGCATCAGCTCGCCGCGACGCGTGAGCCCCACGGCCATCGTGGAGTGCGTCCCGTCTTCGACGATCGTCGCCGCCGCGAGGATCGCCCAGTGAAACGGGCGCTCCACGAGGAGCGACTCGATGGCGACGTCGAGCGCGAGGCGGGCGCGCGGGTCATGCGCGAGCGGCGCCTCGGGCTCGCGGCGCGCGTCGCTGAAGAGGACGTTGCCCGTGGCCATCGACTCCATGTCGTTCTTGGCCTCGCCGAGCCCCGAGCCGGTGAGCTCTCGCAGCCGCTTGATGGCCTCGATCTTGTTGCCGCGCTCGATGATCTCGCAGACCTCGCGCGCCTCCTCGGCGCTGATCGTGTGGCCGCTGCGGAGCGTGTAGCTCTCGGGTCCCTTGAGGCGCACCGCGGCGACGGCCTCGTCGGGGATGATCTGCCCCGTCGGGAGCACGCCGCTCGATTGTCTCCAGTCGCGCGCCGCGGAGCGCGCTTCGGAGGGGTCCATCCCTGCGCGCACGAGGATCTCCCACGCCTCGCGGCGTTGCGTGTCGCGCCCGCCGAGCATCGTCGCGATGAGGAACGCCTCGGTCTCCGCGACCCCGAGCTTCGGTCGCCGATCGTCGTGCGGATACCGCGCTCGAATGCGCGCGAGGCTGCGCCCATCGCCCGTCTCAGCCATCTCGATCTCGCGCAGCGCATCGTCGGCGATGGTCTCGCTGAGAGATGCGCGCACGAGGTCGCCGACGACATCAGCGGCCACGTCGCCCTGCGCGCCGCACACCTGGCGCCAGAGGAAGTCCCACGAGAGCGAGAGGCGCGCGTCGTCGGTGAGGGCGAGGTCGTCGAGCGAGCGGGTCACGGGGTCTTCTCGGGTCGGTCGCTGAACATCGGCGGCACACGCCCCCGGTGAAGCAGCGAGAAAGGGCGCCAGTGATGACCCGAGACGCGCGGAGATGCAACGGCGGGAGGAGGGAGCGCGTTGGTGCGCAGAACCGTCAGCGAACTGTCCCGGAGGGAGCGATGTACGCGCCAGACGCGCGAGCGATGTACGCGCCAGACGCGCGAGCGATGTACGCGCCAGACGCGCGAGCGATGTACGCGCCAGACGCGCGAGCGATGTACGCGCCAGACGCGCGAGCGATCGCCTCAAAGGACCGGCGGCGGTAACGACGCCGGGGCGATCTGTGCGCGACCCCCCGGCGT
>JBPOHC010000176.1:0-5441 GCA_052035985.1 Myxococcota bacterium | reverse complement strand
GGTCGCGCGAGGAGCTCGTCGCGATCATCGAGCGCATGGTGGCGCTCCACCCCGAGCTGGAGTCGCTCGCGACGGCCTCAGCCGCGCGCGGCCGCGGCCGATCGAGCGCGGACTGGGGCGAGGTGGTCGCTCAGGCGATGCGAGGCGCGGGGCACGACTGGGGGGCGACGCGGTCCGCCGCCGGCGCGCTCGCGCGTATCGTGAAGCAGGCGGCGAGCGCGCCGTCGCGGGGCAATCCCAGCGACGCAGTGGAGGCCTGTCGCGCCGTGATCGACGCGGCCCTCGACGCCCACCGCAACGGGTACGAGTCAGAGGGCGAACTGTTCGGGCCGGTGATCCAAGCCGCGAAGGTGCTCGGCGAGCGCCTCGCGGCCATGAAGGCGAGCGACGGGGCCGCGCGCCCGTCATCGAGACCCTGACCGACGTGGCTGTCAGCGACATCCTCGAGGGGGGCCTCGGGTATAGCGACGACGCGCGCCGGGCGCTCGACGAGCGCGCCACCAAGGTCGAGAGGAAGCGCCTTGCAGCGCGTATCCGCGAGGCTGTCCCTGAAGCCTCGTCGTGGGGCAGGGAGGCGTTGGGCGCGTGGCTCCTCGAGCTGGAGGGGGACGACCTCGACGACACGCAATACCTCGCTCGCTGCAGAGAGCTCGGCCTGACGCGTCAACTCGTCACGCGGATGCTCGACCTCAAACGCGTGGACGAAGCGCTTCGCGAGGTGGCGCGTCTCGACGAGCTCGAGCTCGTCACCGCGGCCGACCTGCTGCTACATCGGCGCCGCGGCGAGGAGGCCGAGCGGATCGTCGAGGGCAAGTACCAGCGAACGCGGAGTCGGCGGCTGCGCGACTGGCTCCGTGCGTGGCGGGAGCAGCGCAAGGATTTCGCGGGCGTGCTGGATCTGGCGCTGGAGGCGTTCCGTGAGCGGCCGGACCTCGGTTCGTATCGCGCCGTGAGGGGGCTCGCGCAAAAGTTCGGTCGCTGGGAGGCGCTCCGCGGCGAGTTGCGTGCGCTCCTCGCGAAGGATCGCGACGCGACGATCCGGCTACTCCTGGAGGAAGGGGAGCACGACGCGGCGCTCGCGGCGCTCGACGCGAAGACCACCCGGGCGCCACCCCGGGGTGCGTCGGGCGGCGTCTCGTACGGCGGGACCTTCGAACTGGAGGTCGCCGAAGCCGTCAAGGAGACGCATCCCGCCCGCGCGAAGGAGGTCTTCCTGCGGCACGCGGATGCCCTCATCGAGGCGCGCAATCGTGTGGGGTATCGGCAGGCGTGCGAACTGCTCGGCCGGGCGAAGGCGCTGAAGGACGACGCCGAGGCGTGGCGTCAGTACGTCGCCGGCCTGCTCGCTCGGTACCCGACGCACAAGGCCTTCCGCGAGGAGCTCGCGCGAGCGAGGTTGTAGAGTCGTCGACGGTCGCCCGGCCGGTCGCCGTCATCCCAAGCACCCGAACCCGGTACGAGCGATGTCAGTCGTCGTAGTCGTCCCAGGCGTCAGCCGCGTCCGAACGGCGCTTCTGCTCCCTCGCCGCCGCGTCGACGAGGAGGCCGTCGGTGCGGGACGGTACGAGCTCCCAGGGCGTCGCGCGGAACGTGATCACGAAGCGAACGTTCTCGTGGGCGAGATACAGCGCGAGCGGCACCTGCGCCTGCGTGCGTGTCATGTGCCCGTCGGTCTCCGCGCTCCGCACGTTGATCTCCGCGAGCACCGCGGTCGCCTGCACCTCTGCCGACTTGCCGTAGCGGTCCACCGGAGCCACGAGCGAGATGAGCAGTTCTGCCTCGCACGGCGCCGCGCGCTCTCGCCGCGGAACTTCGTAGGCCGAGACCTCCGCGACGAGGCCGCCGCCCATCTCGATCACGCCGATCCCATCGTGGAGCGTCAGGGCGTCGGCTCGCCGCGAGGCGCGTCGCAACACCAGCCACGTCACCGCGAGATACCGATCCACCTCGCCCCAGAAGTCCGAGGAGAACATCACAGGCTGGATGTTCCACGGATCGCCCGCGCGCTCCTGCCCGGCCTTGCGCTGCCACTCCAGAAAGGCCTCGAACACCGCGAGTCCGTCGTCGAACCTGAGGTTTCTCGGGAGCCGGGTCTTGACCGTCGGAGGGTAGACCCGATCGTCCGTCGCGGGCGTGCCCAGCAGCAGGGTCTCACCGCGCCCCACGCGCAGCAGCTCCGCAGGGGGCACCGCGATCGTTTCGGCGTTCTTCCCGCTCACCGAACTGCCGTGCGCGGCCAGAAGTGAGATAACGCCGAACTCACGTCGATTCTCGTACCGCATGCCGCGCACCACGCGGATCCCTGCGGCGGGCGGGTCGAGCGCGAGCAGAGCTCGCAGAGATGCGTCCCACGTCCGAAGGCGAGGCCCGTCGCTGACCTTCACGTCATCGTTGGCGAGCAGGCAGGCTGCGGCGAACTGGAGCTCAGCTCGATCTCCACCTCCAGCGGCGAGCGCGTCGATCACGCGCGCGAGGTAGGGGTCGTCGAGCAGCGCCTGCCTCGTCGTCGTCTTCAGCGCGTCGCGCAACAGGCGCATCGCAGACTGGCGCGGCTGCACGCTGTGGAGCTTCATGCCAGCCAATCTGCCGAGCCCCGCTTCCGACCCCGGCGTCGGATTGATCACATGCACCGTCGCCGTGTCGACCACCACGCGCGGAGTCTTCGCGCCGCGCTCCGCCTTGGTGATCTCATCAGCGAGCGTCGTTTGATTGCCGTGAGGCACGACGATGGCGCCGGCCTTCGTCGCCATCGCGACGAGGTGTGCGACCCACTCGGCATGTGTCCCAACGGCGCGCACGCCGAGGTGCCTCGCCCATGCCTGACGCACGCGCGCCTCGGTCTCGAGGCCCTCCCCGTTCATGAGCGCGATGATGAGCCGACGGAGCGCGGGCGCATTGGATGCATACTTCGCGGGCGGAGCCACCGCCTCGACGCCCGGCGCGATCGTGTCGAGGTCTCGCTCGCGCGTCGCGGATTCGTCGCCGGGCAACGGGAGCCCCTGGCGCAGCAGCTCGATCGCGTTGGCGGGTTCCAGCACATACTTGCTCGCGGGATGGGTCGGCCAGCTGACGGCGACCCAGTGCGAGAGCGGCGAGAAGCGCCATGTCGACGCGACGAAGGCGGCGTCGCCCGCGAGCGCCCTCGCCTTCGCCTCGCCCGCGGAAGGGTCGCGCACGACCTCGACGTGTACGCGGCTCTCGGGTGCGTACTTCGGGAGCAGGTACTCGTGTTGCGCCCCGGTCATCACGAGCGCGACGCGCGGAGGCGCCTCGGCGATGAGCCCGCTCACACACTCGCAGAACCCGACGAAGGCGGCGTCTTGAGGGCCTTCCGTGAGATCGACCACGAGCCGCAGGGGGCGTTCCTCGGGGGCGAGCACATCATTGGCCGCGTCACGCATGGCGACACGCTCGGGCACGGGAACGGCGAGAATCTCCAGGAGATCTTCGGCGTCGCGCAGCTCCGAGAAGAAGAACTGCACCGCCGTGCGGTCGCTCGACTTCAGCCGCGAGAGGTGCGACTCGACAGTGTTCGGGTTCCTGCTCACCCCACGCGCCTTCGCGCGCTCGACGTATTGCGCAGCGAGCGCTGATTGTTTGAACCCGCCCTCGTCGATCCTCTTCGTGATCCGTGTTCCGATGTCCATCGTCTCGTCCTTCCGTGGGTGTCGTCTGCGCAACGAACCTTGCAGCCTTCGCCGTGCGGGTGAAGGCCCGATCGGTTGCGTGCAACCGTGAGTGCACCTGCAGCTGCAGCACGTCGTGATTGCAGGCCCACGCTGCAAGACGTTGCCGAACGATGCTCTCTGACAGCCGCTGGTAAAACGACGACGCGGACAGCGCCTGCCGCTCGACGTCTCGCAGCCGCTGCGAGGTCGTGAGCCCCAAGCGTCCGCGGCTCGGAGCGGCGGCGGGCGTTCGCGGTCAGCGCGTGGCTTCGAAGGGCAACGGCACGAGGGCCATCGAGGCGAGCTCCTGAAACGTCATGCACAAGCCCGTTTGCATCGAGGGGAGGAGCCGATGCGGACCCGCCGGGGTGCGTGCCTGAAGCGCCGCAACGAGGTTCTCGGCGGAGGCGCGCGCAGGCCACGTCGAGGACGTCGGGCCCTTGGGCGGGCTGGTTGTCGACGCGTGTGCAGCGCGCGAGGGTCCACGCCCGCGCCACGTCGTCGGTGGTCGAGAAGCGCCCGTCGGGGAGCGCGTGGGCGAGCAGCGGCGGACCGTCGTGAGATGCCCTCGGGACGCCGCAGACGGGCTCGATGTGCCACGGAGACGGGAGCACGAGGTCGGGGCGTCCGTCGTTGTCGGCGTCGGTCACGAGGGTGACGTGCGTGAACTCGTGCGAGGGCGCGTACTCGTGCACGGCGCCGTCGCGCACCGTGAAGATCGTGTGGTGCACCGAGCCCGAGACCCAGTTCTGGAGCGCCCACTCGGCGCGCTCGACGATGGCCTCGGGCGCGCCGTCACCGTCGTCGTCGTAGAGCGCGTGGAACGAGAGGGCCGTGTTCGAGTACCCACCGGTTTCGAAGCCCAGGCGCCACGGGGGGATGGGCGTCGCGGGGGCGGCGGTCGGTCGCCACGTCAAGTTCGTCGGCGCGCGCAGAGTCGGCTCGCGGCCACGCTCGATCGTGAAGCTTGTCATCGCGAGGGACCACACCCCCTGCGCGGCCGCGACGCACTCCGAACGGCTGTCGAGGAACGGCAGATCGAATGACGGGCCGTCCTCCATCGCGAGCGGCGCGGCAGCGCGGTTAGCGCGCCTGCGAAGCGCGTTGTTCGCGGTTTACCGCCTCGCAACGGGGATCGGCGACGAGTGCGCGCCGGACCTCGGGGACGGACAGCGCCGATGGCACGAGCGGAATGGGCTCGGCCTCGAGCGCCTCGAGCTCGATGGGCACAGGCATCGCGCGAAGCGCAGCGGTCACCGTGTCGAGCGTCGCAGGCGTGAAGAGCCCCTCCGTCGAGGCGGCCGCGACGGCGCGCATGCGAGCCTCCGCGTCGACGGGAGACGCGCCCGACACGCGTTGGCAGAAGCCGTCGAGAGAGAGGGCCTCGACGAAGGTGCCGCGATCGTCGAGCGTGGAGCGCGACTCATCGAAGGCGCGCGTCGCGGGGGCCGCCGGGCAGAGCGCGCGGAGGGCGGCGCGGGTGACCTCGTCGTCGAGCGCGTAGCGTCCGTCCGCGAGGCGATGGGCCACGAGCGCGGCGGGGAGGCCCGCGAAGTCAGCGGGCGCGTGCCGCGTCACAGAGAGCGAAGGAAGATCTCGGACGAGGTCTTCGCGCCCGTCGCCTTCGACGTCGCGCCTGTGAGAGGCCTCCGCGAACTCCGCCGGGTGCGCCTCGGGCTCTCTGTGTCGCACGACACGGAGGCCTTCAGCGGCGCTCTTCTCGTGATCCACTTTCGGCGCTCTCGCGTGACCCACCTGCGGTTGCAGGGAGCC
>JBPOHC010000362.1:0-30611 GCA_052035985.1 Myxococcota bacterium | reverse complement strand
GGTGGGCGTGAACCTCGGGATGCGCGTCGCCTTCGGCCACTTCGGCGCGGGCGTCGAGCTCGAGACCGTGATCGCGTACGCGACGGGCGAGGCGACGTGGTCGGGCGGATCGACCACGCAGAGCGGCCTTGCGCTGTCGCTCATCCCCGCGGGCGCCGTGTCGTACCAGTTCTGACCGTACTTCACGGGTCGCGCGCGGGGAGCCACGTCGACAGCGGCTGCATCCAGCGGTCGCCGTCGCGGATCTCTTCGACGACGTCGTCCCAATAACCCAGCACGGCCTCCATGTAGCTCGCGCCGCCCTGCGGAAAGAGCCGCACGTCATCGCGCGAAAGGTCTTCTGGAATGGGCTTCCAATCGAAGCCGCCGAAGGCGGTGGGGTCCGTGTTGCGCGTCGCGGGCATGAGGTCGTAGGTCGAACCGAGGCCCGGGTCACCGACCTCGGCCTGGAGGTATCCGAGCCGCTCCTTCGCGTTGGAGCTCGTCGCCGCGGAGGCGATCGGCGCGTGCCACGTCGCGGGTCGATCGGAGAGGTGAGCGCGCTGGTCGCGGAGCCTCCACACGGTGACGCGGGTGACGCCCTCGCCGTCGCGGGTGATGCGCATGGCGCGGGTCTGATCTTCGGTGACCCAGAGTCCGAAGAGCTGCGCGGGCGTCGTCGTGGCGGGCGTCGTCATGGCGCGCGAGCGTACCCGATGCGCTCGCGTCGAAGCGCTGCGCCGGTCGAAGGCGCGGACTCCGAGGCGCTCGCTCAGGGGCGGGGGCGGAGCGTGCGGTCGACGCCGCCGAGCTCGTCGGCCTCGCGCTCGGGGAAGCCGTCGTAGTAGCCGCTCCAGCGCGTGCCGTGGCGAAGCTTCCACGCGATGGCGCGGGCCACGCGGAGCGTCGAGGGGACGCCCACCACGGCGAGGTAGAGGGGCCCGTACCTCCGCGACTGGAGCGTGTGCCCGTACTCGTGGTCCTTGTTCTCGCGGCCGACGGGGACGTATGGCGAGTCGACGGTCGAGAAGAAGACGAAGCGCCCGAGGCTCACGGCGCCGATGGGGACCTCGACGAAGACGCAGCCGCGCTCTCGCGTCACGTCTCCCGCGGTGCCTCGCGCGAGGTGCAGGGCCAGCGTCGCGAGGCCGAGCGAGTTCTGGGGGAGCTCCCACAGCGCGAGCGCCGCGGCGCGGATCACGCTTCGGATCGACATGGGAGGAGCATACCCGCTACTGCGTGAGCTCGGGTCGCACCGTGGGCACCGCGGGCTGATCGATGCGGTCCACGGGGAAGAGCAAGAGCCCGAGCAGCACGAGCAGGAACACCCCCGCGAGGAGCGCAGGGACGAGCGCCTTTCGCCACGCGGGCTCCTTCACCTCGGCGTCGGCGAGGCGGGCGACGGGGTTGGTCGCGAGCCTCCACGCGCGGGTGAGCTCATCGGCGAAGAGCCCGAGGTTCGCGTGGCGCAAGGTCGCGCGGTCCGAGAGCGCCTGACGCAGCGAAGGTTTATAGGCCTCGTGCATCGAGCGCCCCGGGTCCGCGAACCACGTGTCGGTGCGCCCCGACTGCATCACCTGCGGAAGGAACATCGGCTTGAGCGAGCGCCCCACGAGCAGCTCATAGACGATCGCGGCCGACGCGAAGATGTCGCTCTGCACCGTCGGCGCGCGGGCCTTGAAGAGCTCGGGCGCGCGGTAGAGGTCGGCCACCTCGACGGGCGGCGCCTGCGGTGCCTCGACGAACTCCACGCGGTGATCCGCGTGACAGTAGAAGTTCTCGGGCACGAGCCGCTCACCGAGCACCGCGCCGCGCGCGTGGAGCTCTCGCACGCAGCGCAGGAGTTCGACGGTGACGCGCTCGACGCCGCGCGGATCGGGGTTGGCGCGCAGCCCGACGATGTACGCGCGCATCGCGCAAGGGAGGAGCGTCACCTGCGCGAAGACCGACGCCTCGTGGGGGGCCTCGTCTTCGTGCGTCGCGAACGCGATCGGCGCGAGCGGCGCAGGCGCAGGCGGCGGTGTGGGCGGCGGCGCGTCGAGCGAGAGAAGCTCAGCGCTCAGCGAGGCGACCTCGACGCTCGGAGGCGCGACGTCGGTGCCTGGTTGAGCGACCGGACTGCTCTGGCGGTCGTCGTGCGCGGGCGGCGCGAGGGTGAGCACGCGACGCGCGACAGGCGGCGCTGCGATGGCGACGGCGGGTGATGCAATGGCGACGGCGGGCGGCGCAGCGATCACGATGGCAGACGGGAGGCGCGGCGCTGCGACGATCGCCGGAGCCGCCACGGCGCCGATCGGGAGCGTCATCGGGTCCGCGGGCGCGTCGGGGTCGAGCGTCGGCTCGTCGGGGTTGATCGTCGCGTCGGGGTCGACCGCGGGCGCGGCGTCTCTGAGCCCTGCGAAGAGGTCGCCGCCCTGGGCGCGGTCTCGCGCGACGGTGGGCTCGTCGTCGAGCATGCGCATCGCGTGGATGTTCGGCGCAGGCGCGCGCGGGTTCTTGCGCGGGTCGAGGTCGGGCGAGGTGGTCTCGACCGAGTCGTCGGCGCTACGCACGCGCGGCGGTGTCGGCGGACCAGGGGGACCCTTCATCGGCGCGCAGCGTCGGACGTCGGCGCGTGCCGTGTCAATGGGGCGCGCGGTATCGATGGTCTCGCAATCCTCGGGGCGGCGAAGTACCGTCGCGCCCCCGCGATGAGCACCTACGAGAACGTCACCATCGAGCGAGACGGCGGATGGGCCGTCGTGACCCTCAACCGCCCCGACAGCATGAACGCGCTCTCCCGCGCGCTCGTGAGAGAGCTCGGAGAGGTCTTCCGCGCGCTGGCCGACGAGGCCGACGTGCGCGTCGTGATCCTCACGGGCGCGGGCGAGAAGTCGTTCTGCGCGGGCGCCGACCTCAAGGAACGCAAGGGCATGACCGACGACGAGGTGCGCGGAATGCTCGGGTATTACCGCGAGAGCTTCGGCGTCATCGACCGCTCTCCGAAGCCCGTCGTGGCTGCGATCAACGGCGTCGCCCTCGGCGGAGGCTTCGAACTCGCGCTCGCGTGTGACCTCCGCGTGGCCGTTCCGTCGGCGCTCGTGGGCTTGCCCGAGACGACCCTCGCGATCATCCCCGGCGCGGGCGGAACGCAGCGTCTCCCGCGCCTCGTGGGCCCTGGAAAGGCCAAGGAGCTCATCCTCCTCGGACGCAGGATTCCTGCGGCGGAGGCGCTCACCCTCGGGCTCGTGACCGCCGTGGCCGAAGCGGGAGAGACCGCGGTGGCAGCGGCGAAGCGGCTCACCGCGGGGCTCGTGAACGGCGCGCCCATCGCGCTCGCCGCGGCGATGGAGGCCGTCGACCTCGGCGCCGACATGGACTTCGAAGCGGGCCTCGACCTCGAAGCCCGCTGCTACGAGAAGACCCTTCGATCGAGCGATCGTCGCGAGGCGCTCGCGGCCTTCGCAGAGAAACGAAAGCCCGTGTACCGCGGCGTCTGAGAGACCCGCGAGAGATCACTTCACCACTCGGAGCGCAGCAGCAGATGTCGGACGCGAAGCTCAAGGAGACCCTCGCGCGCGTAGAGCGCGGAGGCGCCGAGAAGTACCACCACAAGAACGCCAAGGACGGGAAGCTCTTCGCCCGCGAGCGCATCGCGCGCCTCGTCGACGCGGGCAGCTTCATCGAGGAGGCCGCGCTCGCCAACAACCTCGACGCCGACCTCCCCGCCGACGGCGTGATCACCGGGACGGCCACGGTTCACGGACGCCCCGTGGCCCTCATGGCCAACGACTCGACGATCAAGGCCGGCTCGTGGGGCTGGCGCACCGTCGAGAAGATCCTGCGCATTCAAGAGATCGCGAAGGACCTCCGCTGCCCGCTCTTCTATCTGGTCGACTCGGCGGGGGCGCGCATCACCGATCAGGTCGAGATGTTCCCCGGGCGCCGCGGCGCGGGGCGGATCTTCTACAACCAGGTTCAGCTCTCGGGACAGATCCCGCAGATCTGCCTGCTCTTCGGCCCGAGCGCCGCGGGCGGCGCGTACATCCCCGCGTTCTGCGACGTGGTGGTGATGGTCGACGGCAACGCGAGCATGTACCTCGGCTCGCCGCGCATGGCCGAGATGGTCATCGGCGAGAAGGTCACGCTCGAAGAGATGGGCGGCGCCAAGATGCACTGCTCGGTCTCGGGCTGCGGCGACGTGCTCGTGAAGACCGAAGACGAGGCCATCGCGTGGGCGAAGAAGTACCTCGTGTACATGCCCCAGAGCTGGCGCGACCGCCCCGCCCGCCAGGAGACCGTCGAGCCCGATCGCTCGGGCAAGACGCTCGCGCAGATCGTCCCCACCGACGAGAACAAGCCCTTCAAGATGGAGCATCTCATCCGCGAGGTCGTGGATCGCGACAGCTACGTCGAGGTCAAGCGGCTCTTCGCGCAGGAGATGATCACGGCCTTCGCGCGCATCGAGGGGCAGCCCGTGGGCATCGTGGCGAACAACCCCTTCTACAAGGGCGGGGTTCTCTTCGTCGATAGCGCCGACAAGGCCGCGCGCTTCATCTGGCTGTGCGACGCGTTCAACATCCCGCTGCTCTATCTGGCCGACGTTCCGGGCTTCATGATCGGCACGAAGGTCGAGCGCGAGGGGATCATCCGGGCGGGCGCGAAGATGATCGCCGCGGTGAGCGAGGCCAAGGTGCCGAAGCTCTCGGTGGTGGTTCGAAAGGCCTACGGCGCAGGGCTCTACGCGATGTGCGGACCAGCCTTCGAGCCCGACGCGTGCCTCGCGCTGCCGTCGGCCTCGATCGCGGTGATGGGCCCCCAGGCCGCGGTGAACGCGGTCTATTACAACAAGATCCAGGACGTGCCCGAGGGTCCCGAGCGCGTGGCCTTCGTCGACCGCCTGCGCTCGGAGTACCGCGAGGACATCGACCTCTACAAGCTCGCCGGCGAGCTCGTGGTCGACGCGATCATTCCGCTGGAGAGCCTTCGCGAGGAGCTCTCGCGTCGGTTCGCGCGGCTCGTTTCGAAGCACGAGGCGCGCCCCGCGAAGCACCACATCGTCCCGCCCGTGTGAGCGCAGGGGCGGCCGGTCAACGGATCGGCTGCGCGGTGCGCGCAGGCGCGTCTCGGGCGTCGAGGTCGACCCCGAAGCGCGCCGCGGCCTCTGTGATCGCGCGCTCGACGTCGTTCGCAAAGCCTTCGAAAGACGTGCTCTTCGGTGTCGCCATGAGGCGTCCGGCTGCGGTCGGATAGCGGTACGAGGTCGCGTACGCGGCGAGCGGCTCGACGGCGCGCAGGAGTCCCTTCAGCGGGTTCGCGTCGGGCACGAGGTCGACCATCGCGTCGAGGTGGTGCTTGATCCCCGCGTGGAGCCCCTCCGACGTGAGGACCGCGCGGATGACCTTCTCCGCGGCCTGTTCACAGAGGTAGATCGCGTTTCTGTTCCCGGTCGCGGCGAGCGTCTTCGCGCCGTCGAGGTCCTCACGCGCGACGCGGAGGAGGTTCGCGATGAGCAGCTCAGCGCTCATGAAGGAGCAGGCCCTCGTGCGCGGCGTCGAACGCGAGCGTGTTGGGCGTCGAGGCGTCTTCGACGAAGTCACGCTCCCGGCAGAGGATCATGTCTGCGTGGACGCCCGAGCCTCGCTGCACGCTCCAGGCGACCAGCGGGTCGAACTCCGCCTCCGCGACATCATCGGGGACCACGATGAGGAGATCCCAGTCGCTCAACGGGGTCTCGTCGCCTCGCGCGCGACTCCCGAAGAGCCACACCTGCGACGGTCGCCACCGCGCGATCACGCGACGCATGAGCTCCGCGAGCGGCGCCGGGTCGACGGCGCGAGGCGGTAGAGCGCTCGTGCGAAGGTCTCCGAGGTGCTGAATCGCAGACGCCACGGCCGTCGAAGTTAGCGCCTCGGGACTTCGGAGTGTCAAGCGACGACCCGATGGGCGCTCAGCAGCCGCCGCCTCTGGCGACGCAGAGCGCCCGCACCACGTCGTCGAGCAGAAACGGCTTCCGCACGAAGGCCGCGCAGGGGACCTCGGTCACCCGATCGATGCTCGCCGCGCCCGTCATCAGCACGCGCCCCACGTCGGGCCACGTCACGCTCATCTCCGCCAGGAACGCCGCCCCCGACTGCGCGCGACCGAGTCCCTCGTCGATGAGCGCCACGTCGGCGTCGCCGCGCCGCAGCGCCTTGCGCGCCGCGCGCACGTCGGCCACCGCGATCACCCGCGCGCCACGCAGCGTGAGGGCCACCTCGAGCAGCTCGCGGATCGCGGGCTCGTCGTCGACCACAAGCACCCGAAGCCCCAGCGGGAGCCGCGCGTCACCAGCCCCGATCACCGGGACCATCGCGGGCTCCGAGGGGCGCGGCGCGCGTCGCAGGTGCAGCGTCGCCTCGGTGCCGTGACCGGGCTCGGAGTGAACTTCGAGGCGCGCGCCCATGGTCTCCGCGAGCGAGCGCGAGACCGCCATGCCGAGGCCGCGTCCGGTGCCGCGCGGGCCGTCGTGATCTTCGCGCGCTGTCGTGAAATACGGGTCGTAGAGGCGGGCGAGGGTGGCCTCGTCCATGCCCGGTCCGTTGTCGCGGACGGTGAGCGCGACGCGGCTCTCGGCCGTGAAGAGCTGCGCCGAGAGCTCGACGAGGCCCGCTCCCTCGGGGCGGCTCTTCGACACGGCCGACGTCGCGTTGAGCACCAGGTTCACGAGCACCTGCGAGACCCGCGCGGGATCTCCTCGCGCGAGCATCGCCGTCGACGGGAGCGAGGGCTGGAGCACCCGCAGCGTGACGCCCTTCGCCTGGCAGCGCGCCTCGAGCAGGTCGCGCACCTCGCCGAGCACGAGGCTCACATCGAAGGTCGTGTCGCGCACCCGCAAGAGCGAGTCGGAGTCGGCCAGCGCGCCCACCATCTCCGACGCGCGGAGGATCCCTCGCTCGATGATGGGCATGGCCCGCGCGGAGAGCTCCGCGTCGTTGCGCTCGCGCGCCACCGAGGCCCACCCGAGCACGCTCGCGAGCACGTTCTGGATCTCATGGACCGCCGCGGCCAGCGTGATCTCGTCACCGCGGGGCGGCGGAACCGTCGAGAGCGACGAAGGCGACGGGGCCGAACGACGGGAATCGTCACCCTCGAAAGTGTCGCCCTCGGAGGGGCCACCGTCGGAAGGGATGGGGTATGGCACCGTCGGTTGGCGGCCAGACATCGTGTCAATCGGGATCTTCGCGGACAACGGTTCCAAGGTCAAACAGTCTATGGAAGTGTGCGACGGTTTCCTACCTCAGCCGTTGACAGGGTGAGAGCTTCGGTGCGTGGCGGGCGTCCCGTGCTAGCGTCGCCGACCCACCGCCATGGCCATCATCGACCGCGTTCGCGCGACCGCGGACCTCGCCCGGCTCGACCTCCGCGACGACGAGGTCGCCCCCTTCGCGGCGCAGCTCCAGAAGATCCTCGACCACATCGCCGAGCTCGACGCGCTCGACACCTCCGCCGTCGACGTGACCGCGCGCCTCTCGGGCGTCGCGTGCCCGATGCTCGCAGACGTCCCGGTGCGCGGCGTCGACCACGACGAGGCCATCGCGCTGGCCCCGCGCAGCGACCTCGGAGCGTTCATGGTTCCGCAGTTCGTGGAGGAGTGACGTGAACATCTCCGACGACCTCGCAGACCTCGACGCCACCGCCTCCGCGAGCGCCTTTCGTACGGGCTCCGCGAGCGCCGTCGAGATCACCCGCGCGGCCCTCACGCGCATCGCCCGCCACGACCCCGCCGTGGGCGCCTTTCTCCGCGTCGACGCCGAGGGAGCGCTCGCCGCCGCGCAGGGCCTCGACGCGCGACGCGCCGCGGGCGAAGACCTCGCTGCACTTCCCCTCGCTGGCACCGTCGTGGCTGTGAAAGACGTGCTCTCGACGCGCGGGCTTCGAACGACCTGTGCGAGCAAGATGCTCGAGCGCTACGTGCCGCCCTACGACGCGTCGTGCGTGGCGAGGCTCCGGGCCGCGGGCGCGGTGCTCATCGGCAAGACCAACATGGACGAGTTCGCGATGGGCTCCTCCACCGAGAACTCCGCGTACCACCCCACGCGCAACCCCTGGGACCTCTCGCGCACCCCCGGCGGATCGTCGGGCGGGAGCGCCGCCGCGGTCTCCGCGCGCCTCTCGCACACGGCCCTCGGCACCGACACGGGCGGCTCCGTGCGACAGCCCGCGGCGCTCACCGGCACCGTGGGGCTCAAGCCCACCTGGGGGCGCGTCTCGCGCTACGGCCTCGTGGCCTTCGCGTCGTCGCTCGACGTGGTGTCTCCCTTCGCGCGCTCGGTGGCCGACGTGAGCGCGCTCTACGACGCCGTCGCGGGACCCGACGCGCGCGACGCCACGTGCTCCGATCGACCCGCGCCCCGCGCCGACCTCTCTCGCGGAACATCTATTCTCAAGGGACTTCGCGTCGGTGTTCCGTCGGAGTACTTCGCCGAGGGGATCGACGCCGACGTGGCCGCGACGGTGCGCGCCGCGATCGCGAAGATGGCCGCCGCTGGGGCCGAGGTCGTCGAGCTCTCGATGCCCCACACGCGCTACGCCGTGGCGACCTACTACGTGCTCGCGCCCGCCGAGGCGAGCTCGAACCTCGCGCGCTTCGACGGCGTTCGCTACGGCCTCCGCGTCGAGGCGAAGGACCTCCGCGGGATGTACGGCGCCACGCGCGACCGCGGCTTCGGACCGGAGGTCAAGCGTCGCATCCTGCTCGGCACCTTCGCCCTCTCGGCGGGCTACTACGATGCCTTCTACGGCAAGGCGCAGCGGGCGCGCGCGATGATCGCGAAGGACTTCTCCGACGCCTTCGAACGCGTCGACGTGATCGCCGCGCCGACCTCTCCGACCGCTGCGTTCAAGCTCGGTGAGCGCGTCGATGATCCGCTCGCGATGTACCTCGCCGACGTGTGCACGCTGCCCGCTTCGCTCGCGGGCGTTCCTGCGATCTCGCTCCCCGCGGGCCTCGGCGCGTCGGGACTCCCTGTGGGGCTCCAGCTCATGGCGCCCGCGTTCGAAGAGCCGCGTCTGCTCGCCGTCGCGCACGGCGTCGAAGGGCTCCTCGGGCGACTCCCTCCCCCTCCGCTCACGTGAACGACATGGACCTCCTCGAAGACTTCAAGCATCGCGGGCTCTTTCACCAGGCGACCGACGAGGCCGCGCTCCGCGAGGCGCTCTCCAAGGGCGTCGTCACGGGCTACATCGGCTTCGACCCCACCGCGGCGAGCCTCCACGTGGGGAGCCTCCTGCAGATCATCCTGCTCGTGCGGCTCCAGCGCGCGGGGCACAAGCCCATCGCGGTCGTGGGCGGCGGCACCGGGCTCATCGGTGATCCGAGCGGCAAGCAGGCCGAGCGCACGCTCCTCACGCGCGAGGCGCTCGACGCGAACCTCCAGGGGATTCGCAAGCAGCTCGGGCGCTACCTCGATTTCGAAGCGCAGGGCAACGCCGCCCTGATGATCGACAACGCCGACTGGCTCTGCGGACTCGGGCTCCTCGACTTTCTGCGCGACGTGGGCAAGCACTTCTCGGTCAACGCGATGGTGCAGCGCGACGCGGTGAAGAAGCGCCTCGAGGAGCGCGACCAGGGGATCTCGTACACCGAGTTCTCGTACATGCTGCTCCAGGCCTACGACTTCGTGGCCCTCTACGATCGCCACGGGTGCACGCTCCAGCTCGGGGGGAGCGATCAGTGGGGCAACATCGTGTCGGGCATCGACCTCATCGGACGCATGCGCGGAGCGGCTGCGCACGGGCTCACGGTGCCGCTCATCACGAGCTCCGACGGGACCAAGTTCGGCAAGACCGAGAAGGGCGCCGTGTGGCTCGACCCCGCGCTCACGTCGCCCTACGAGTTCTTTCAGTTCTGGCTCAACACGGCCGACGCGGATGTGGAGCGGTACCTCCACTTCTTCTCGTTCCTCGCGGGCGATGAGGTCGCTGCGGTGATGAAGGAGCACGACCTCGACGCTTCGAAGCGCGTCGCGCAGCGGAGGCTCGCGAAGGAGGTCACCACCTTCGTGCACGGGGCCGAGGAGTTCCAGAAGGCCGAGCGCGCGACGCGGGTGTTCTTCGGCGGCGACGACTGGCGATCGCTCGACGAGCGCGACCTCGACGCGGCCTTCTCCGACGCGCCCTCGACGGACCTCGACCCGGCGCTCCTGGGCACGCCCGACGCGGCCCTCACTACCCTGCTCGTGAAGGCGGGGCTCTACCCCTCGAAGGGACAGGCGCGCACGGGCATCGAGCAGTCTGGGGTTTCCGTCAACAACGCGGTGGAGAAGAGCCCGCAGCGGGTGATCTCGCGCGAGGACCTCCTGCCCGGCGGATACGTTGTTCTCCGCAAGGGCAAGAAGCACTATCATGTGCTTCGCGCACGCTGAGCGAGGCGAACAGCGCGCGCTCGGACGGCTGACACCACCGCGACCGACGGCGCACCGCGCCCACGACTCCCACGAAGGACGTACGGATGGATGTAACGACCGAACGTCCCACGGAGTCAGACTCGCAAGAGGTCGCGCCCGTTGTGGTGGCCGCTTCGAGCCCCGTCGGGAGGCTCGAAGACGCCCACTTCCGCCAGATGGCCAACACGGCCCCGGTGATGATCTGGGCCTGCGACGCGCACGGCGGGTACACGTTCTTCAATGAACAGTGGGTGACCTTCACGGGGCTGTCGCGCGAGACGCTGCTCTACAACCCGTGGCTCATGGAGATCCACCCCGAGGACTACCCCGCGTATCGCCAGCAGTTTCTCGCGGCCTTTCAGGAGCGCGTGGATTTTCGCGCGGAGTACCGCCTCCGCCGCAACGACGGGCGCTACCGCTGGCTCATCGACACGGGGGTGCCCCTCTTCGATGAGGCCAGCGAGTTCATCGGGTACATCGGCAACTGCGTCGACATCACCGACCGCAAGGCCATGGAGGACGCCCTCGCGCAGAGCGAGCGGAAGTTCAAGCTCCTCTTCGACCTCTCGGCCGACGCGCAGGTGCTCCTCGACGGCGAGCGCGTGGTCGACTGCAACCCCGCCGCGGTGGCGTTCTTCTGCGTCAACGATCGGTGGACCCTCATCGGCCGCGCGGCGACGGAGTTCTTCGCGCAGCCCGAGGGCTCCACCGGGTCGCTCGGGGATTACATCCACGAAGCCCTCGCCCGGAACTCCAGCCGATTTGAGTGGAACGCGCGCCGCGCCGACGGAACCGAGGTGCCCGTCGAGCTGCTGCTCACGTGCGTGCCCGTGGGGCCTCGCACGCTGCTCCACGCGGTGATCCGCGACCTCACGGGGCGCCGCGAGCTCGAGGCGCGGCTCCGTCAGGCCGAGAAGATGGAGGCCATCGGCACGCTCGCGGGAGGCATCGCGCACGACTTCAACAACCTCCTCGCGGCCATCATGGGCTACACCGAGCTCGCGCTGCTCGACCTCTCGCCCTCGCACCCGCCGCAGGCGATACAGCCCTCGCACCCGCCGAGACCGGCGTCGGAGGCGCCGCCGGGGCAGCCATCGCAATCCGCGAGACCCGCGCCGTCGTTGGCGACGTCGTCGGTGGCCACGAGCTTGTCAGAGGCCCTCACCGCGGCGAGGCGCGCGAGGGACCTCGTCCAGCAGATCCTCACGTTCAGCCGGCACGACGACGTGCGGCGCATCGAGACCGACCTCGGCCGCGTGGTGCAGGAGTCGGTGCGGCTCTTGAGGGCGTCGATCCCCACGACGGTCGACATCGCGACGCGCACGGCGCCCAACTGCATCGTGCTCGGCAACGGGACGCAGCTCCAGCAGGTGCTCCTCAACCTCGGCGCCAACGCGGAGCACGCGATGCGGACGACGGGCGGGGGACAACTCGAAATCACGCTCTCGCGCGGAGAGCTCGACGAGGCCTCGGCCGCGCGATTCCCCTCGATGGCGGCGGGCGCCACCATCGCGAAGCTCACCGTGCGAGACACGGGGATGGGCATGCCCGAGCGCGTGCGCGAGCGCGTCTTCGACCCGTTCTTCACCACCAAGCCCGTCGGCGAGGGAACGGGGATGGGCCTCTCGGTCGTGCACGGGATCATCACCTCGCACGGCGGCGGCATCGCGGTCGACAGCGAGCCCGGCCGCGGGACCACGTTCACCCTTGTTTTTCCGTGTCTGGTGGCCACGTCGGCGCGCCCCTCGATGACGCCCTTCGCGGCCTTCTCGACGCTCCCCAAGGCGCAGGGCCGCGTCCTCGTGGTCGAAGACGAGGCCACCATCGGACGCATGTTCCGAAGGCTCCTGCAGCGCCTCGGCTACGACCCCGAGGTGTTCGACAACGGCCACGACGCGCTCGAGCGCTTCCGCGTCGACCCGTCGCTCTTCGACCTGGTCATCACCGACCTCACCATGCCCGGCATGACCGGCGACGAGCTCGCGGTGCAGATCCTCCGGCTGCGCCCCGACATCCCCATCGTGCTCGCGACGGGCTACGGCCCGGCCCTCTCCATCGACCGCGCGCGGCAGTACGGCATCTCGACGGTGCTCCGCAAGCCCCTCACGCTCAAGGAGCTCACCGACGCGCTCCGCGTCGCGCTCGGCGAGAACGCGCTGCCCCCCGCGGAGTAGCGCCTCGGCGCGGTGCTTCTGGTGTAGGGTACGCGGCGCCGTGCGCGAGGGCGACCGCTTCGACAACTACGTGCTGCGCGAGAAGATCGCCGAGGGGGGCATGGCCGAGATCTTCCGCGCCGAGCGCGTGGGGGCCATGAACATCTCCCGCGAGGTCTGCGTGAAGTGCATCCGATCGGCGCTCTGCACCGACGCCGAGTTCGTGCGGATGTTCATCGACGAGGCGCGCATCTCGGCCACGCTGCGCCACAGCAACATCGTCAGCATCGACCACTTCGGCTCCCACGACGGCGCGCTCTTCTCGGTGATGGAGTGGGTCCACGGCACCGACGCTTCGAAGGTGGTCAAGCGCCTCGCCGCGCAGGGCCGCGCGATGCCCGTCGACGTGGCGCTCTTCATCGTGGCCGAGGTGCTCAAGGCCCTCGAGTACGCCCACGGCAAGACCGACGGCGGCGAGTGGCTGCGCATCGTCCACCGCGACGTGACCCCGCACAACGTGATGGTCTCGTACTCGGGCGAGGTGAAGCTCACCGACTTCGGCATCGCGAAGGCCACGTCGCGGCTCCACCACACGCAGGGCGACGTGGTGCGGGGCAAGGTCTCGTACATGGCCCCCGAGCAGGCGATGGGCCTCACGCTCGATCACCGCACCGACCTCTTCGCCGTGGGCGTGGTCGCGTACGAGCTCCTCGCGGGACGTAAGCCCTTCGTCGGGTCGTCGCAGGTCGAGGGCGTCCACGCGATGTTGCGCGGCGAGCATCCACCCTTGCGGGCGTTGCGCCCGGATGTCTCGTACGACGTCGAGGCGCTCATCGAGCAGCTCCTCGCGAACAAGCCCGACGATCGCTTCACGGACGCGGGCGCGGCGCTCGATGCGCTCCAGCACGTCCCGGCGCTTGGCACCGGGCAGCGCGGGCTCCAGCGGCTCATGCGCGAGCTCTACGACGACGTGCAGCACTCCACCGTCGTGCCGCGCTTCGGCGCGAACGGAGAGCCCGCGGTCGAGCCATCCGACGCGACGGTCCCATCGAGCGCGGCGGCGCTCCTTGGCCTCGGTGACACGAGCAGCGCGCCCACCACGCCGAAGACCATCGAGCGCACCGCGCCTGCCTCCGCCGAACGCACCCTCACGTCCGACACCGGAGCGTCCGCCGGGAGCGAGCAGGGACCGCGCACCGCGCCGACGGTCCCCGCGCAGCGATCGTCGCCCGTCGCCGTCGCAGCCCTCGTCGCGCCGACGCCCGCTCAACCGCCCGTCGCGGCTCCGTCTCGCGCGCCGTGGATCGCGGTCACCGCGGCCCTCGCGTCGATGCTCGTCGCGGGCGTCACGTGGGTCGCGACGCGCCCGAGCGGAGGACCTCCGACGCCTCCCATCACGACCCCGCAGCCTCCTCCGCCGCGCGTGGAGCCCGCGCCTCCGGTGATCGCCGCGCGCGACGCGGGAGCGCCCGCAGTGGCCGCGGTCGACGCGAGCGCGCCCACGGCCCTCGACGCGGGGATCGCGATGGCGGAGGGGCCCGTGAGGCCCGCGAGGCTCGAGGTGACGATCAACCCGTGGGGCACGGTGATCGTCAACGGGCAGCGCAGGGAGAGCACGGCGACGTACACCCTCGCGCCCGGGAGATACCGCGTGGTCGGAGAGATGCGCGACCGGAGGGCTTCGAAGACCGTGACCCTACGCCCCGGCGAATCGCGGCATCTGAGCATCAACATCCTGTGAGGTTTTTGGAAATTCAGATATCGTGAGATGTCTGCGCCCCCTGCAACCTGGGACCGCTCTTCGCGATGGATTCCGCGCCGAACCCGAACACGCCGATGCTGACCGGGCTCGTGGTGTTCGAGCAGTACGAGGTGACAGCGCATCTCGCCTCGGAGCCGCGCGGTGAGTCGTACCTCGGCGTGGCCCTCGAAGGCGGGGCCGAGGTGGTGCTGCGGTTCATGTCGCACCCGGTGTTCGCCATCGCGGCGCGGTCGACGTGGGGCGCGATCGGCGACCGCTTCGAACGCCTCTGCGCGATCCATCACCCACACGTCGAGCGGGTGATCACCGGCGGCGTCGTGCGGCGCCGCACCGAGGACCTCCTCTGCGTCGTGACCGAGCGCATCGAGGGGAGCTCGATCGCGGCGAGGTTGAAGGGCGGGCAGCGCGTTCCGCTGCGTGAGGCGCTCCCGCTGGTGCGCAGCGTGGCCGAGGGGCTACAGGCCGCGCACGAGGCGGGCGTGGTGCACGGCGACCTGCGCGCTTCGAACGTCATCCTGGCGCAGGGGCGCCCGTCGTCGCCGTGGCCGGTGCTCTCCGACGTGGGGCTCAACAACCTGCTCGCGGCGGCCCTCGGGGCGGACCTCTCGATGCGCGAGCTCGCGTGGGCGCCCGAGAGCGCCGCGCCCGAGCAGATCAGGGGCGAGCCCGCGACGGTCGAGACCGACGTCTACGCGCTCGGGATGCTGCTCTATCGCATGGTCACGGGGACGCTCCCCTTCGCGTGCGAGAACGCGAGCGAGGTGCTGATCGCGCAGCTCTCGCGGCCGCCGATCCCGATGAGGGACCGCGGCGTCGAGCGGGTCACCGCGTCGCTCGAAGCCTTCGTGGCGACGTGCCTCGCGAAGGCTCCGAGGGAGCGCTTCTCGTCGATGGCGCCGCTCCTCGCCGCCCTCGACGCGTGCGAGGTCGAGCTCTCCGCGCGCCCGTCGAACCCGCCGCGCGTGTCGCGTCCCTCGGCGGAGTCACCGCGCGCCGACGCGTCGGAGGTCTCGTCGCCCAACGGGATGCGCGCCTCGGCCACGCGGCTCATCGTCGACGCGCGCGGCCGTCGATCGCCGCTCCCCGCGGCCCCGAAGGATCGCCCCGCGACGATGCAGTCACCCCGCGGTCCGCGTGAGGCCGAGGCCCCCGCGAACGGAGCGTCCGTCGCTGCGCCCGCCGCGCTCGCCGCGCCGTCGGACTCCACCGTGCGCATGCCCGCGCTGCGCCCCGACGCGCACGACGCGATGAAGATGCTGCGGCCGCTGTTCCTCGCGGTGGTGGCGCTCGCGCTGCTGAGCGGGCTGCTCGGCGGATACATGCTCGCTGCGCTCGGTCGTCCGCCCGTGACGACGACGACCTTCGCGGCGCACGCGTCGACCCGCGCGGTGCGGGTGCGCGTTCGATCGAACGTTCGCGAGGCGCTCATCACCGTGCGAGGCCGCACGTACGACAACCCCATGGAGGCCGAGCTCATCCCCGGGGCCGCGCCCGAGATGATCGAGGTCGCCGCGCGGGGCTTCGAACCGCGGCGCCTGTGGATGCCCCTCAACGAGCACGTCGACGCGCAGATCGACCTCGTCGCGCCCGTCGCCGTCGCGCAGCCCGCGGCGCCCGTCGCGCAATCCCCCGCAGAAGACCCGACGCCGCGGCGAGGACGTCACCGCGCGCGTCCGGGGAGCAGCACCCATCGCAGCGGACGCGGGCGTCACAGAGCCCGCTGAGCGCGTGTCGAGGCTCAGGCCGCGCAGCGCCAACGCGTTGACGCGCGCCAATGTCGTGACATCGGACGCGCGAAGGTCGAACACATTTCCCTCGGGATTTGCGGTGAGTCTGAGCTGGTACGCGCGTTGCGGAACGAGGGCCTCGAACCGAGAGGCCGTATGGACCTGGCAAGCCGCTTCGCTCGACTCTATCTGGGCGTCGTCTACGACGCGCTGCGCTTCGACCTCAACGAGACGGCGCCCTTCGTCGTGCACCGCGCCGTCAAGCCGGTCTATCGGCTCGCGGCCGACGAGGTGGTGTTCGGTCACGCGTTCACGTGCCGCGGCGCGCGCGTGCTCGACGCCGCGCACATCGACGACGCGGTGCGGATCCGCATGTTTCAGAGCTTCACGCAGGGCTGCGTGCAGGTCATCGACGCGGGCGACGACGACACCGTCGCGCACTTCGGCGACATCTCGGGCAAGCTCGCGCGGAAGTTCGGCGCCGTCGGCGCGGTGATCGACGGGTACACGCGCGACGCGCGCATCATCGAGCAGGATCGCTTCCCCGTGTTCTGTCGCGGGACGCAGCCCATCGACGCGTACGCGCGCTGGCAGATCGTCGAGTATCAGGTCGACATCTCGCTCGCGGGCCCCGAAGGGCGCGTGCGAGTGCGGCCCGGCGACTTCGTGTTCGGCGACCCCGACGGCGTGCTGGTCATCGCCGCGGACAAGATTGAACGCGTCTGCAGCCTCGCCGAGGAGCGCCTCGAGCGTGAGGACATGGTGCGGCGCGAGCTCGCCGGCACGCGAGACATCCAGGCGCTCTATGACCGCATCGGGAGGTGGTAGCCATGACTGTCTTCGTCGCTGAGTTCACGACCAATCACATGGGCAACCTGAACGTGCTGCTCAGGATGGTCGAGGAGGCCGCGGCCGCCGGGGCCACCCTCATCAAGATGCAGAAGAAGGACGTCGAGACCTTCTACTCGAAGGAGAAGCTCGACTCGCCCTACGACAGCCCCTACGGCAAGACCTACCGCGACTATCGCAAGGTCTTCGAGTTCGACGAGGAGGACTTCCGCCGCTTCGACCGCAAGTGCAGGTCCCTCGACATCGGCTGGTTCAGCACCGTGCAGGACCTCCCGAGCCTGCGCTTCATGCTCAATTTTGGCCTCTCGCACTTCAAGGTCGCGTCCTCGAACGCGCGCAACCGCGCGATGCTCGAGGAGTGCGCGCGGCTCATCCCGAAGGACCGCACGATCGTCATCTCGATGGGCGGCTCGACGCTGAGCCAGATCGAGCAGACCCTGTCGATCTTTCCCGATCACCAGATCTGGATTCTCCATTGCGTGGCGCAGTACCCGTGCCCGACGGAGAGCCTCCGCCTCGGCAACATCGCGGAGATGAAGCGCCGCTTCGGCAGTGACCGTGTGCGCATCGGGTACTCGGGCCACGAGGAGGGCGTCACGCCGTCGCTCGGCGCGATCTCGATGGGCGCCGAGATGGTCGAGCGGCACTTCTGCCTCTCGCGTCACAGCTTCGTGCACCACATCGAGTGCAGCCTCGAGCCGAACGAGTTCAAGACCCTCGTCGACCACGCCGCGTCGCCCGAGATGGTCGCGCGAGCGCGCGAGGAGCTCCCCGCCGTGGCCTTCAAGCAGAGCTTCGGCATGAGCGACGTCGAGCGGACCTTTCTCGTCGAGCAGACCTACGGGACGAAGTTCATCAAAGACCAGACCGAGTTCCCGCAGCCCGAGAACGACGTCGGTGAGAGCGCGAGGACCAGCCACGCGCACGTCGCCGAAGCGAGCGCCGCATGAGCCCCGAGGTCGTCGCGTTCGTGCACGCGAAGGGCACGAGCCAGCGCGTCCCGAGCAAGAACCTCCGCACGCTCGGTGACCGACCGCTCTTCTGCCACGCGATCGCCATCGCGCGCGCCTCGACCCGCGTCGACCGCGTCGTCATCGACAGCGACAGCGACGAGATCCTGCGCATCGGCGTCGAGCACGGTGCCGTGGCGCTCAAGCGTCCCGCGGAGCTCGCCACCAACGCGTGCTCGGGCGACCAGCTCGCGCACTGGCAGGCGTCGAGCTACCCGACCTCGCGCGTCGTGTTGCAGGTGATTCCCACGGCGCCCTTTCTCAGCCCCGCGAGCGTCGATCGCGCCGTCGAGATGCTCGATGGACCAGCCCTCGACAGCGTCGCGGGCGTGTACTCGGACGTCTTCTACGCGTGGCGCGACGGTCGTCCCGCGTACTACCGCGCCGACGGGACGCTGCCCAACAGCACCGAGCTCGCGCCTACGATCTTCGAGACCACGGGCCTCTACGCGAACAAGACCGAAGCCGTGCTCCGCACGCGGCGGCGCATGAACCCCGAGCGGGTCGGGCCGCTCTTTCTCTCTCGCATCGAGTCCGTGGACATCAACACCCCCGAGGACTTCGCGTTCGCGGAGGTGCTCTGGCGCGGCCTCCACGCGTCTCCACGAGGGTCGTGACGCCATGACCATCTTTCTCGCTCGCCACGGCGAGACCGACTGGAACATCCAGGGCCGCATGCAGGGCCGCCTGGGCGCCGCGTTGAACGCCCGCGGACGCTCACAGGCCGCGGCCCTCGCGCGCGCCGCACGCGCTCTCTCGGTGCGCGCCGTCGTGTGCAGCTCGCTCCCGCGCGCGGTCGAGACGGCGACCGTCGTGGCCCGCGAGATGGGCCTCGCGTGCGCGCCCTGCGACGCGCTTCAGGAGATCGATTTCGGCGAGTGCACCGGGCTCACCGAGGCCGAGATCGCAGCGCGCCATCCGACGCTCCACGCAGAGCGTCGCGCGGACAAATGGAACCACCGTTGGCCCGGTGGAGAGAGCTACGCCGACGCGGCCTCACGGCTCCGTCGCGCGATCGAGCGAGGTGAGCTGCCGGGCGAAGCGGGGACGCTCGTCATCGCGCACCAGTCGGTCAACCGCGCGCTCAGTCACATTCTCAGCCGACGGGCGCCCGAGGAGATGTTGCAGATGGCGCAGCGCTCCGACGTGCTGCTGCGCTTCGCGCGAGACGGCGCGATGGATCACGCGGTCGTGCCCGAGGAAGAGGGCGCGGCGCTCGTGTGGCTGCCGGGGCCCTACCTCGCGGGCAAGGGGAGCCTGAACTGACGCGCGGGCGTCAGGTGACGACGGCTTCGAGCGAGACCTCCGAGAGCTCGATGGTCGCCGCGCCGAGCTCTGGCGGGAGCGCGAAGACGACCTCGAGGTGCGCGCCTGCGCCGGGCTTTCGATTGCCGAGCGAGGGCACCCGCGCGACGTGTTCGAAGGTGCGCCACTCGCGCTCGATCGCGAAGGGCCGGGCGGGCGAGCCGTAGCACTCCTGGCCGTCGGCGATCTGGAGGTAGAGGTAGTGGAGGAGCGTCGCGGGCTGCGCGCTGCGGGCCTTGAAGCGCAGCCTCGCGAGCCTGCCCGCGGCCCGGTGCAGCGACGGGACGCGCTGAAGGAACAGCGTCGGACCGGAGCCCTGCTTCGCGCGCTCGATCACGACCGCGGCTGCGTTGGTGTCGGCGGAGACGCCGCGCGAGAGCGAGACGACGGCGCCGTGATCGAGGAGCGTCCACCCGTCGGGCGCGTCGGTGCCAGGAGGGAACGGCCCGTCGCCGCGCGACCATTGTTTGAAGTCTCCGTTCTGGAGCTTCGCGCTGAAGCTGGGGCCGTCGAGCTCGCGGAAGAGGAGCTTCGCGAGGCGCTCCGGCGGCGCGACGGGGTCGAAGAAATCGAGTCCGAGGCGTCCCTCCTTCGCGCGCTCCACGGAGCGCCGGAGGAAGGCGTTGAGCCACGCGGGGTCTCGCACGAGGTCCATCGGCACGAAGTAGTGCGCGACGAGCCAGGCGAGCAGCGGTTCGAGCGTGGCGTCTGCGCCGATCGGCTCGCGTGTGGGCGGTAGCCTCTCGATGCCCTGAATTTCAGCCCATTCCGCGAGGTGGCTGCGTCCGACGGAGACCACCGGACGGCCGAAGAGCATCGCCTGGATGGCGAGCGACGAGCTCACCGAGATCACGAAGTCTGCGTGGTGGATGAGGTACTGCCCGGCGCTGTCGGCGGACCTGAAATCGATGAAGCGCACGTGGGGGTATCGCTCGCGCAGAAAGGCCTGCGTCTCTTCGTCGATCACGTCGCCGATGAAGTGCGCCGTGGGGTGCTCGACGACCATCAGCCCGACGTCGCGCGGGAGCTGCTCGAGCACGTGAAAGAGGTACTCGCCCTGGTTGCGAAACGGCGCGTTGAGGTCGAAGCCCGACTCGCCGCCGAACTGGAGCGGGAGGAATCCCAGGCGCGGATACTGCGCACGCAGCTCGCGCTCGAGCTCCGCGAAGGGCGTCGTGGCTTCGAAGAACGCGCGGAACCGTCGTCGGAGCGTCGTCGTGAAGGACGCCTCGTCGGGGGGCGACGTTCGCGCGCGGAGCGCGGCCGCTTCACGCGCGGGGACGGAGTCAGCCCAGAAGCCTCCCGGGTCGAAGAAGATGCTCATCGGAAAGGGCGCCCGCGAGTACGCCGCCGTCTCCGTCGCGAGCATGAGCGCGCGCGGAAAGGCCCTCTTCAACTGCGGTGCGGGCGTGAGCGACATCATCACGTCGGGCTCGAAGTCACCGAGCGCCTCGCGGATGAGCGCGCCATACGCGACGGTGCGGGCCTCGTCGTCGCCGCGGCTCATGCGCTCGAGGATCGCCACGTTGGGCGCTTCGAAGAGCTGTCGGATCGCCGTCTGCGAGAGGATCACGACCTCTTCGGGCGGGAGCCCGTGACCCCGCTGCGCGTGGAGCGCGCCGCTGTCGAGGGGCGCCAGCGCGCGCGTGGCGAGGGCCTCGTTCACGATGATCCGCGCCTCCCACCCGACGGCGCGGAGCGCGGCGCGCATCTCGGCGAAGATGCCGAGCCAGGCCCAGTAGTGAAACGGGCGGCCGTGCATCACCAGCGGCTCGACGAAGAAGAGGACGCGCATAGGGGGAGGGAATCTAATGTCAGGCCCGAGGGCCTTTCAACGCGCATGCGCGGCGCGCGACGGAGCGAGTGTGCCGCTTCGGGACCTACTCCCAGATCGCGGTGGTGCTCGACGCGGTGGTGCCGCTCATGAGCCACACGATGACGCGGCCGTTGCTGCTGTTGCGCCACACGGTGTCGGGGCTGCTGTCGCCGTTGAAGGCTCCGACCGCGCGGGGGACCCAGTCGCTCGAACCCGACCAGACGACGGCGGTGGAGGTCATCGTGGCGCCGTTCATGAACCACACGATCACGCGGCCCGTGGAGGTGTTGCGCCAGATCATGTCGGTCTTGCTGTCTGCGTTGAAGTCGCCCGTCGACACGGGGACCCACGCCGCGTCGCCCGCCCAGAGCTGCGCCGTCGAGGTCAGCGTGGCGCCGTTCAGGAACCACACGATCACGCGCCCCGTCGGGGTGTAGCGCCAGACGAGGTCGGGCTTGCTGTCGGCGTTGAAGTCGCCCGAGGTGATCGGCGCCCAGCCCGCGTCGCCCGACCAGAGCGTCGCCGTCGAGGTCATCGTGGCGCCGTTCATGAACCACACGATCACGCGCCCCGTGGAGCTGTTGCGCCAGACGATGTCGGGCTTCGCGTCGGCGTTGAGGTCGACCGCGGTGATGGGCACCCACGCGGCGTCGCCCGACCAGATCGTCGCCGTCGAGCTGCGCGTGGTGCCGCTCATGAACCACACGATCACGCGCCCCGTGGAGCTGTTGCGCCAGAGGATGTCGGTCTGGTTGTCGGCGTTGAAATCGCCCGTGGTGACGGGGCCCCACTGTTGATCCGAGAGGGTGAGGCCGCCCATCGTCGCCGCGATCGTGGCCCTCGTGTTGTTGAGCGTGAGCGCGTTGTCGGCCGTGCCGCTCACCCCCGTCGGGACGCCGAGGTAGCTCACGGTCGGGTTCGAGAAGTACGGCAGGCGCGTGCCCGGCGCGTAGGCCATCACCGTTCTGTACGCGGTGCCGCTCGCGGTGAACTTGTACCCGTACGAGTAGGCGTACGCGCCGCTGCCGCCGTCGCCCGCGGCGTGACCGCAGCCCATGTTGTGCCCGACCTCGTGCGCGAGCGTGAGGTTCGCGTCGGCGTAGGCGTCGACGGCGACGTTGAACGCGTAGTTCACGTAGGACGCGCCCATCCCCGTGGTCCAGAGGTAGCCGATGCCCGCGGCGTCGCTCGCCCCCGTGACGATGAGCGAGACGATGTCGGCCTTCACGGCGGAGCGCGTGGCGTGGACCTCGTCCATGTATCCGTCGGCGGGGCGCTGAAGTCGGCCGAGGTCGGTGCCGAGCGCGTGGCTCTCGCTGTAGGCGGTCTGCGCGGTCTGGACGAGCCGCAGCGTGAGCGATACGTGGCTGTTCGTGTACGAGGTGTTCGCGGTCGCGACGGCCGCGCTGATGAGCGCGTTGACGCCCGCGGTGCCGCCGTTCGCGGTCGCCGCGGCGGGCGTGTAGAAGACGGCGATGTCGACGACGGTGTTGGGCACGTCGGACGCCACGGTCGGGGTCGCATCGCCGCTGCCCGTGGTGTCACCGAGCGCGGTGTCGTCGAAGGCGGAGTCGTCGTGCGCGGGGGGCGGGTCAGCGGGCGGAGGGGGGAGCGCGTCTGCGGTGGCGGAGGCCGAGAACGGCGTCGTTGGAGGCAGGCGCTCCGTCGGGATCTTCATCGGGTCGAGCGACGTGAGGTGCAGCTCGCCGCCCGCCCTCGTGCGCACGCGGTAGAGCCCGACGTGCGGGATGAAGAGCGTGCCCGCGACCGCGTCGTCGACGTGGGCGAGCACGGCGTAGCTGCCCGGTGACGCGGTGAAGGTCCCTTCGAACACGCCGCCGTTCGCGACGCGTCGGTGGGCCGTGATGCGGAGCTCGCGATCGACGCCGTCGAAGAGGCGGAGCTGCGTCGGGCCCGCCGGCGTTCTGCCGATGGGAGCCCACGCTCGCAGCGGGGGATCGAAGACGATCACGCCTTCGCGGAGGTCCGATGCGGGCGTCGAGGCGGTGCGAGCGACTTCGGTGACGCGTGCGCTCGGGACTCCCTGCGGGGAGCCGACCTGCTCCTCTGGCGAGCAGCCGACGAGGAGCGCGATGAGGATCGTCTGGGCGAGCTTGCGGTTGAGCATGGCGAAACCGGTGCCTCCGTGCCCAGAAGAACGGCTTGCCTGCGCGATAGCTTGAGCGAGCTTTGACGGTGCGCCTACGATCGGGCGATGGCCCACGCGCGTCGCGACGAGCTCGATCCGCTCCCCTATCACGTCGAATGGCCGAGCCTGCGGTCCGCCACCGGACGCATCGACGTTCACTCTCTGGTCGCCTTCTGGGTGCGCGAGAGCAAGCTCCGCGGTCACTACCTGGAGTTCGGCGTCGGCGCGGGTCGCTCGGCCGTAGCGGCCATCCGCGCGCATCGCCGAGAGAACCCCGAGTCGGTGCCGACGTTCTTTCTCTTCGACTCCTTCGAAGGGCTGCCGACGCTCGAGGGCTCCGACGCGGACTCCAATCAGTTCGAAACGGGGCAGTTCGCGTTCGACGTCGAGGCCGTGGCGAACAAGCTCCGCTATCACGAGGTCGACGACGCCGAGGTGGTGCTCGTCCCCGGGTACTTCGAACGCTCGCTCGCGACCTTCGATCAGACCTCGCTCCGCGGCCTCGGCGCGGCGGTCGTTCACGTCGACGTCGACCTCTACGGGTCTGCGCGCACGGTGCTGAACTGGGTCACGCCGCTGCTCCAGCAGGGCACGGTGATCCTCTTCGACGACTGGAACGCGTTCACCGCGCGGGCCTCACACGGCGAGCGCGCCGCGACGCGCGAGTGGCTCGCCGCGAACCTGCGCATCAGCCTCGAGAGCTACGCGAAGTACGGCTGGCACGGAGAGGCCTTCATCGTTCACATCGCGGAGTGATCGGCGTCAGCCCTTCGCGGCGTCGAGCGCGCGCTTGAGGTCGAGGTAGCGCGCGAGCTGGTTCTTCACCGTGCTCGCGTCGCAGCCCATGCGTCGCCCCATCTCCTCGTAGCTCGGCGTCGGTCGATCGGGCACGGCCGTGAGGTCTTCGAGGCCGAGGGCGCGCGCGAAGAAGAGGGGCTTCATCATCTCCTCGACGTACTCGCGGAACTCCTGCGCGCGCGAGGGCCCCGCGGGGCCGTACTTCAGCGCCCACACGCGGTCTGCGACGGAGGTGACCGCGCCCCACGCGCCCGCGGGCTCGTCCGTGCGACGCGCGCGGGTGACCGTCGACTGATCGAGCGCGCCCTCGCGCAACGCGGCGAGGCACGCGTCGAGGTCGATGGAGCCCGCCGTCGCTGCGCTCGGAAGCCTGCGCACGAAGGCTTCGAGCTCGCGGAAGTTGCCGGGCCAGGGATAACCGTGGGCGACGTGGCGGCGGGCCTCGGGCGAGAGGGCGTCGTAGACCGAGAGCGCGTCGTGGCGCTCGTCGACGGTGCGCGCGCGCAGCGTGGCGACGACGTCTTCGGGGCGCTCGCGGAGGGGCGGAACCTCGACGATGCGTCCGGCGATGCGGTACCAGAGGTCGTTGCGAAAGCGCCCTTCGCGGACGTGCTTGCGGAGGTCTCCGTTGGTGCCGCAGACGACGCGCACGTCGGCCTGACGCCACTGGTCGTCGCCGAGGCGCTTGTACCGCTGGTCGTCGAGGAAGGTGAGCAGCTCGCCCTGCACGTCGAGCGAGAGCTCGGCCACCTCGTCGAGGAAGAGCGTTCCCCCGCGCGCGCTCTCGACGGCGCCCTCGATGTCGGCGTGGCAGCCCGTGTACGCGCCCTTCTTCGCGCCGAAGAGCCGCGTGCGCGCGAAGTGCTTGTCGATCTCGGCGCAGTTGACCGCTTCGAAGGGCCCGCGGGCCCTGTCTCCGTGGGCGTGATAGCAGCGCGCGAGGGTGCTCTTGCCCGACCCCGTCTCGCCGAGGAGCACCGTCTGCAGCGCCCGCGCAGACGCCTCGGAGACGCGTCGGTGCGCCTCTCGAAACGCGGGCGACGCGAGGATGAAATCGTCGCCGTGTTCGAAGCGCCGCTCCTCACGCAATCGCGCGGCCTGCGTGTGCGCGTACTCGACCACCTGCTCGAGCATCGACGACCACGCGGGGCTCACCGTGCCCGCGCCCGTCGTGAAGGCGAGCGACCACTCGGCCGTGAAGGGCACCTCGAGCTCGTCATTGCGCGCGCGTCCGCGTCGCTCGGCGCGCACCTCGACGCTCGTGTCCGCGCGCCGGAGCCACGCCGCAACCTCGTGCGCGACCGCGTGCGGAAAGGCGCTCGCGTCGCTCCACTCGGCGTCGCGCGGGCGTGAGGGTGAGGCCGCGGCGGCGGTGCGCGAGGGCGCGACCTCGATGGAGAGCGCAGCGTCGGGGGGCACATCGACGGACACGGGGGCGAGGGCGGGCAGCGGGAGCGTGGTGCCGTTGCGGCTGCGGAGGTCGCACGCGAAGACGCGATCGCCCGAGCGCCACACGACGCAGTGGTTGCCCGAGACGGTGACGCCTTCGAGCTTGAGCGTCGCGATCTTCGCGCCGACGGGCACCAGGCCGCGCGGCAGTCGCGAGGGGTCGGGTTCACGCCCGAAGAGCAGCGCTGCGTCGGGGTCGAGCTCTGCCGTGATCGGCTCCGGGGCGCCGGGCGCGCGGACCGTGATGCGCATCGCCAGATCGTTCATCGCGCGGACGAGCATAGACGCCTCCCTCGGCGGTGGAGTACCTGAACAACGAACGGTCATGGCGTCGCGCGCTCCCCACGGAATGAGGCGAATCGCTCGCTGCGCGGCGCTCGTCGCGGCGGTGGGCACCTGCGCGGCCCCGTCGACGGAGCTCGTGCTGCGCGTCTCGACGGACCTCCCCGAAGGCGACTGCGAGGGCATCACGGGCGTGCGCATCGTGGTGACCTCGGACGCGTCGACGACGGCCATACGCCGCGTCTTCGAACTCGGTGGCGTGCGCCCCGGAGCGCTCTTTCTCCCGCAGGAGCTCGGGATGGTTCCCGACAGCAGCGCGTCGGGCGAGCGCGTCACCGTCGACGTCACGGCGGTGGGACCCGACGGCGACCTCTTCACCCGCCGCGCGACGGCCTCGTACGCCGCGGGAAGAACGGCGCTGCTCGACGTGTTCCTCGCCGCCCGCTGCCGCAGCGTCGACGCGCGACGTTGCCCCGTGGGGACCGTTTGCGGCGCCGCGGGATGCGAGCCCGAAGCGCGCGCCTCGCTCGTCGACTACCGCCCGCTGCCCGCGGAGGTCTCCGCAGCGCCGCGGCTCATCTCGCCTCGCTCCGCGGGTGTGCTCACGTCGTCGCTCACCACGCTCCGCTGGACTGCGCCCTCGAACGCGGGGACTGCGCGCGTCGAGCTCTGCGCCGATCGGGCCTGCGCGACGCCGCTTCGAAGCCCCATCGTCACGGCAGGGCGCTGCGCGCGAATCACACGCGCCGACGTCGTCGGGCGCACGGCCTTCTGGCGTGTGACCTCGATCGCGACGGGCCGCGCGAGCGCGACGTGGGAGCTCTTCATCGGAGCGCGCGACGCCATCACCGCGAGCGCCTCGTCGACGCGCCTCGACCTCGACGGCGACGGTCGCGCCGAGCTCGCATACGCCCCGAGCGCAGGTGGCGCGCTGCGTGTGTACAGCGGAGGCACGCGCGAGATGCTGGCGGCGCGTGGCGGCTCGATCGAAGCGTCCGAGGCGAGCGGATACGGTCGCGTCGCGTCGATCGGCGACCTCGACGGCGACGGCTTCGCGGACCTCGCGGCGGTCTCTCCCGCCGGTGACGGGCTCTCGGAGGCGCGCGTCGAGGTGCGCTTCGGCGGCGTGACATCTTCGCGGCGTCTCACGCTCGTTTCGCCCGTGGACGGAGGCTTTTTCGAGCTTCCCTCGCAGCGCCTCGACGTGCGTGGCGCGGGCGATGTCGACGGAGACGGGTACGCCGACGTGATCGTCGGAGCGCCGCATGCGCAGCGGGTCTTCGTGTTTCACGGGGCTCCGTCAGCGCCGCTTCGAACGACGACCTTTGAAGCGCCCGCGGGCCTCCCCGCGTTCGGTGCCGTGGTCGGCGGCGCGGGCGACGTCGACGGCGACGGCTACGACGACGCGCTCGTGGGCGCGCTCGGGGCCGACCTTCGAGGGCGTCGGCTCTTCATCGTGCCGGGTGGCGTGGGCGGCCTCGCGCTCGCGCGGAGGGTCGAGCTCCTCGCGGGCAGCGGCGGCGCGACCTTCAGCGTACGCGCAGAGGTCTCCGCTGCGGGAGACGTGAACGGCGACGGCAATGGCGACCTCGTCGCGCGCGACGGAAACGCTGCGGTGTACCTCGGGCCGTCGTTTCTCAGCGGTTCGCTGACGCCGCAGCACGTCGTGCTCGGAGCGCTTCCCGCGGGGGCGTCGTTCGTCAGCGCGAGCGCGGGCGGCGACCTCGACGGCGACGGCTTCGGTGAGGTGCTCTTCACGCTGCGCGAGGCGTCGGGGCGCTCGCACGCGTTCATCGAGTACGGCCGCGCTGCACCCGTGGGCCTCTCGCCCTCGGAGTCGAGGGCGTACACCGTCGACCTCGGAGACACCGGCGCGTGGAGCACGCTCGGCGTCGGCGACCTCGACGGCGACCGCCGCGACGACTTCGTGGCCTTCGACGCCGAGGCGAACGGCAATGATCTGAGGGTGTTCTTCGGCGACGAGACGGGCTTTCTCGAAGGGCTCTCGATCGCCGTCGACGGGGGCGTTCGCGTCGCGCGCTGAGGCGCGCTTCACCGCGAGCAGTAGCGGGCGCGGCAGCGGCCCGGCGGGTCTTCGAAGGGGTTCGCGTCGTCGCACGACCCCGAGGCGCACTCGTCGCCGAAGCGACAGGATTCACCGGCCGCGTGCTGCGGGCGGCACGTGTCGTTCTCGCAGATGAGCCCTCGCTGACAGAACTTCACGCAGCGGCTCCCGAGGCTGCCGTCGCCGAGGCGCTGACAGGCGCCGTCGACGCAGACGAGGTAGCGCACGGGGCTGCAGAGGCGCGGCCCGATCGAGCCCGCGTCGCAAGGGGCGCCGACGCGCGTCTGCACGACCGTGCGCTGGCAGACGCCGTCGATGCACTCCGCGTCGTCGCCGCAGCCGGGGGACCTCGACTGACACGCCTCGCCGATGCGCGCGCTGCGCACGCACACGCCCTCGCCGTCGCCGAGCAGCGGCTCCGCGAGGCCGCCGCCCGTGGAGACGCACACGAGCCCGTCGCGGCAGCGCGTACGCGTGACGAGCGTGGCCGAGAGCCCGCGCATCCCGCAGGGCTGTCCCTCGCTCGCGGCGGGGCCCGATTGGAGGTCGACGCAGCGGGCGTTCTCGTTGCCGTAGCAGTAGGGGTCGCCCGTGGTTCCTACGTCGGAGCACGGGGCGTCGCCGCACGCCGCGCCGAGCGCGACGCGGGGTCGGCAGGTGCCCGGGCACGTCCGCGCGCCGGTGGCGTCTCGCGCGTGCTCGCACCACGCGTCGTCGACGCACTCCTCGTTTCTCCAGCACGAGCTCCCCGCGGGGAGCGCTCCCCGAAAGACCCTTCGACAGTCGGCGGGCCTGAAGCCGAAGTCGAAGCAGGTGCGCGCGGTCTCGTCGAGGCAGCGCTGCGCCGTCGCGGCGTCGAAGCGCACGGTCGCGCCGCGCGAGAGGGCCACGAGGTCGTCGTCGATGGGGGTGTTCTCCTGCGTGAGCGCCTCGGTGACGCAGTCGGCCTCGGTCGCGAAGAAGCGTCGCGTCGAGACGCTCTGCGCGTCGTGGCAGGCGAACTCGCTCGCGCAGCGCGCGGCGGCGAAGCGCGCGATGAAGTTGCCGCTGGTGAGGGGGCCGACGAAGGGGTCGACCGCCGCGGGCTCGACCTCGGCGCTGCACGCGCAGAGGAGCGCCATCAACAGGGAGATCGTGCGGGGGTTCACGGTGCTTCTCTCTCTGCGCTTCAACGGAAGGCGATCATGCCGAGGAGCCGGCCCGAACGCACGCCGAAGAGGGTGACCGCGCTGCCGAGCGATTCGCCGTCGCGCGTGGGCTTCCACACGACGAGGCGCGCGTCGGGGACCTCCGTGACGAGGCGGCGCGCGAGGGGCGTGAGGGCCTTCGAGAGATCGAAATCGCTCGCGGCGATGAGGCGCGTGAAGCGGCGCGCGCAGCTCTCCTGCCCTTCGGCGCCGCACGCCTGCACCTCGACGGTCACGTCGTCGACGGAGACGCCCGACGAGCGCGCGACGAGCGAGAGCACGCTGCGAAACGCGAGGTCTCCGTTGGCGCTCTCGATGGCGGGGAGCGGCGCGGCGTCGCGTCCGGCCGTCGCTGCGATCACCGCGCTCTTGAACGCGACCTCGCTGAAGGGCGCGACGTGAACGGCGCTCGCGTCGTCGTCGGTGATGTCTCCGTCGGTGATGCCGCGCGCGTCCGTCGCGCCGAGCACCGTGGTCGGCGTGGTCGACGAGTTCGTCGAGGCTGCGGCGTTCGAGGGGCCTGCGAGGTCGTCGCGCTGCGCGTTCGGCGCGCCGTCGATCACGCGCTCGGGCGCGCAGCCGGTGAGCGAGGCGAGCGAGACAGACGCGGCGATGACGATCGAGCGAGCGAGGGTGAGCTTGTTCATGGGGTGCGCCTCCTGGGCGTGTCAGACCCATTTGCAGCGCGTGTGCCGTCGTGGATTGGCTTGTTTTTAGATGAATCGCGCCCCAGGTCGGTCCCGGGATCCGTTCGGGATCGCGGGACGCGTTCGGGATGAACCGCGGCTCAGGGCGTTCGAACGACGCCCCACGCGGGCGAGACGGGCACCGCGCTCTGCGACTCGTTCACGAGGTACACGGTGAGGGGAACGGCGACGGACACCGCGACGGCGGCGCCGATCACGCTCCAGAACCACGGGCGCGCGACGAGGGGGATGCGCTCGGGCGAAGCGGTGATGGTGAGGTCGACGCCGTGCTCGACGGTGAGCTCGCGGCGCCACGGTCGATAGCCCGACGCGACGACCTCGACGACGTGACGGCCGGGGGTGACCGTGGCGCGCCCGCGTCCGGTGCCGATGGAGAGGCCGTCGACGGAGATGTTCGCGTCGGCCACCGCGCTGTCGACGCGAAGGGACGTGATGCGCGGGAGGGCGACGGGACGCAGCGTGATCGACTCCGACGCGCCGGGCGCGAGGGTCAGCGTGCGGGCCTCGGGCTGGTATCCCTCGCAGCGCGCGATGAGGGCGTGCTGGCCCGGGTCGAGGTCGACGCGGTCGCCGTGGTGCGCGCCGTCGCGTCCGTCGATGGAGACCGCGCACGCCGTCGGTGCGACGTCGAGCGTGAGGTGCGCGACGCTCGCGTCGAGCTCGGTGACGAAGCCCTCGACCTCGCGGCGACGCTCCTCGCGCACGCTGTCGCCCGCGTTTTCGAGGAAGGTTCGAAACGCCGCGCGCGCCGCGAGGCTGTGGCCCACGGCGCGGTGCGCGAGGCCGAGGTTGTAGAGCACCGGCAGCGTCTCCATCACCGCGCGAACGCGCGCGAGCTCGGGGATGGCGGAGTTCCAGTCGGCGTTCTGCAGGAGCTCGCCGGCGCGGGCGACGCGGGCGCGCGCCTCCTCTCGCGACGGATCGGTCTGCGCATACGCGGACGACGCGAGCGACGCGGCGACGAGGA
>JBPOHC010000106.1:0-8551 GCA_052035985.1 Myxococcota bacterium | reverse complement strand
CGCGTGCGTGCCCGCGCGGCGACGCGCACGAGGCCATCGATGGGTATTCCAACGCGCGCGGGGTGTCGAGGGCGCTCGTCGATGCGCGTTGCTACGGCGACGCGCAGGCGCCTGACTGACAGGTCTGCCCAACGGGACACGCGTTGCCGCAGCGTCCGCAGTTCGACGGGTCGGTGAGCACCGCCGCGCAGACGCCCGCGCAGATGAGCTGATCGACCCTGCACCCGATCACCTCGCAGACGCCCCATCGGCACGTCTGAGTGTCGAGGCACGCGTTGCCGCAACGGCCGCAGTCGGCGGTGCTCTCCTGAATGTCGACGCATCTGCCGCCGCAGACGACGAGGTCGCGAAGGCAGGTGCCGACACAGCGTCCCAGGCCGTCGCAGCGGTCGAAGTCGGACTCACGAACCGCATCGTCGCAAGGGGTCTGCGCGGGCGCGTGACGGAAGATGCACCCCGACGCGGCGTCGCAGTCGCCGAAGTTGCACGTCGTCCCCGCGGGACAGTCATGCCGCGGCGGCCCCTGACACACCCCGCCGACGCACGCGTCGTCGACGGTGCATGCGTTGCCGTCATCGCAGGTTGTTCCGTCCGCGAGCGTCGCGAGAGCGCACGCGCCAGTCGCGGGCACGCATCGATTCCCCTCGATGCACGGGCCCGTTTGAACGGGGCATCGGACCGACGCGCAGCGGCAGAGGTCGCCGACGCCGTCGCGGCGCGAGTCGAGCTGGTCGGGGTTGGCGACATCGGGGCAGTTGTCGATGCGGTCGGGCACACAGTCGCGGTCGCGGTCGGGCCGCTCCTCGCAGCGGCAGGCGTCACCCGTGCCGCTGCGGAGCGTGTCTCGCTGATCTGCGTTGGCGACGTCGGGGCAGTTGTCGCGCTGGTCTGGGACTCCGTCGTCGTCGCGGTCCGACGGCTCGGGGTAGCAGCCGCACAGGAGCGCGATCACGCAGCGCGCGAGGCATCGAATCGTGGCGGTTCGCGGGGTCATCGCGCGTGGGGCTCCTTCAGAACGCGAGCTGGAGGTTGCCTCCGCCCGTGAACCCGCTGCTCTCCTCGCGGCGCGCGCCGTAGCCGCCGCGGAGGGTCACGGTGAAGTGCCGCCCGAAGCGTCGACCGATCTCGAAGAGCAGCCGCACGCCGGGGTCGGCGTTCGCGCCGGGCTGCGTGGTGATCTCGACGCCCGCGCCGAGGGGCGTGTGGGGGACGGTGTCCCAGCGCATCCACGCGGCGCCGAGGAGGCCGTACTGCGTGATGCCGAAGAACGAGAGCTGAACGCGCGCGGGTGAGCCCGTTCCGATCTCGACGCGCGCACCGGCGCCGCCCTGCACCGAGAGCTCGTTGGCGCCGAGGATCGCCGTGACCGAGGCCGACATCCACGGCGCGACGCGGAACTCCACCTCCGTCGAGGCCGACACGAGGCCGACGTCTCTCGTCGCGGGGCCGAGGGGCTCCTGTCGCGTGGTCACGCCCGCGAGGCGCTCGACGCGCACGGCCACCGAGCGCACGCGCCGATGGAAGCGGTACCGCACCTCGCCATAGAGCAGGTACCACCAGTCCTGGCAGGTGTCGCCCGCGGCGCGGCCGCAGCTCGCGCCGTTGACGTTGGGGCGCGCGCCGAAGCTCGTGTACTCGCCGCCCACCATGAATTCGAGGTGATTCTGGCGGTGCGTGACGAGGTCGCGGAGCTCCTGCTCGTCGTCGTCGTCGAGGCGGTACACGACGACGTGCGGCCGCTCGCGCGTGGCGAAGGCCGCGATGGGATCGCCCTCGCGCGGCTCGACGGTGACGTAGTACTCCAGCCTGCGCACCGTGGCGGGCTGCGCGGGGATCGTGACGCTCCACGCGGACTCGTCGCGCGCGCTGGCGACCTCGCGCCACGCGCCGGTGTGCGACGTGCGCCAGGAGACCACCACGCGCTCGATGAGCTCCGGTCGGTCGGGGCTGAACCGGAGCGCGAGGTCGGTGCTGCTCGGCGCGATGCTCGGAGGCGTGTGGACGATCCGCGGCCGCAGGGGCGCCGCGGGTTGCGCGGCCTGCGCGGCGGGGGTCGTCGGCTGGGGCGATTGCGCCGCGACCGCTTGCGGTGCTGGCGGCGTGGCGGGTTGCGCTGCGCTCGATCGCGAGGCCGCGAGGAGCGAGAGCGCGAGGAGAGTCGAGAGGGCGCGCGTGTTCATGGTCGTGTCCTCCGTCACCAGTCGAAGGTCGTGGAGAGGCCGCCGCCGAAGCCGCCGTTCTCGATGTTGCGGAGCTGGTAGGAGCCCCGCGCCGACACCGTGACCCAGCGCGCGATGCGCCACCCGACCTGCGCGATGAAGCGGAACATCGGGTCTCCCGCCGCGACGGACTGATTGAACACCTCGCCCTGGGCCATCATCGGCACCTGCTCGACGGGCGCGAAGTTGAGCGCGAAGAACGCGCGCTGGCCGACCTCGCCGAGCACGTCGCCGCCGAGCAGCACGTTGGTGCGGCGCTCGTTGCCGATGCGCAGCCGGGCCTGCGTCCCGAACACCATGCCCTCGCGGAACACGCCTACCTGAAGGCGCGCGATGAGGTGCACGAAGTCCGAGAACGCGAACTCGAGCTCGTGGTAGCCGTAGATCACCCGCGTGTGCACCGAGGGGTTCGGCGTCGCGAGCGCGGAGAGCGAGAGCGCGTCGCCGTCATAGACGCCGAAGCCCACGCGGTAGCCGTAGAGCCAGCGCGACTCGAGGCGCTGGAGAAAGTCTCCCTCGACGGTCACGAAGCGCTGCACGCGCTGGACGCCCGCGACGGTGCGCGTCCCCACGTCGGCGACCTCTCCGCGGAGGTCGACGCGCGAGCGCCCCTCGGGCGGCGGAGGACCTTCGGGCGGCGCGAGCACCTCGACGCTCCGAGGCCGATCCGCGCGGCCCACCAGGGCGACGGTCTGCCCGTCAGACCGCGACACCTCGATGAAGTACTCGATCGTCCCGGCGACCACGAAGGACTGCGGGATCGTCGCGCGCAGGTACGCGTCACCCTCGGCGCGCATCGCGACGCGCTCGTACGTCGGCGACCCCTCGCGTCGAACGAAGAGGGCGCCCTCTCCGAGACCTCCCGCGGGGTCGAGCTGGATCGCGATCACGCAGGGATCGCCCTCCCGCAGCGAGTCGGGCAGCGTGGCTTCGGTCATGAGCCTCGGCCCCGTCGGACGCTGCGTGGCGCCGCTCGACGAGACCTGCTGCATCGCCCACGCGAACTGACGGAGCGCGCTGATCTCCGTTCGAAGCGACGGCGCGTAGGGCGAGTCGCGATGCTGAAGAAGGTAGCGCTGATACAGCATCGCGCGCTCCTCGGGCGTGCGGCCGAGCCCGACGATCAGGGCGTCGGAGAGCTGCCGCTCCTCGGAGCTCACCGCGGGCGCTGCGGGCGGTTGCGAGGGCTGCTGTTGCGGCGGCGGCGTCGGCGGTGTCGGCGCCGTGACGCGAGGGGGCGCTGTGCCGGGCGGAGGCGGCAGCGCAGAGAGCGGCGGCAGCGGCGGGGCCGCGGGCGGCGTCACGCGCGGCGGCGTCTCGCGCGGCGGCTCTCGCGGCGGCGCTGCGGGCGCTTCGTAGATTGTGGGCGGGAGCGACGCGTCGTCGGTCGAGGCCACGACGTCGCCTGCGCGCGGCGTGTCGGCGAGGTCGCCCGAGGCGCGCGCGGTGGTGAGCTCCGCGCCGACGTGCTCGATCACCACCACGCCGAGCGGGATGCGGTCGGTGAGGGTCCGGTGCGTCACGGGGTGACGCACGGTCAGCGGGCGAAACAGGCCCATCCGGGCGCCGACGACGACGGAGGCCGGGTGCTCCATCGCGACGATGAGTCGCCCCGCTTCGAGTCGTACGACGACGCCGCTCGGTCGCTGCGTCTGCTCGGTCTGAGGCCCGTTCTGCGCTCGGAGCGCGGGGGTGGCGAGCGTCACCAGCGCGGCGAGTGAGCATGGAATCCATGGGGATCGCATGACGATTCGCCTCTCGTGAGGGTGCGATCACGACGGAGCATCGCGCGTGCCGCAACAGGTCCCCGAGATCACGTCGGAGGCTCCTGCGAATCTCACTGACACGTCGTCGAGATGAACGGGAATTCAGCGGGATTCAGCGCACCCAGAGGTGCGGTGCACGCACCCGCGGCGTTGGCGGCGGCGAGCGCGTCCACCGCGCGCCGAGGCTGTGGTATCGCCTCCCGCGCGACCTCCGATGATCTCCACGAACGCACGACGATTCGCGCTGACGCTCACCCTCGCGGCGAGCTGCGGCGACACCTCCGAAGCCCCTCCTGCAACGAGCCCCGAAGACCTCGCGTTCACCGCGATCGCGGAAGACGCGCGCGTCGAGCTCGTCCCCACGGCGCCCGCGGTGGCCGCTCGATGCGCCGCCGAGCTCGGCGCCACCTACTGCTCGCCGGCTACTGCGCTCGCCGCCACCCGCGCCTGCCGCGCGCGCCTCACGGTCGCCGAGCGAGGGACCTGCGACGCCACGCGAGGCTGCGTGGTCCCGTACGTTCCGACGAGGCCCGGCGCGTGCGTCGCGGGGCCGTCGTACGCGTCGCCCGCGACCTGCGCCGCGCCCGTGGCTGACAGCTGCGCGTTCTACCGCGCGTGCCTCGACGCGGCGCACCCCTGCGGCGCCGACGGCTACGCGCTCGGGTTCGGCGAGCCGCTCTGCTACCTCTTCATCGACCACCGCGACGAGTTCTCGCCCGAGGGGCAGCGCTGGCTCCGCGAGGTGCGAACGTGCCTCCAGCGCTCGCTCGCCGCGATCTCGGCGCGGCCCGTGACCAGCTGCGGCGCGCTCGCCGACGAGGCCTACGCGTCGCACACGAGCTGCTACACGGCGCCCGACACCTCGTTCTGCGCGCTCCCTCCGGCCGACGTGTTGAGGCTCGCGTCGCTGCTCGGGCCGTACCTCCGCGATCCCCGCGCGATGGCCCAGACGCGCGCCGTCTCGATGATCTGCGCGTCGATGTCTCCGTAGCGGCTCACCGCGCGCGTCGGGCGTTGTACCGTCGCGCCATGTCTCGGCAACGCCCCTCCATAACGCTCGCCGCTTGCTGCGCCCTCGCGGCTTCGCTCTCGACGACGCCCTGCTTCGCGCATCCCGCGCCTCCGCCGCCGCGCACCTACTCACTCCGTCGACCGCCGATGGAGCTGTCTCCCTGGGTCGGCCTCGGCGGCGGCGCGATCGTGGGGCCCTCGCAGTCGTCGAGCGTGTTCGACCTCCGCATCGGCAGCGACCTCACCTTCGGCGTCGGACGCAAGGACGACCTGCGCCTCGGTCCCTTCGCCGAGGTCGCGACGAGCACCTTCGCGAGCTTTCAAGCCGTGGGCGGCGTCGAGCTCTTCGTGGGCGCGGTGCCCCGGCCGCTTCGGATGTTCCTCTACCCCGGCGAGGGCGTGCTGGTCGTGAGGTTGGGCGCGGGCTGGACGGTCCGCAACGACAACCTCCCCGCGGCGCGCTCGGTGCCGGTGGCCGCGGTCACCGTCGCGTATGGGTACCGCGCGCCCTTCTCGCTCCGAGAGCCGCAGGAGCAGACGAGCCTCGTGCCCGACACGCGCCCCGCGGCGCGCTACATGACGGGCGTTCGACTGTGGATGGGCGGCGTCGTCGACATCGACGACGGGCTCGCGTGGCAGCTCACGGGCGGCATCGAGTTCGAACCGGTCGGCAGCTTCCGCTATCTGCTCGGGCTCTATTGAGAGGGAGATCGAAGGGATGTTCACACGCGCTCGCACGATGGCTCTGATGTTCGCGACGCTCGCGGGCTGCACGCACGCCGGGCCTTCGCCGCTCCTCACGCTGCGGCGCGTGGTGCTCAACCAGAGCGGCAGCGGCTACTTCGAACGCACGGGCAGGGTCGACGGAGACCGCCTCGCGCTGCGGCTGAAATCGCACGAGGTGAACGACGTCCTCGCGACGCTGACCGTGCTCGAACAGGGCCCCGCCGCGAGGCAGACCGTCGTAGCCGCGGGCGTCCCCCACGCGACCGAAGGCAACCGCGACGAGACCGTGAACCTCGACCTGCGGCTGCCCGACATGAGGGCGCGCGACCTGCTCGTGGCCTACGCGGTGCCCACCGCGAACTGGCAGGCGACGTACCGCGTGGTGCTCCCCGAGCGCGACGGATCGCCCGCGCTGCTCCAGATCTGGGCGCTCGTGCACAACTCCTCCGACGAGAACTGGGACGCCGTCGAGATGACCCTCGCCACGGGCGCGCCGCTCTCGTTCTCGCTCAACCTCAGGACGCCGTCGTTCACCGCGCGCCCCGACGCGACGGGGCAGCTCTCGACGCCGACCGCGAACGGCCCCGTGCTCTCGGAGCAGTCGCGCGAGGACGGTGACGCGCGGCAGCGCTACGCGAGCAACGACCGCAGCGCGGCGACGGGCGCCGACGGATCACCGAGCGGCGACGTCGACCACGATGGAATCCCCGACGCGCGCGACACCTGCCCCTCCGAGGCCGAGACCTTCAACGGCCGCGAGGACTCCGACGGGTGCCCCGACAGCGGGCGCGTGGTGATCGAGGACGCGCAGATTCGAATCCCCAACACGGTGAGCTTCGACGCGAACGCGTCGACCGTGCTCCCGCGCATGCAGCCCGTGATCGACGCGCTGGCGGCGGTCCTCCGCGCGACGCCCTCCGTCCGATCGTTGGAGATCCAAGGGAACGCAAGCACCGACGAGCGCGACGCGTGGTCGCTCGCGCTCGAGCGCGCGGCGACGGTGCGGGCGCGGCTCATCGGGCTCGGCATCGAGGCCGATCGGCTGCGCGTGCGGTCGTACGGCGCCACGCGCCCCGTCGCGTCGGGAGCCTCCGCCGAGGAGCGCGCGCGCAACCGCTACGTGAGCTTTCACCTCGACGCCGCCGAGGAGGATCGACGCGAGGCCCGCCGCGGGGCGGTCACCGTGCGCTCGCTCTCGACGAGCGCGCCCGACAACGCGAGCGCGCACGAGTTCATGGGGGCGACGCGCTTCGTCGTGGCGGCGCCCGTGTCGATCACCGCGGGGTCGGCCGCGCTGGTCACCATCGCGAGCCGAGAGGTTCCCGGCGAAGACGTGTACCTCTTTCGCCCCGAGTCGGCGGCGCCCGCGAGCCGGGAGCACCCGTACCGCGCGGCGAGGCTCCGCAATCGCACGGGGATGACGCTCCTGCCCGGCCCCGTCGCGCTCTTCTCGGGCGGAACCTTCGCGGGGCAGGGGCTCCTCGGGCGCCTTCACGACGACGAGACGACCTTCGTGCCCTACGCCATCGACCCGAGCACCAGCGTCGAGGTCACGCACGAAGACGCCACGGAGCCGAGCCGCCTCGTCTCGGTGACGCGCGCCGTGGTCACCCTCGAAGACACCTCGGTGCACCGCACGCGATTCCGCGTCGAGCCCGGCGCGCAGGCCCCGTCGCGCATCTTTCTCCGCCACGAGCACCTCGACGGCTACACGCCCCGCGCGCTCCCGCCCGAGAGCGAAGCGGGACGCGGCGCCGACCTCATCCCCGTGCCCATCACCGCGCGGCGAGAGAGCGTCGTCACCGTCGAGCAGACGCGCCCCGCGACGCGCACGCTCTCGCTCCTCGACGACGTCACCACCGACCTCGCGCCCTACCTCCGCGCCGTGCCCGAGCCCGTGCGCCAGCAGCTCGCGGGCGTCGTCGATCAGCGCAACGCCCTCGCGCGCGCCGAGCGAGAGTCCGACGAGCTCCGCGAGCAGCTCTCCGACGTGGCCGAGCGCAACGCCGAGCTCCGCGAGACCCTCCAGACGCTCCAGACCGCCACCGACGCGACGCGCGTAGCTCTGCGCAACCGGCTCACCGCGCAGCTTCAAGAGTCGATGACCCGCTACACCGCGCTCTCGCGTGACCTCTCCGCGCGCACGGCCACGGCCTCGACGCTCCGCTCGCAGCTCGTCGACGCGCTGCGCGGGCTCCGCGTGACCGTCGACGCGCCCGTCGCGCCGGCCGCTACCAACGCTTCCTGAGCGCTCCCTTCGCTACGGGCACGTCGTGAGCGGCGCGCCGTTGATCACCACGCGAACGCCCGTGAGGCTGCGGTCTGAGCAGCAGTCGTCGATGTGCGTGATGACGATGCGGTTGCGGCCCGTGACGATGAAGCGCGCGAGGTTGGTCGAGACGCTCGTCCCGCCGAGGAGGATGTACGAGCCCGCGTCGACGACGCCCGCGGGGTTCGCGGCGTTGAACACCGTGACGCGCGCGCCGTCGTCGACGCCCGCCATGGTGACCGTGAGCGACGACACCGTGTACCCCGGCGTCAAGTCGAAGAAGGTCTGGAAGTACGTAAACTCCCCGCCGTTGAGGCAGGAACACGAGCGCCCGCAGAGGGCCGACGACTCCGCGAAGTCGATCGTCGCCGCGGTCACCGGGCGCCAGCCGCCGTCGCCCTCCGCCGGGATCGACGCCAGCGCATACTCCCCCGGGTCTCCGTGCTGCGTGAAGGTGCGCCCGAAGCACACAGGGCCCATCACCCGGTGGATCTGCCACGGCGTGGTCATCGCCGACGCCATGATTCAGGGCGCGCAGTCCTCGTCGATCATCCCGTCGC
>JBPOHC010000259.1:0-54235 GCA_052035985.1 Myxococcota bacterium | reverse complement strand
AGCGCTTGACGTAGCGGGTGAAGGCGGGGATCGCGACGGCGGCCAGGATGCCGAGGATGACCACCACGATCATCAGCTCGACGAGGGTGAAACCGGCGGCCAGACGCTGCAGCGAACGCTTCATGGGAGTGTCTTCCTTTTGTGGCTGTGTTTGGGCGAACGACTGCGTTCGGGGGCTGAGACAGCGCGAAGGCGCTGCCGGGTGTCCCTCCCCTTTCCCGCAACAAGCTCTCCCTGAGCACGGTTCGGGCCACTCGTCGTGACGACAAGATGTCTCAAGCCGAGACTCAAGCGCACAAGTCCGCGAGAATGTGCAGAATACGGTCAATTCTCGCGGCTTCCTCGGCGGGGAGCCCATGTAACGACAAGATGTCTCTCGCCGCTTCGAGTCCGCAGCGGTGAGCGCGACGCCTGCACTGACAATTTATGGCACCCGATCTGACCAACCGCGTCAGTGCGTCCCCGATCGCCCGCTGCGCGTCGGGTCTCGTGGCGAACCCGCGAAGCCCCATCGCCCCCGTCACAGGCAAGGAACTCGACACGCGTCGGCCCAGGACCTAGTTCCTCGCCTCTGTGAAGCTCGAATTCGTTCATGAGCACGCGCGCGATGTCGCCTCGCTGAAGGAGCACGCGCAGACGCGCATCGCGCACTACTCCGAACGGTACCCAGCGCTCGCGCTGTCTGGGCACTTCCGGTGGGTGAGCGACCGCGTCGCCATCGGGAGCTACCGCGGCGGCAGCGGTACGATCACCGTCGACGAGCGGGAGGTCCGCGTCGAGCTCTCGCTCCCCTTCTTCGCGAGGCCGTTCCGCGCGCGCATCGAAGACTTCGTCCGTCGAGAGCTCGCCCTCGCCGCGGCGTAGGTCGTCAGCGCGATCGGCGCGCCGGCTCGATCCCGATGCGCCGCGCGCCAGCCTGGTACAGCGCGTTGCAGCGTTCGAGGGTCTCGCGCGCCTCGGTGATGAGCGTGCGAGCGCGGTGCGAGATCTCCTCGAGCCTCGGGGTCGCCTCGGGCGACGCCGGGCCGCCGTCAGAAGGGAGCAGCCGGGCTCCCTCGCGGAGCAGCCGATCGGCCTCGCGCGGAGAGCGGTACGTCGTGAGGCACGAGTCGCGCAGATCCGCGGCGCCGGGGCTCTGCGGCGTGAGGCGCCCGAGGGCCTCGATGGCGCGGTCTTCTTGCGCTCCATCGCTCGCGCGGATCACCTCGGAGACGGCCACAACGACCTGACGGAGCTCCGTCGGGTCGGCGAGGTCGAGGGGGTCGCGCTCTCGCTCGACGTCGCGATCTGCAGAGCGAGACGCCACGGCGACGGAGACCATCACGATGGCGACGACGGCGAGCACCGCGGAGGTCCATCGGGGGGCCTTCGATGCGCGGTCCTTCAGCTCTTCGTCGGGGTCGCTCTTGGAAGCCATCCGTCGGCCGATCGTGCTCCGCGAGCGCGCCCGCTGACAATCATTCCGCCATGATTTCTCGTCGCGCGGTGATCACCCCGCCGCGTCGGCCGCCGTCGATGCGTCGACGCCGACGTCCGAGGGCGCGCCTGCCTCTCCCGCATCGGGCCTGTCGCTCGCGGTGGGAGCGTCCGTCGTCGCGTCCGTCGTCGCGTCGGTCGCGGCTCCGTCGCCGCCGTCGGGGTCGTTGCGGACGCAGATGCCGCCCGTGGGCACGCCCGCGTCGTCGGTCCGCGTCGTTCGGCACGTCGCGATCGAAGGACACGTCTGCGTCATGTAGCGACAGTTCATCGCCGCGCAGTAGCCGTTCTCGTAGGGCGTCGCGTCGGCCGCCGAGCGCGCGGGGTGGACGCAGATGTACCCCGGTCGGCAGTTGTCGTTCGTGCGGCACTCGACGCGGCAGAGACCCACGCCGCCAGGGGTCGTCGTGGTGTCGCGCGGACACACGCTCCCCATCGGGCAGTCGGCGCGGGGGATGTTCGCGCCGGTGTACTCCGAGTTCGCGGGGACGGTGCAGAGGCTGTAACAGATCCCGTCGAGCGAGCCCGTGGGCGTGCCGTCGGTGTTGACCTCGCGCGTGCAGCGGTTGCTGCGGCACTCGGCCGAGGCCGCGCAGGGGGCGCCGTTCTGGGCGCGCGCAGGGTCGACGGCGCCGCAGGTCCGCGCCCACGTGTTGCACGCCATCGGCGCGCACTGGCTGTCCTGCGTGCAGAAGGGGAAGCACGCGCGGTCTTCGCGGCCCGAGATGCCGAGGCACTGGTATCCGTCGCGACAGTCGGGCGCCGTCTCGCAGCGCGGAATGCAGCGCATCCCTCCGCCCGCGAAGCTCCAGCAGAGGCCCGTGGTGCCGCAGTCGGAGTCGCGCGTGCAGCTCTTCGTGCACATCCCTCCGGGGTAGCCCTCTGCGATCGACGTGCAGATGGTCCCCGTTCCGCACTGCGCGCGGGTGGTGCAGGGCGAGTAGATCGGCCGCGCCGCCGCGTCGGTGACGTCACCGCCCGCGTCGGGACGCGCCACGTCGGGCGTCGACGGGAGGTCTTCGACCACGGGCGTATCCACCAACGCGCTGTCGGGCGTCGGGGTCGTCCCCGAGTCTCCGCACGAGGCCGTCGCAACCGCCAGAACCAGGCACCACCGTGACGCGGACATCATGCCGCGGACCCTATCAGAAACCTCGTGGGCCATGCGAGCGCTCGTCGCGATCATTCCTCGCGATCAGCGGGGATCGCGGCGCCAGCCCGAGACCGCGGGCAGGAGGAGCAGCGTCGCCGCCGTGGCCGTCACCAGACCGCCGATGATCACCGTCGCGAGCGGGCGCTGAACCTCGGAGCCGGTCCCCTTCGCGAGCGCCATCGGAACGAAGCCGAGCGCTGCCACCGTGGCCGTCGTGAGCACGGGGCGTAGACGCGAGTGGGCGGCCTCTCTCGCAGCGTCGAAGTCTCGATGGCCCTTCGCGCGCTGATGATCGATCTCGGTGCAGAGCACGAGGCCGTTGAGCACCGCGATGCCCGCGAGCGCGATGAAGCCCACGCCCGCCGTGATCGAAAGAGGCATTCCGCGCGCGACCAGCGCGATGACGCCGCCGCTCACGGCCACGGGCACGTTCACGAACACCAGCAACGCCGAGCGCCACGTCCCGAGGCTCGCGCGGAGCATCACCAGGATCGCCGCGAGGACCAGGGGCCCCACGATGCTCAGCCGCGCCGAGGCGCGCGCGAGGTTCTGGTACTGGCCCCCGACGCGGATCTCGTAGCCCCGCGGACGGTCGAGGCGCGCGATGCGGCGCTGCACTTCTTGAACGTACGAGGCCAGGTCGCGACCACGGACGTTGGCCTCGACCACGAGCCTGCGCCGCCCCTGCTCGTGCGAGACCTGCGCGGGGCCGAACTCCTCGGTGACGGTCGCCACGCTGCCGAGCGAGACGTTGCCCGCGTCGGTCACGATCGCGAGGTCGCCCACGGCGCCGGGACGGATGGTGTCGGGCGCCGCGACGCGGAGCGTGAGGTCGAAGCGGCGCTCTCCCTCGAAGATGCGGCCCACGGGGATGCCCGCGCGGAACGCCTGCACGTAGGCCATCACGTCGTCGGAGCGGAGCCCCGCGCGCGCCAGGGCGGGTCGGTCGGGGCGGACGGCCATCGTGGGGAGGCCGTCGATCTGCTCGGCGCGGACGTCCTCTCCGCCGGGGGTGCTTCGAAGCACCTCGGCCACGCGGTCTCCGAGGCGATGCAGCACCGCGAGGTCGGTGCCGAACACGCGCACGCCCACGTCGGAGCGGATGCCCGAGAGCAGTTCCGACATGCGCATCTCGATGGGCTGCGTGAACGCGAACTCGGTCCCCGGGAGCGCCACGCGGAGGCGCTCTTCCATGTCGGCGACGAGGGCCTCGCGGTCGTAGGGGTGACGCCACGTCGCGGGGGCGCGGAGCATGATGAACACGTCGCTCTGCTCGGGGCCCATGAGGTCCGTCGCGACGGCGGGAGAGCCCGTGCGAGACACGACGCGGGTGACCTCGGGGACCTCGCGCAAACAGCGCTCCACGGCGAGCGTGCCGCGGACTCCCTCTTCGAGCGAGGTGCTCGGCGGGCGCGTGAGCTGGAGCGCGATGGAGCCCTCGTCGAGCCGCGGGATGAACTCCCCGCCCTGCCGCGACGCGAGCACCATCGAGAGCCCCACGACGAAGAGCACCGCCAGCGTCGAGGCCATCGGGCGCTTCATCACCGCCGCCAGCACCGGCCCGTAGACCCGCTTCGCGAAGCGCACCACGACGGGGTCGTGCTCGCCGTGGGTCCTGCGCGCGATGCGCACCAGCGCGGGCGCCATCGCGGGCACGAAGGTGAGCGACAGCACCAGCGCCGTCGCGAGCGCCGACAGCACCACCAGCGCCATCGGGCGGAACATCCTCCCCTCGACGCCTTCGAGCGCGAGCACCGGGACGTACACCAGCGCGATGATCGCCACGCCGAAGGCCACGGGCCGCGCCACCTCGTCGGACGCCTCGCGGGCCACCACCCGCGCGTCTCTCGAGTGGTCGAGGGCCGCGCGCACCATCGCGTGCTCGACCACCACCACCGCGCCGTCGACGAGGAGGCCGAAGTCCACCGCGCCGAGCGACATGAGGTTGCCCGACACGCCCATGCGCTTGACGAACACCGCCGCGCCGAGCGCAGACAGGGGGATCAGCGACGCCACGATGAGCCCCGCGCGCAGGTCTCCGAGCGCGAGGAGGAGCACCAGGCACACGAGCGCCGCGCCCTCGGCGAGGTTGTGCGCCACCGTGTCGAGCACGCGCTTCACGAAGTCGGCGCGGTCGTAGAAGGGCTCGACGCGAACGCCGGGAGGCAGCTCGCGCGTGAGCTCGTCGAGGCGCTCTCGCACGTCTCGCACGGTCGTGCGCGCGTTGGCGCCCGCGAGCATCTGCACCATCACGTACACGACCTCGGACTGACCGTCGGCCGTGGCCGCGCCGAGGCGGTACGCGCCGCCGATGCGCACGTCGGCCACGTCGCGCACGAGCACCGGCGACGTCGCCGACCCGCGCACCGACACCTCGCCGATCTCGCGCTCGTCGCGGAGCAGCGCCTCGCCGCGGATGACCAGGCCCACGGCGTCGCGCTCGATGGCGCCCGCGCCGACGCTGCGGTTCGATCGCTCGAGCGCGTCGGCCACCATCGCGAGGGTCACCGCGCGCGCGGCCATGCGCTGCGGATCGAGCACGACCTGATACTGCTTGAGCTCTCCGCCCCAGAGGTTCACCTCGACGACGCCGGGGACGTGGCGCAGGGGGTGAGCGATCTCCCAGTCGACGACGGTGTGCGTCTCGAGGGCCGTGTGACCGGGCCAGCGAACGGTGAAGTGATAGACCTCGCCGAGCCCCGTGGTGAAGGGGCCGAGCTCCGGCGCGCCCGCCACCGAGGGGAGGTCCTCGCGGATCGAGGGGAGGCGCTGCGAGACCTGGAGGCGCGCGAGCATCGGGTCGATGTCGTCTTCGAAGATCGCGGTCACCGACGAGAGCCCGGCGCGCGAGGTCGATCGCACGTCGCGCAGACCGGGGATGCCCGCGAGGCCGATCTCGACGGGGTGCGTGACGAGCTCCTCGATCTGCACGGGGCCGAGGCCCGGCGCGCCCGTGAGCACCACCACCTGCACGTTGGTGATGTCAGGCACCGCGTCGACGGGGATCGACAACGCCGACACGGCCCCGAGGAGCGCCATCACCAGCACCGCGAGGAGGATGAGGTTGGGGTGGTCGACGCTGAAGCGCGCGAGGCGTCCGGCGAGCCCTCCGGTGGCGCCGTCGTCGGTCACGGTCACTACTCCCCGCTGCCCTGGCGCGCGTGCTCGGCGGCGACGAGGAAGGTCCCGCGCACCACCACCGGCTCGCCCGCGGCGAGGCCCGACACGATCTCGACCACGCCGCCCGACTCGTGCCCCGTCACCACGTCGCGCGCCGTGTAGCGCCCCTCGGCCGTGCGCACGAACACCGTCGCGCGCTCGCCCGCTCGGAAGACCCCCGAGGTGGGCACCACGGTCCCCTCGCTCGCGGCGCGCTCGATGCGGGCCGTACCCGTCTCACCGGGCGCGATCCCCGCGGCGCCGCCGTCGAGGCGCAGGTGCACGAGCCTCGTGCGGTTCTCTCGCGCGATCACCGGATCGCGCCAGATCACATGGGCGGTGAAGGTCCCCGGGCGACCTCGCAGCGAGACCGTCGCCGACGATCCGACGGGCGCGTCGACGCTCTGCTCGGGCAGGTGCGCCGCGATGCGGAGCGCGTTGAGATCGAGCAGGGTCACCAGCACCGCGGGAGGCTCGACCACCGCGCCGCGGACGCCCTCACGCACCGTCACCGTGCCCGAGATCGGCGCGCGGAGGGTGAACGTCCCGCCCTCGCCGCGCTCCGACGCCTGCGCGACCGAGAGCGCCCTTCGCGCGGCGGCGAGCGCTCCCGAGGCGCGCGCGAGCGAGGTCCGCGACTCACGCGCCGAGCGAGCGCTCGTGGCGCCCTGCTGGAGCATCTCGGCCTCCTCGCGGACGCGGTGCTCGAGGTCGCGGAGGTCGACCTCCGCGCGCGCGAACTCGGTCCGCTCCTGCGCGACCACGGGCGAGTCGAGGGTCACGATGGGCGCCCCCGCGCGCACGGCGTCGCCGGGCGCGACGTGCCACGCGACGATGCGCGCGAGCACCGTCGTGGCCACATCGGCCGCGGCGTCGACGCCAGGGACGACCTCACACGGAGACGACACCACGTCGCGCACGGACCCGCGTCGCGCGGGCTCGCTCACCACCCGACCGTCACGTTCGAGCGCGCTCGGGAGCGCCACCTGCCCCGCGGGCGCCATCGGGTGCGTGACCGCCGAGGGCTCGGCCCGCAGCACGGGCGCGGGCTCCTTGCGGCACGCGAGCGTCACGAGGAGCGCGAGTGCGGTGAGCGTACGGTTCATCGGCTACGACCCTAGGGTCGCGCGCTGTGAACCGATAGTGAAAGTGGGTTCATCGGCGCGTCGCGACGACGATCAGCGCGCCCGCGATGAGCACCAGCGCGATCAGCACCGCGACGATGATCGGGAGCTTCGACGGCGCCGCGACGGGCTGCGCGACCGGCTGCGCGACGGGGGGCGTGAAGGGCCTCGGGACACCCATCATCCCCATCGGCGCGGGCATCGTGTGACCGATGTCGTGCGGTCCACCCGAGGTGTCGATCGCCATCGTGCGCTCGCTCACCGGAGGGAGCGCGACGGGCTGCGCGTGCAGCGGGACCGAGGCCATCGTGAGGGGCCGCGGCGGCGCCTCGGGCACGAGCGGAGAGTTCGCGACGAAGGTGGACTCCGCGTCGACGGGCCCGGACATCCCGGGGATGCGCGGGACGAAGGGCTCGAGCGCGACGGGGCGCTGCATCGGTCGCAGGGTCTCCATCGTGTCGAGCACGGGCGCGGGGGCGTGGGCGACGTGGGTGCGACTGCCCGGCTCGTAGGGCTCCTCGTCGTCTTCGACGTCGACCGCGCGGAGCGAGCTCGCGGGCGCCGTGTCCAGGAGCACGACACCCTCCTTCCAGTCGTCGCTGAGGGGCGTGGTGGCGGCGATGGCGCGCGAGGCCGCGACGCCCGCCGCGGCGTTGAGGGAGTCGAGGTCGAGCGCCATCGTCGACTCCTGGCGCGCCATCTCGTTGAGCTTGTTTTGAAGCGCTTTCGAAGGGCCAGCGGGCGCGATGGGAGAGGGCGCCGAGGCGCGCAGCGGGTGATCGGCGGAGGCGCGGGTCTCGTCTTCCCAGTCGTCATCGACGGCGCTGATCGCGCCCGCCACGGGGGCGCCGAGCGCGGGCGCGTGGGGCGCCGCGAGCGGAGGGACGTACGAAGGCGGCGCGGCCCAGTCGGGGTTGACCTCGCCCGCGTCCCACGCCGACGCGATGGAAGCAGGCGCGGGGCCCGGCGGCGTCGGAGCGGGCGCGTCCCACGCCGAGGCGAGGGCGGCCCTCACCTGCGAGTGCCCCGCGGGTTTGAGCGTCGACCACGCGTCGGGCGGCGCGCTCGGCGTCGGAGGCGCGGCGCTCCACGCGGGCGGCGGCGGAGGCTGCGCGGGCGAGACGAAGGGCGGCGGCGCCGAGAACGCGGGCTGCGAGAACGCGGGCTGCTGCGGCGCGGGAGGCGCTGTGAACGCGGGCGCCACGGGCGGCATCGGCCCCGAGAACGCGGGCTGCGCGGGCGCCGACCGCATCGCGGGAGGCATCGCCACCGTGGCGGGTCGCGGCGGCGCCGAGGGCATCGACATCGTGGGCGCCCTCAACGCCTGCGCGAGCGCGGGCGAGACCGACGGCGCGGGTGCCGACGCGGGCGCCGTGGCCCACGCGGCCTGGAGGGCCTTGCGCATCGAGGCGACGTCGTCCCAGCGCGTCGAGGGGTCGCGTCGAACGGCGCGCGCGACGACGTCCCACGCGGCGGGCGGGATGTCATGGCGTTGCATCCGCCCGGCCTGCGCGCCGTCACGCGCGAGGCCCGCGAGGAGCCCTTCGAGCGCCCTCCGCGCGTCGCCCACGTTCTGCGGCATGAGCATGTCCGCGAGGAGCACGCCGAGGGAGTACACGTCGCTCGCGATGGAGACGGGCTCGCCGGGCCTCGCGAGCTCGGGCGCGCGGTACGGGCCGAGCACCTCGGGCGACGCGAGCGCGCCGAGCGCGAAATCGATGACCTTGAGCGCGCCCTGCTTCACCAGCACGCTGCGCGCGCTCAGGCACCCGTGGAGCACCGCCGTGGCGCCCTCGTGCGCGGCGCTCACGCCGTCGAGCACCTTGTCGAAGAGGTCTTCGGCGGTGACGCGGTCGACCTGCGCGCGGCCCCTGCGCTCCTCGTCGATGTAGCGCGCGAGCGAGATGCCTTCGAAGCCGTCGAAGGCCACCCAGGGCCGCCCCTCGTGCGTCCCCTGGTTGATCACCGGGAGCACGCACGCGTGTTTGAGGGCCCGCTGCGTGCGGATCTCGTGCGAGCGTTCGATCGCCACGTCGGCGCGGTCGGCCGCGAAGAACTCCAGCACCACGGGGCGGTTGCGGAAGTTCTTGTCGCGCGCCTGCCATGCCTCGCCGACGCCCCAGCGATCGAGCGCAGCGTCGAGGAGATAGCGCCCTTCGACGGCGCTCTGCGGGGACATCCCGGCCTGACTCATCGGGTCGGTGGGGTTATGCCCGTTTCGCGCCGCCGTCGCAATGAAGCAACACGCCACCTCGAAGGTTGCCAGCGACCGCACCTCCGGCAGAACATCCGCCGCGATGCGTGATCTTCGAAGCGTCTCTGGTTTCCTCTTTGTGACGACGGCGCTCGGCGCGGCCTGTGTCAGCCCTTCGCACCACGTGCGATACATGGACAGACGTCACTCCGAGCGCGCCGAAACCTGCGCGGCGAGCTCGCTCCAGGCCTACGCCGATCGCGGTCCGTCGAGGCCGCGCCTCGCCTTCGCCGTGGTGACCGCGGAGTGCAGCGATTCCAAGGAGCAGCAGTGTCGCGAGCAGCTCCTTCAGGGCGGCTGCGAGGTCAACGCCGACGCGCTCATCGACGTCTCTCAGCGCGTCACGCAGGGCCGCTTGCGCATGGTCGGCACCGCCGTGGAGTTCACTGGCGAGGAGGGCTCCGAGACCTCCTCGGGCGGCGAAGCGAGCGCCCAGACCGCGACCGCGCCGTCGCGATAGCGCAGCGTCCATCCTCTCGCGCGAAGTCCCCGCTCGGCCTCGTCTCCGCGCGTGATGGCGAAGCGCCCCGCGCGCCGCTCGCTCGCGACGGCATCGAGCGCGTCGAGTGAGCGCGCGACGTCGTTGCGTCCGTCGCCCGTCACCACAACATCTCGGTGGAGGTGCACGTACCCCGGGTGCGACACGCCCACGAGCGAGAGCGAGCGCAGCACGGGCTCGCGTCCGACGCGCTCGGCGGCCCGCACGGCGTCGCCCTCGCACACGCCCGTTCGCGCGTACACCGCGAGCGCCGCGAGCGAGTGCAGGGAAGTGAGCGCCACGATCACGCGCGCGGTCCTCGCGCTCCACGGCGCCGCGATCCGTGCGAGCGCGACCACGAGCGCGGGCACGACCGTGAGGAAGAAGCGCGGCTCTTTATGCGCGAGCGCGGACATCACCGCGAGGTACGTGAGCGTCACCGCGAGGGGCATCGCGCCGTGCGTCCACCGCGCGCGGCGGAGCGACGCGACGAGCATCGGGAGCGGCGCCAGGCCCACGCAGCACGCGAGGTAGAACCACGCGGGGCGCGTCCCGTAGTCGGCGCTCGCGCGGCCTCGCACGAGGTTGAAGTCCGCGTACGCGATCACCGAGTGGAAGGCCGTTCCCCACGCGATGCGGTCTGCGACGGCGAGCGCCGAGAGCGGCGCGAGCGCGCCCGCGCAGAGCCTCGCGAAGCCGCGGAGGTCTCGACGGATCGCGTACGAGGCCACGAAGGGCAGCGCGAAGACGCCCGCGGGATAGCGCAGCACGAAGCCCGCCGCGAGCCACGCTCCGACGCGCGCGTCGCTGCGAGGGGAGCGCTCCCACGCGCGGAGGGCGAGCATCAGGGTGAGCGCAGAGAAGGTCTCTCCGAGCGTGCGGAAGGCGAGGTTCTCCCACGGGGTCCACAGGGCGAGCGCGAGCGCCGCGGTGACGGCGCGCTCGCGATCAAATCGAGCGACGAGGTCGTACGCGCACGCCACCACGCAGAGCGAGAGCGCGCCCACGAGCGCGTGCGTGATCGAGAGGTACACGCGGGGATCTTCGACGCCGAGGCGGCGAAAGAGCGCGAAGAGGGCCGTGAGCGCGCCGGGGGCGACGAGGTTGCGCATGCCCGCGTACCACTCGTGGGGGCGGGTGCCGTAACCCCACACGTAGCGGTGGGCGACTTCGAGGTACTGGTGGGTCTCGTCGGGGTGGAGCCTCCCGCCGAGGAGCGCGGCGCACGCGAGCTCGGTGACGGCCGCGAGCGGGAGGATGCGCGCGAGGTCGCGGGCGCGCGCGGAGGGATCAGGTCGCGGGCTCAGAGCTCGGCTTCCGAGACTTCCACCACTCGAGGGCCATGGGCAGCACCGAGACGATCACGATGAGGATCACGACCTTCTCGAAGTGCCGCTGGACGATGGCCATTCCGCCGAAGATCACGCCCGCGCCCATCATCAGCGTGACCCAGGCCACGGCGCCGACGATGTTGAACGTGATGAACTTCGGGTAGCTCATGGCCCCGGCGCCCGCGACGAAGGGCGCGAAGGTGCGCACGATGGGGACGAAGCGCGCGAGGATGATCGTCTTGCCGCCGTACTTCTCGAAGTAGGCGTGCGTCTTGTCGAGGTACTTCTTGTTGAAGATCTTCGAGTCTTCGCTCTTCATGACGCGGGGGCCGATGGCCTTGCCGACGTGATAGTTGATCGTGTCGCCCACGATCGCCGCGGCGATGAGGGCGCCGCCGAGGGCGAAGAAGTTGAGCTTCCCGATGCTGGCGACGAAGCCCGCGGTGAAGAGCAGCGAGTCGCCGGGCAGAAACGGCGTCACCACGAGGCCCGTCTCGGCGAACACGATCGCGATGAGGATCGCGTACATCACGTTGCCGTAGTGCTCTGTGAGCGAGGTGAGCCCGTCGATGCTCACGAGCTGCTTGATGAACGCCAGAAAGTCATGCAACACGCGCGGTACCTCAGCACGGGTGACGCCCCGCGGTCGATCCGCGGCGGGTGCGCCCGTGTGCCTCATTTCCACGGAGGAATCAACCAGACGGCGGAAGGAGAGGTGTGGACGCTAGGCGGGCTTCGCGGTCGAGGCGTCGAGCTCCTTGAGCAGCGAGGCGAGCCACAGGGCCAGCTCGCGTCGGCGGCGCTCGAAGGTCACCGGCCCCACCTCGCCCTCGTCGCGCAGGCGCTTGAGCGAGGCCATCTCGTCAAGCACGCGGTCGCGCTCGGCCGCGACGGCCGCCGGTGACCTGCGCCGCCGGGCCTCGCTGCTCTGCTTGAGCGCGTAACCCAGCGTGAGGAGCACCAGCAGCGCCGCCGCGATGGAGGCCGCCGTGCGCGCGGGCCCCGCGGCGCGAGGGATTCCCCCGAGGTGGAGGTTCAGCGACGTGATCGCGGGATCGTCGGGGCGACGCTCGACGCCCGTGATGAGGAAGCGATCGCCCTCGTCGGTGCGCTGCTCGGCCGCGGGCATCCCCGCGACGGAGAGCGTGAGACCGGGGGGCGCCTCGGCGACGACGGTGGCCGCGACGACCGTGATGGGCATCCCGATGTTGAGGTCGAGGTCTCCGCCCGAGAGCTTCATCTGGTACTGGAACACCACGTCGACGGGCTCCTGCGCCGTGGGCGGGATCGAGCCCCGCACGACCACGGTGTTGCCCTCTTCGGTGACGCGCACGTCGGACATCGACGGCTCGGTCACGAAGGCCGTGTGTCCGTCGGGGATCGTGAAGCGCAGCCCCTCGGGCGGCACGAAGGCCACGGGCTGCGCCTCGGCGCCTCCGAGGGCCATGCCCGTGAGGTTCACGAGCTTCACGCGCACCACGACGACGGCGCGGTCGTCCTTGAAGCGCACCTCGGCGCGCGCGTCCCAGATGAGCACCGCGCGGGGCGAGTTGGTCACCTCGTGACGGACGATCTGCACCTGGTATCCGACGCCCGGCGCGGGCTGAAACGGCATCGCGCCGAAGCGCGCCCCGCGGTGCTCGGTGCTGAGTCGATAGGCCACGCCGTCGGTGTCGAGGTGCTCGACGCGCGCGGTCCCGTCGGGGCCCGTGCGGACCTCCTGCGCGCCCGCGGCCTCGCCCTCGCGCATCGCGCCGACGCGCACCATAGCGTCAGGGATGGGCGTGCCGCGCGCATCGACGACGCGCACCACCAACACGCCCGAAGGGAGCTCCGGCGCCTCGGTGGCGAAGCTCTCGGGGAGGTTCGAGCGATGCAAACCCGCGCCGCCGGCGCCGCCCTGCGAGTCGATGGGCGGATGCCCCGGCGGCATCGGCGTGTTGGGGTCGATGGGCCCCGCGGCCATCACCCGCGGTCGCTCGGCGTCGGTGACGACCGCGACAGAGGCGTCGGAAGCGGGCGCGGCCGAAGCGTCTTGCGCGAAGGCAGCGGGCGCGTGGAGGGCGAGCGCGAGGGCCGCGACGGCGGCGAGTCTTTCAGTTCGCATCGGCGCTCTCCGGGCTCACGCGCGTGCCGCACTTCTTACAGAAGACCGCGTCGCTGTCGTTGGCGGTCTCGCACTTGGGGCAGCGCACGTCGGCCTTCGCCTCGGGCGCCTTCTCCTTCGCCTCGGCGCGCGCGGCGGGCTTCGACGCGCGGTCCTTCGGTGACGTCGTGCCGATGGCGTCGAGCATCTCGTCGGCGCGGGCGAGCCACTCGCCCATGCCCTCGTCGATGGCGCGCATCGCGGCGCGGGCCTCGTCGCGGTACTTCTTCTCGAGGCCCTTGTAGTCCTCTTCGCTGAGGCGCCCGATCGAGCGTTCGAACTCGATGTCGCGGAGCGCCTGGAGCGCGGCCTTCTTGCGCGCGTCGAGCTCCGCGGGGACGCCCTCGTCGTCGATCTCGACCTCGTCGCCGGGCGCCGTGGGGTCGAGGGTGACGCGCAGCGCCTCCCAGAACATCAGCACCGCGCTCGCGAGCGCCGAGAAGGCCAGCCAGAGCGCCACCGCAGGCGCGCCGCGCGTGACGCCCACGGGGATGGCCACCAGCACCACCACCGCCGCCCCGATCACCGGGACGTACCGCGCGAGCTCGTCGCGCCCTTCGCTGCGATCAGTCGTCTCCACGGAGTTCCTCATCGATGCGGGCGTCGTAGCCCTCGTCGGCCTTCGCGCTCGCGGCGGCCTTCTCTTCGGTCTTCTCTTCGGTCTTCTCGTCGGCCTTCGCGGGCGCGCGCCGCGCCCACTTTCGCGCGAGGTGCACGGCGAACCCGGCGCCCGCGGCGAGGGCCGCCACGGGCACGATGTAGAGCGCCTTGTTGTGCCCCTGATCGGGCGGCACCGAGAGCGCCGCGGGGCCGTATCGCGCCACGTAGTCACCCACGATCGACGCCTCGGCCTCGCCGCGCTCGAGGCGCGCGCGCATCGTGTCGCGCTGGCGCTCCGCGAAGCCGCACGTGCACGTAGCGAGGGGCAGCCGCTGGCAGTCGCCGCACATGCAGAGGAGCTGGTCGAAGAGGTGGCGCTCCCTCGGGGTGAAGGTCCCCGTGTAGCCCGTGGTCATCGCGGCGTTGTTCTGCGCGTGCGCGACGGAGGGCGCGAGCAGCGCGAGTGCGCCCACGCCGAGGGCCGCGAGGGTGACGCCCGCGGCGTTGCCTGCGAGGCCAGCGCGGCGAGGCGCGACGGCGCGCGCGGCGACCTTCGAAGCGTCGGGCCACATGGCCGTCATCACGCCGAACACGATCACGAGGCCGCCGAGCCAGATCCACAGCGTGAGCGGGTTGACGAAGCCCTTGATGTGGGCGACGCGGGTCTCGTTGTCGAGCGTGGCCATCACCACGTAGAGGTCTTCGGTGGGCCGCGACGTGATGCTCACCTCGGTGGTGGGCATCTCGGGGCGCGCCGTGTAGATGAAGCGCGCGGGCTTCACGTGCGCGAACTCGCGTCCGTCACGAAAGGCCGTGATTCGCGCGTAGATCTCGCGCTTGTCGGTGGTGCGGCGCGACTCGGGGCCGTCGTAGCGGAGCGAGTAGTGACCCACCGTGAGCGACTCGCCGGGGCGCAGCGAGGCTTCGGCTTCGATGCGGTAGGCGGCGCCCATCCAGCCCATCATCATCAGGGCGAAGCCGAGGTGGACGATGTACCCGCCGTAGCGTCGGCGGTTCTTGTTCACGAGGCGCGTGAGGGCGACGGCGGGGTTCTCCTGCTTGGTGCGCATGCGGGCGCTGACGCCGCGGTAGAACTCCTGCGCGAGCGCGGTGACGTTCATCGCGAAGAGGCCCGTCGCGAAGGGCGGGAGGTGCCCGTCGAACCACGCGAGCGAGCGGCCCACGTTGACGTCGAAGAGGTGAATGCCGGCGATGTTGACGTGCGAGACGACGTCGTAGATCGGGTCGCAGACGACGACGGGGTTGAAGCCCACGCGCGCGCCGAAGAAGGTGTGCGCGAGGCCCACGGCGAGGCCCGCCGCGAGGGGGCCGCGGAAGGCTTCGAGGAGCAGCTTCGGCGACGCCTTGCGCCACGGGGTGAGCGTGCCGATGGCGACGATGGTGAAGAGCGCGAGGCCGATGGGAGAGAGCCACGCGTTGTAGAAGCTCGCGCCGACGGTGAGGCGCTCGTTCCAGAGCCACTCGCTGACCTTGGGCCAGGTGGTGGCGAGGAGGATGAACACGCAGATGCCGAGGAGCATCCAGTTGTTCGCGACGAACATGGCCTCGCGGCTCCACACGCTGTCGATCTGCGACTCGGAGCGCAGGCGCGGGAGGCGCCACACCACGAGCCCCACGCAGAAGATCACGAGGAAGACCATGAAGTAGACGAAGTAGATCCCGATGTCGCTCTGCGCGAAGGCGTGCACGCTCGAGATGAGCCCCGAGCGCGTGAGGAAGGTGCCGAAGATCGTGAGGAAGAAGCTCCCGAGGATGAGCGAGACGTTCCACACCTTGAGGAAGCCGCGGCGCTCCTGGATCATCACGGAGTGGAGGTACGCGGTGAGCGTCCACCACGGGAGGCACGCCGCGTTCTCGACGGGGTCCCAGGCCCAGAAGCCGCCCCAGCCGAGCTCCTCGTAGGCCCAGAGCATCCCGAGCACGTTGCCGATCGAGAGGAACATCCAGGCGAAGAGCACCCAGCGTCGGATGGCGAGCACCCACTCCTCGCCGAGCCTGCCGGTGATGAGGGCCGCGACGCCGAAGGCGAAGGGCACGGCGCACCCGACGAAGCCCACGTAGAGGCTCGGCGGATGGATCGCCATGTAGAAGTTCTGCAGCGAGGGGTTGAGCCCCTCACCGTCGGCCGGAGCTCCCCCGAAGGTGGCCGCGAAGGGGTTGGCCGCGTAGGCCATGAGCACGCCGAAGAACATCACGATCGCCATGAGCGTCGCGATGATCCACGGGGCGAGCTCTTTGTATCTGCCCTTGAGCCAGAGGAGGCACGCGGAGGTGTAGAGCGAGAGGAGAAAGGCCCACCAGAGGAGCGAGCCGTCTTGCCCTCCCCAGAGCGCCGCGATGAGGTACTCGAGGGGCATCGAGCGGTCGCTGTAGTGGGCGATGTAGCGGATCCTGAAGTCGTGCGAGAGGAACCCGTAGAGCAGCGTCATCACGTCGAGGCCGATGAGCGCGCAGGTGCCGAGGGCCGTGAGACGCGCGGCGCGGAGGAGCCGCGGGCCGTTGCCCTGCGGTGAGACGCCTGCGAGCACCGCGAGCGCGAAGGCGCACGCGGCGGTGACCAGGAACGCGTAGAGCACGCCCGTACCGAAGGCCGGGATTCCCGCGTCGAAGCTGGCGGTATTCATGGTTGGGGCCGGAACCTAAGGCAACTGGTGCGCGAATGGCAATCACGCCCGTCGCTTCGCCGCCGCGGTGTTACGTTGCGCCGCGCTTCGACCGACCCGAGGAGGGAGCGCGCGCACCGTGAACGAACACAAGACGCCCGAGCGAAGCGCCCGTGGAATGGCCCGCGAGGCCCTCTCGATCGTGGGGCAGGTCCTGCGCGATTTCCGTAGGAATCAGGGCTTTTTGCTCGCCGGCGCGGTGGCGTACAACACCCTGCTCTCGATCGTGCCGCTCTTCGCGGTGCTGCTCGTGGGGCTCTCTCAGGTCGTCGATGAAGCGAAGCTCATCGCGACGGTGCGCGAGAACCTCGAGCTGGTGCTCCCTCACGACTCGGCCGCGGCGATCGTCGATCAGGTGGCGTCGTTCGTGGAGCACCGCCGCGTCGTTGGCGGCGTGAGCATCGTGGCGCTGCTCTTCTTCAGCTCCGTGGCCTTCACGGTGCTCGAGAACGCGATGTCGGTGATCTTCTATCACCGCGTCCGCGAGCGGAAGCGGCCCTTCATCGTCTCGGCGCTGATCCCCTACGTGTTCATCATGGCGCTCGGCCTGGGGCTGCTGCTCACGTCGCTCATCAGCGGCGCGCTCGAGCTCGCGGGCCGCAACTCGCTGCGCCTCTTCGGCCACGCGTACGCCCTCGCGGGCGCGGCGGCGGCGGGGATGTACGTGCTCGGCGTGGCGGGCCTCGCGCTGCTCCTGACCGCGCTCTACATGGTGATGCCCGTGGGTCGCATCGCGTTCCGACGCGCGCTCGTGGGCGGCGCGACGGCGACGGTGCTCTGGGAGATCGTGCGCCACGTGCTGGTCTGGTACTTCTCGACGCTCTCGTCGGTGAACCTCATCTACGGCTCGCTCGCGACGTCGATCGTGGTGCTCGTGACGCTCGAGATCGGCGCGATCATCGTGCTGCTCGGCGCGCAGGTGATCGCCGACTTCGACCGCCGCAGCGGCCGATGGCGCACCAGCGAGGAGCACCGCCCCCACGGGGAGAGCGGCGCGCCGCGCGTCGAGAAGCCCGACGGAGACAAGGGCATGCGCACGTGAGGACGTAGGCGCGCGAACGTCGCGCGGTCAGGTCACGGGCACGAGACGGAGGTGCACACCGCGGCGGGGCTCTGCTGGCAGGGCCCATCGATCACCTGGACGTTGTCGAAGTCCGCGGTGCCCGCGGCGCCGCCGTCCCAGATCTCGATCTCGAGGACGATGTGCGTGATGCCCGCGGGCATCACGAACTGACGGCCGTACCAGCGCCACGTGCCGTCGGAGACGACGGGCGCGACGGGCTGACCCGCCACGGAGCCGAAGCACGGCTGACCGATGAGCCACGCCTCGCCGCCGAGCGTCGCGGCCGCGTCCGACGAGCGCATCCCGATGAAGGGCCAGGTGCCCGCGCTGCCGCGGATCCAGCCCGAGGCGCAGTACGTCCGCCCCGCGACCACGGGGATGCTCGAGCGCGTGAAGACGCGCCCCGCGGAGTAGAGCTCGGTCTCGCGGAGAAAGCGCCCGCCGCAGGGCGCGGTCTCGGTGACGAGGGTGATGGGCGCGGAGCCGCCGCGGCCGAGGTACCAGCCCGCGGAGCCCGACTCCCAGTTCTCGGTGAAGAGCACGCGCGAGCACGCCGTGGGGCACGACGATCCCGTGCACGTCGGCGCGGGCGGGCACGCGACGCTCTCGCAGCGCCCCATCGTGCAGACGAAGCCCGAGCCGCAGGAGGTGCCGCAGGAGCCGCAGTTCGAGGTGGTGTTGAGCGACGCCTCGCAGCCGTTGCCGAGCATGCGGTCGCAGTTGCCGAAGCCCGACGCGCAGGCGGCGCCGCAGGTCCCGGCGACGCACGCGGGGGCGCCGTTGGTGACGGCGGCGCAGACCGTCCCGCAGGTGCCGCAGTTGGTGGCGCTCGTCTGCGTGTCGACGCAGGTGCCCGAGCACGACGTGAGGCCCGTGGCGCAGGGCGGCGCGCAGGTCCCGCTCACGCAGACGAGGCCCGAGGCGCAGGCGCGCCCGCACGCGCCGCAGTTCGAAGCGTCGGTGGTGAGCGAGACGCAGGCCGCTCCGCAGACGGTCTGTCCCACGGGGCAGCTCACGCAGCTCCCGCTCGTGCAGAGCTGCGTCGAGGTGCACGCGCGGCCGCAGGCGCCGCAGTTGGTGGCGCTGGTGTTGGTGTTCACCTCGCAGCCGTCGGCGACCGTGCGGTTGCAGTCTTCGAAGCCGCTCGCGCAGGCGCCGACGACGCAGCTCCCGCTCGCGCAGGCTTGCGTCGAGACGTTGGCGAGGGCGCAGCGGGTGCCGCAGGCGCCGCAGTTGTTGGGGTCGAAGCTCGTGAGCGTGCAGCTCCCGGAGCACACGGTGAGCCCTGCGCCGCAGCTCACGGCGCAGGTCCCCGCGGTGCAGACCTGCCCCGACGCGCAGGCCGCGGAGGAGCCCGTCACGCTGCACCGTCCGCAGTTGGCGTTGTCGGTGTTGAGGTTGGTCTCGCAGCCGTTGGCCGCGACGCCGTCGCAGTCGGCGAAGCCCGCCGCGCACGCGCCGAGCGCGCAGCTCCCCGCCGCGCACGTCGCCGCCGCGTTGGGAAAGCGGCACACCACGCCGCAGCCGCCGCAGTTCGAAGCGTCGGCGGCGCGCACGTTGACCTCGCAGCCGTCGCTCGCCGTGCCGTTGCAGTCGGCGAAGCCCGCGTTGCAGCCGCCGATGGCGCAGCGTCCGCTGGCGCACGCGCTCACGCTCGCGTTGGCGAGGGCGCACACGGTCCCGCAGCCGCCGCAGTTCCGCGGATCGGTGGCGGTGTTCACGCAGTCGCCCGAGCACGCCGTCGCGCCCGCGCCGCACGTCGTCGCGCAGGTTCCGCTCGCGCAGACCTGCCCGGCCGAGCACGCGCCGCCGCAGCGTCCGCAGTTGGCGTTGTCGGTGCCGGTGTTCACCTCGCAGCCGTTGGTGGGGTTGCCGTCGCAATCCGCGAAGCCCGCGTTGCAGGCGCCCATCGCGCAGGCGCCCGTCGCGCACGTCGCCGCCGCGTTGGGAAAGCGACACACCACGCCGCAGCCGCCGCAGTTCGAAGCGTCGGTGCCGCGAACGTTGACCTCGCAGCCGTCGCTCGCGGTGCCGTTGCAGTCACCGAAGCCCGCGGCGCATCCGCCGACGACGCATCGACCGGCCGCGCAGGCGTTGACGCTGGTGTTGGCGAGGGCGCACGCGGTCCCGCAGGCGCCGCAGTTCATGGGGTCGGCGCTGGTGCTCACGCAGTCGCCCGCGCAGTTGGTGGCGCCCGCGCCGCACGTGGCCGAGCACGCGCCGCGGGAGCACACCTGCCCCGACGCGCACGCGCCACCGCAGCGTCCGCAGTTGGCGTTGTCGGTGCCCGTGTTGGTCTCGCAGCCGTTGGCGGGGTTGCCGTCGCAGTCCGCGAAGCCCGCGTTGCATGCGCCCATCGCGCAGGTGCCCGACGCGCACGTCGCCGCCGCGTTGGCGAAGCGACACACCACGCCGCAGCCGCCGCAGTTCGAAGCGTCGGCGCCGCGAACGTTGAGCTCGCAGCCGTCGGCCGCGGTGCCGTTGCAGTCGCCGAAGCCTGCGCTGCACGAGCCCACGACGCACCGGCCGCCGACGCACGCGTTGACGGCCGCGTTCGCGAGGGCGCAGGCGGTCCCGCAGGCGCCGCAGTTGGCGGGGTCGGTCATCGGCGAGACGCAGCTGCGGCCGCAGGTGATCTGCTCTGCGCCGCACGACGCCTGGCAGCTCCCGGCTGCGCAGACCTGGCCCGCGGCGCAGGCGTTTCCACACGCGCCGCAGTGGAGCGCGTCGGTCTGGAGGTCGCGACAGGTCCCGTCGCAGAGCGTCTGGCTCATCACGCACGCGACGACGCACGCGCCGCCCACGCAGGCGTTTCCGATGGGGCACGCGTTGCCGCACGCGCCGCAGTTGCGGAGGTCGGTGCGCGTGTCGGCGCAGTACCTCGGCGCGCCCGCGTCGGAGCCCGCGTCGCCCGCGCCGCCGCAGGTCGCGAGCATCGCGCCGCACGAGACGTCGCAGCGGCCCATCGCGCAGACCTGCCCGGCGGGGCACGTGGCTCCGCAGGCGCCGCAGTTGGCGTTGTCGGTCTGGGGGTTCACGCAGCGGCCCGCGCAGAGCGACTGGCCTTCGAGGCAGCGGGGCTGACAGCTCCCGGCGACGCAGACGAGGCCCGAGGCGCACGCGCTCCCGCACATGCCGCAGTTCGCGGGGTCAGCGCTGAGGTCGGCGCAGCGCCCCGCGCAAGCGGTCTGCCCGGTGGAACACTGTACCGTTGCGTCGCTCGCGTCGCCGATGTCCGAGGTGGTCGCGTCGCGGCCTCCGACCACGGGTTCGCCGGTGCATCCGGCGACCACGGCGAGCGCGGTCCACAGCCACGCGGCGTACGGCCGCTCCTTCGATCTTTGCATCGTATGGGTCTTCCCCGCGCGGGCGTGTGCGGCGTCGCGCGATGTGGTGGTCATCACCGCGCTTCGAGGGCGCGGAAGCTGTTGTTTTCTGTGCCCACGGTATCACCGCCCCCGCGCAGGAATCACGTCATCGCGCACGCGCTTCGGCGCAACGCGACGGTCGGGTCACCGCATCGGTGTCGGGTCGTCGGGTCTGGGGCGGGGATGTTGTTTCGCGGCGCGGTTCAGATCGAGAGGTCGGCGAGGAGCTTCTGGCCCTCGCGCGCGAGGATCTCCATGTGACGGTCGCTGAGCCCGATGGCCTCGCGAGCCTGTTTTTCAAGGCTCACCATGGGCACCGTCGTCGCGTCGGGCGGGCTCGGAAAGGGAATCCCGAGGCGCTCGGTGAGGGCCTCGGAGACCATCACCACGGCGATCATCGGGTGGGCGTGTCCTCCGATGCGGAGCTTGTGGTGGTTCGCGAGCACGAGGGCGGTCTCGGGCGCGAGGTTCCAGCGCGTGGCCATGCGGGCCGAGAGCTGCTCGTGGATTTCCATCAGCGAGGGCCACACGAGCGAGAGGTCGAGGCGGTTGGGGCCCTTGGCGCGCTCGCCGAGCACCATGAGCCCCACGGCGAGCCCCACGTCGGAGAGGAGCCCGCAGAGGAACGCCTCCGCCGCGGGCATCGTCGTGTAGCGGCACACGAGCCCCGCGAGGGTGGCCGTGGCGACGGAGTGACGCCGCAGGGCGTCGGCCGTGGCCTGATAGCCCTCGGCCCTGAAGATCCGCATCGAGAGCGCGATCTCGAGGGCGAGGTTGCACACGCCCTGGAGGCCCACCCGCACGGCGGCGTCGCGGACGGTCTGCGCCTTGATCATGGTGGCGTACGCGGCGGAGTTGGCGCGTCGCATGAGCTGCGCGGCGAGCGTCGGGTCACCCGAGAGGACCTGGGTGACATCGGCCACGCTGGTGCTGGAGCGTCGGGTCATCTCGATGAGCTTCGTCGCGACCGCGGGAAGCACCGGCGGACGCCACTCTGGGTCGTCGAGCACGTTGATCATTCGACGGGCGACCTCGGCGCGGTCCATCGGGATGTCGTCGACCCCGACGTTGACGACCCCCCACCCGTAGCCGATCCAGCCCATCTTGTTGTCTGGCAGACCCATTGGACCTGTTTCCTTCCGAGAGGAGGTGCGAGGCGCGCGGAGCATCGCCTCGTGCAACAGGATCAACGGTGGAACGGGCTCGAACCTGAACCGTAATGCGCGCCGCTCGGGGAGTGAGCGGCGCGAACGACCGCGACGGACCGCGGCCCCGAGGCTACGGATGCGCGGCGGGCGTGGCGGTCGGACGCGCAGCCGTCGCAGCGGCGGGACGCGCGTTGGCGCCTCGCTCGCGGCGCACGCGCTCGATGGCACGGGTCTCGTTGGCGATGCGCCCGGTGAAGGGCGCGGCGAGGGCGTCGCCCGTCTCGGCGATGATCGCGGCTGCGCGCTGCGGCGTGAGGCTCGCGTCGAGCGCGAAGAGCTTGCCCGCGAGGCAGGCCACGCCCGGCGACGCCATCGAGGTGCCCGAGAGCGGGACGCGCTCGCCCGACGGGATCACGCTGTCGACCTCGACGCCGTGATCGAACACGCGTACGCGCTCGGGGTTGCTGTTGGTGAACGGCGCCCAGTTGCCGAAGCGGTCGACGGCGCCGATGGCGAGCACGTTGGGCACGTCGATCGACGCGGGGATCTCGTCGTACTCGAGGATGTCCTGGTTGGAGTTGCCCGCGGCGACGACGAAGAGTGTGTTGGGGCAGAGTTCGAAGACGTGACGCCAGGCCTCCTTGCGGCGGGCCTGCACGGCGCGGGCGCGGGCGCGCACCTCGTCGTCGTTGTGGTAGCGGTCGCGCTCGTGGCGGAGCTCGTCTTCGAGGTACTCGATCGAGAAGCCCAGGCTCGCATTCACCACCCGCACATGGTTGCGGTTGATGAAGCCCGCGATGGCCTCCATGTTGGCGCGCTCGGCGTCGAGCTCGGCGTCGGTGGGGCCGCGGTGGTGATACACGCGCGACTCGCCCGCCCAGGCGCTGCGGAACACCGCGAGGCGCGCGAAGGGGTTGCCCGAGGTCATGATCCCGGCGACGTGCGTGCCGTGCGACCACTCGCCGATCTTGTCGAGGCTCTGGTCGAGCGCGTCGAGCTGCGCCGCGTCGGTCACCGAGCGCTGGAGTTCCAACACGCGCTGCGCGGCGGGTGAAGAGGCGATGCCCGCGCGGAGGTCCATCACGCCGCGGAGAAAGGGCGCGTACTGACGGATGGTGTCTGCGCCCGGATCGAAGAGCAGCGCGGTGTTGGGCGCGTCGCCGTCGGAGACCACGCCCGAGATGTCATCGACGAGCCCGTCGTTGTCGTCGTCGCGGCCGTTGGGGAGCTCCCTCGCGTTGCGGTACATCTGCCGGGCGAAGAGGGCGGGGTTGGTGCCGAGGTCCCACACGCCGATGGCGACGGGGTGGGCGTCGCGCGCGCCCGTGAGGTTCACCGTGCCGAACGCGTACGCGGCGTCCGCGGGACGCGCCTCGTTGGCCGCGCGCACGTGCTCGATGGCCGTGAGAAAGCGCTCCCTCGCGCGCACGATGCCCGGCATCACCTCGCCGTACCAGAGCGCCGCGCGCGCGGTGTCTTGCGAGAGGAGCTGACCGTGGAGCTGCGTCACCCTCGCCGTGAGCTGCTCCTGCGTCTGGAACATCTGGAACACCACCGTCGCCGCGCCGAAGCGCGCCCTCGGGAGCTCGCCCATCACGGCCTCGATGGCCGTCCCCTGTGCGGCTGCGTCGTCTCCGGCGCCCCTGCGCGCGAGCTCCGAGAGCATCGTCGTGCCCATGAACGCGAGGTTGCGATTGCGCGCCTTCGCACGGATGAGCCGCACGATCCCGCGGGCCTCGTCGTTGCGTCCCTGCGCCGCGGCGACCACCGCGAGGTCATAGAGCTGATCGGCCGTGCGCCCCGCGATCTCGGGCGCGCCCGACGGATCAGCGATGTACTGCGCGAGGTGAGCGACGTCGAAGTCGGGCTGCGTCTCACGGATGCGCGCGCGGGCGCTGTCGGTCACCACGCGGCACAGGCCGTCGCGCGTGGCGCCCTCCCACGTCGTCGGCGCGGCGGCCTCGGTCGCGGTCGCGCTCGCGTCGGCCTCCGACGCGTCGAGCGGGGTCATCGGCGGGTTGCGCAGCGCCTCGATGGGAATGGGGTGCGCGCTGCTGCACGAGAGGCAAAGGGCCGTGATGATCCACGGCGCCGCGAGGGGCTTTCGGTTCGACATGGGCGCGGAGGATGCGCAGGGTCTCGCGACCGTTTCAAGCGCCGCGCGCGCGCTCGTCGAGGCACTGCCGCACGCGCCGCGCGAGCATCGTCGGCGGCATCGACGCGGGGAGCTTGAGCACCCGCGCGCTCACGAGCGCGATGGGCATGATCGAGGTCTCGTCGGGCGCCGTGACCAGCACGGGGACGTCTCCGTCCTTCGCGCGCACCGCGCGGAGCAGGGCCACGGAGGACGCCGCCGCGGGCCCCACGCCGAGCACCACGAGGTTGATGGGCGCAGCCTCGCGCGCGCTCACGAGGCGCAGCGCCTCGTCGGCGCTCTCGGCCTCGAGCACCTCGTAGCCGAGCATTCGAAGGGCCCTCGCGGCGGGCTCGCGCGAGGGGCTCGGGTCGACGATGAGCAGCGCCTCGGTGCCGTGGAGCCGCGCCGTCGCCATCGAGACGCCCGAGATCGCGGACTTCTCGATCGCGCGGGGGAGGTAGACCCTCGCCTCGACGCCGCGTCCGGGCACCGATGTGACCGAGAGCGCCCCGTTGTGCCGCACGGCCACGCCGCAGCACGACGCGAGGTCGGCCTCGGCGTCGACGCGCATCACCGACGCCTGCGGTTCGAACGCGTGCGTCGGCGCCGTCACGGCCACGCCCGCGCGCATCACGAGCGAGACGTACTCGCCCGCCGCGAGCCCGAGCGCCTTCGCCTCGTCGCGAGGGAGCGCCGCGTTGACGGCTTCGAAGGTCATCGCGGCGCCGCGGGAGACCTGCGCGCGGCCGAACATCGCGAGGTGAAGGAGCGCCTGCTCGATCTGGTGCGCGTCGGCCTTCACGGTCCAGAGGTCGGGCGACGAGGGGAGCGCGCGCACCGTCACGTCGTCGCGGAGCACGCGCTGGAGCGGGAGCGCGAGCGGCGCGACGAGCGCGTCGAGGCGCAGCGGCGTGCGGGCTCCCTCGTGGCGGCGCGCGAGCGCGAGGAGCTGACGCGAGCGCGACGAGGCCTCATCCGAGAGCCGCAGCACCTCGGTGATCTGCCCGTGCGCGCGCTCTTCGGCGGAGAAGCCTCGGAGCGCGAGGCCCGCGTAGCCGCTGATCGCGACCATGAGGTTGTTGAACTCGTGCGCCGCGTCGCCCGCGATGCGACCCAGCGCGTCGGTGCGCGAGGCGCTCGCGAGGAGCGCCGCGAGGCGGTTGCGCTCGGTCACGTCGGCGCTGCTCACGACGAGCCTGCGCCCGCCCGTGAAGCTGTCTCGCGAGGGGGTGACGGTGTGCGAGGTCCACCGGCCCGAGTCGGGGTCGGGGTGCTCGGGTTCGAAGACCGCGCGCGCTTCGAGGCGAGCGAGCTCCTCGCGGCGCTCCCAGACCCAGCGGGCGAAGGGCCCTGACGTCGACGCCTCGACGCGACGGCCCCTCAGCGCTTCGAAGTCTTCACCGAGCATCGGGCGCTGCGCGGGGTTCGCGGCGGCCCACACGAGCGAGCCCGTGTCGTCGAGGTCGAAGACGGCCACGGGCACGTCGAGCGCGTCCCACGCGTCGAGCGATGCGCGCTCGTCAGGCGTGCGAGCGTCGGCTCCGACCCCCGGTCGGAACAGCGGAAGCACGCAACGTCGCGGTTCCGAGCCAGCCATTGATGATGAGAAGACCGGATCGACGCTGCGGCGTCAATGTCCCGCGGCGCCTTCGAAACGCGAACGGCGAGGTTGTTGGCCTCGCCGTCACTGCGTCTTCATCGAATCAGAAAGAGAACAACGTTGGTGGAGCTGACCGGGATCGAACCGGTGGCCTCCTGAATGCCATTCAAGCGCTCTCCCAACTGAGCTACAGCCCCAACGTCGAGCGGGAACGTCTTGTATCTCCGCGCTCGCGGAGCGTCAACCAGGATCTTCAAAAATCAACGCGCGGTGCTGAGCGCGTTGCCGATCATCTTGTAGAGCAGGCGCGCGGCGACGTTGCCGTCCCACTCGTCTCCGTCGGGTCCGGGGACGACCTCGACGAGGTCCATCCCGACGATGCGCCGCCCCGAGCGCGCGACGGCCCTCACCATGTACGCGGCCTCTTGAAACGACAGCCCGCCGGGGACGGGCGTGCCCGTGCGCGGACAGAGCGTGGGGTCGAGGCCGTCGATGTCGAACGAGAGGTACACGTCCATCGGCAGGGCCGCGACGATCCCGCCGACGATCTTCGCCCAGGTCTCGCCCTCGAAGCGCCGCGCGTGGAGGTCGGCGTCGAAGAAGGTCTCGACGCGCCCCTTCGACCCCCGGATGCGGTCGTGCTCGTCGTTCGAGAAATCCCTCACCCCGACCTGAACGAGCTTCGCGACGCCGGGCGCGTGTTCGAGCACGTTGTACATGATCGACGCGTGCGAACGGGTGAAGCCCTCGTAGGCCACGCGGAGGTCTGCGTGCGCGTCGAGGTGCAGCACGCCCATCCCCGGGTACCGCTCGGCGTGAGCGCGGATGCACCCGAGCGGCACGGCGTGATCGCCGCCCACGAGCGCCACGAGCTTGCCCCGGTCGAGCCACGCGCGGGTGTCTTCGTACACGCGCTCATCGAGCTTCTCGCAGAGCGCGTTCACGCGAGCGAGGCACGCTCCGAGCTCCGCATCGTCGCCGATGTCTCCGCCCACGGCGATCACGCGCTCGGCGAGGGCGCGGGCTTCGCGATCCCAGGCGCTCACCTCGGGCGAGGCGTCGACCATCGCGATGCCGCGCTCGTAGGGCCTTCCCGTCTCGAGGTCGAAGAGGTCGACCTGGCGCGAGGCCGAGAGGATCGCGTCGGGACCGCCCTGCGCCCCTCCCCCGTACGAGGTCGTCGCCGCGAAGGGGACCGGCAGAACCACCACCCGGGCCTCGTCGGGCGTGTGGGGCAGACCATAGATACCGGTACCTTCGAGCGCCGCGGCGTCGGGATCGAAACTTCGGGTCATCGCGGCGACACTACGCCATCTGGCGCAGCGGATACGAGATTGTTTACGGCCGCAGGGAGCCCCTGTTAGGGTGATCTTGACTGTTGTCGCCACGACGGTGGAGGCACCCCGTAGGGAGTCGTCATGCTCGGAGATCGTGAGTTCACCACCGAAGAGATCGCGCAGTTCTGCGGGGTGTCACGCCCTGCCGTGGTCGATTGGATCACGCGAGGGACGTTGCAGGCGCGGCTGACCGACGGTGGTCACCGACGCATCGCGCGGGCGGTGCTGGCGGAGTTCCTCCGTACGCAGGGGTACCGGGTGCCGCTCGACGTGGGGCGCGAGAAGCCGCTGGTGTTCGTGATCGACGACGAGTCGATGTGGCGCGCGTGGATCGAGGAGGCCCTCCAGACCGACGGAGACTTCGACGTCGAGACCTTCGCGCCGGGCACCGAGGTGCTTCTCGCCACGGGTGAGTACAAGCCCGACGTGATCGTCTTCGACCTGCGCATGCCGGGCCTCGACGGCCACCAGCTCCTCGACGCGTTCCACCAGGCGCAGGACGAGCTCGGCGACATGCTCCTCGTCGCGATGGGCGCGCACGACGACGAGCTCCCCCTCGCCCGACGCAACGGCGCGCACCTCGCGCTCTCGAAGTCGCGCGTGAAGGCCGGCGAGCTCCACCCCATGCTCGTGAAGCTCGTCTCCGAGAAGCAGCGCCGCCCCATCCTCGGGACCTGATCACAAGCGTCTGGCGCGCTCGCTCCCCGGGCGCGCATACTCCCCTCCCATGCTCGCCGAACTCGTCGCCGCAGGCGCCGCGCTCCTCGTCGGAGGCTCCGTCGGCGCGTGGCAGTACGCCCTCGCCCGCCGCAAGCGCAGGGAGGCCGCGCCGAACCTCTCGGCCCGCGGTCCCTACCGCCAGGGTGAGACCCCGGGCTCCGTGGTCGACCCGCAGACCGGCGGCTACCCGATGCCGCCCTCCTTCGACGACGACGGATGGACCCCGAAGGCCTGACCGCTTCGTCTCCCGGTGACGACGCGCCGGTCGCCCGCTGGACCGCCGTCGCCGTTCACCACAAGCCCTTGATGTTCTTCCTCTGGGCGAGCGCGTCGGCCCTCGCGGCGCTGCCGATGCCGCTCGCGTGGCGCGCGGTGTGGGTCGCGCTGGTGACCGTGGCCTTCGCGCTGCTCGTGCTCACGCGCGTCGGCACCGAGGCCCGCGCCGAGGTCATCGCGACGCGCGCGCACGTGATCGTCCGCTACCGCAGCGGACACATCGAGCGCCTCGCGTTCGACGCGCTCACAGAGGGCTTTCTGGTGAACGATCCGCACCCGCGCTGGGTGTTTCGCTTCGGCGGCGACGCGCGGCTCACGCTGCCCGACGAGGCCGACGCGAGGCCGCTCATCGACGCGGTGCGCGCGCGGCTCCCTCAGGGGTAGAAGCCGTCGGAGCAGAAGTTCTCCGTCGCCATGCCCGCGTGGCGCGCATAGAACGACCGGATCGACGCGGCGTCGACGCAGTCGGCCGCGTAGAGCCATCCCCACGCGGCGCCCGCGATGGGCGTGGTGATCGCGCTGTCGTTGGTGATGACCACGCGCACGGTGGCGGGCTCGGCGTCGGTGGGCACGCACGCGGGGTCCATGGGGATCGTGCGCGAGGCCGCGATGAGGGCGTCGCGCGTGGCCTCGCACGCCCCCGCGGGGCAGTTGTAGAGCAGCGCGACGCCGCCGTGCTCGAGGTTGTGCACCCAGTATCCGCGGGGCAGGTTCGGCCACGCGCCCCAGCGCGCCCAGATGGGGTAGTGCGGCCCCGATGCGGGCGGATTGGTGAGGTACACGATGGCGCCCGCGTCGGGGTCGACGTGGGGGCTCTCCTGCGTGGCGACGTTGCGCTCGCGCGCGTTGCAGGCGCCTCCCGCGATGGGGACCCACTCGCCCGAAGGCCCATCGGAGAAGGTGTCGGTGGGCACCGCGTCGAGCACCGGGCGGTCGTGCATGGGCGCGTCGAGGATCGCCGCGTCGACCGCCGCATCGAGCGCGACGTCGATCGAGGCGACGTCGCTGGCGTCGGTCGCGGTCACATCGCTCGCGTCGCTCACCGTGACGTCGGTGACGTCGCTCGCCGTGACGTCGGTGACATCGGAGGGCGCTGCGTCGGGGGTGTCGGTCGCCGTGACGTCGGTGACATCGGAGGGCGTGACGTCGATCGCGGGCGTGTCGACGATGACGTCGCTCGTGACGATGGGCGGGTGCGTCTTCAAGGGTCCGCAGCCCGCCGCGAGGAGGAGCATCAAGCAGAGAAAGCGATTCCGCATGACGCCTACCCTAGCGTGGTTGCATCGCACCGCGAAGGGCGAGCGCGAGCGCGGCCGTCGGCGCCGTCACGCGGAGCGTCGCAGAGAGACCGCCCTCCGCAGGCTGCGCCCCCCAGGTGAAGCTCACGGGCGACGAGACCCGCAGCCCCAGCGACGCGAGGTCGAGGGCGCCCGCCACGCTCGCGTGCAGCGATCCGAGGAGCGCGGGCGCGGGCCCCGACGCGCGCAGCGACGACGCGTCGAGCGACGCCTGCGCGTGACGACCGAGCACCATCACGAGTGCGCCCGCGCGAACGCCCATCGCGAGCGATGGTGAGCTGAGAGCTCCGGGTGTTCCCGTGGCGGCGCGGGTGATGACGACGCCGTCGCGGATCGCGGTCACCGACGGCGCAGCGCCCACTCGAAGCCCACGGAGCCACGGGGCTGCGGCGATGCGTGAGAGCGCCGCGCGCGCGCCTGCTCCGCGGTCAGTTTGAGAGAGCGCGAGCGAGACCTCGAGGCCCTCGGGCGCATCACGGGCGACGGCGAGCGCGAGGTCGTCGCCCGTGTGAGACACGAGCGCGTCGAGGTCCGTGCGCGCGGCCGATGCGAGCGTCACGCGATCACCGAGCACACGGATCGCCGACGCGGTGATGCGACGCAGGGTCTCTGCCCTCGACGCCGCGGGCGCGCGGTCGCCGAGCATGAACACCGCGTCCGCAGGGAGCAGCGCGGCCATCGGGTGCTCCAACGGAACGGCGCTTCGATCACGCGCGTCGGCCGAGAGCAGCGTCGCGCCATCGGCGGGGAGCGCGAGGTCGACTGAGAGCTCCACGCGCTCGCGAGAGACATCCGCGCGCAGCGTCGCGCGGCGCACCGCAGAGAGCGCGGACGAGAGCTCTTCGGTGATGCCACCGAGCTCGGTGACGAGGGCCTCGGGGTCGCCGTAGTCGGGCGGACGATCGTGCTCGCGTCGCGCGGCGCTCGCCTCTGCCAGAAGCCTCTGCTGCGCCGCAGCGATCACCGCGCGCAGCGCCTCGCCCGCGCCACGCGCGCCCCCTCCGTCGAGCGTCGCTTCGAAGTCCGTGTGGAGCTCCGCGCGCGACGCCGACTCGTACGCGATCCAGCGTCCCGCGGCGAGGAGCGCGGCTTCATCCGAGGCGCACACCACCCGCGACGAGATCGTAGAAGGAACCCTCACCAGCGCGCAGGGGACGCGGTGTTCGGGCGAGGAGAGCCCCGGGTCTCCGCGCGGCGCGACGCGCTCGCCGAGCCCTTCGACGTGCGTGAATCGGTAGCGCGTCGCGAGCAGAGAGCGCGCGTGCGCGGCGCCCGCGGGCGTGAGCGCGAGCGCATATCCGGGGTGCGCGCCGCCGAGCGCCACGACGTCGACGGGACGCGTCGTGTCGACCGCCGCGACCACGGCCACGTCGAGCCCGAGCGCGGCCACGAGCACGAGGTCTGGCGGGCGGTTCGCGCCGAGGGCCTCACCGAGCGTTTCAAAGGTCGCGCGCGGCCTGCCGAGGTGCGCGACGGCGAGTGCGTCTGCGGGACGCGACGGCGGAGGCGCTTCGGTGACAGACGGCGCCGCGTCGGCGGCGGGAGCTCTCCCGCGGCACGCGAGGCACGCGACGAGGGCAGCGAGCACGCCCGCGCGACGCATCGGTGGGTTCAGTCCTTCGGAGGCGGAGGATCGGAGCGGATCGGGGCCGCGCGCGCAGCCGCGTCGAGCGCGGGAGGGCCCTCTTCGGGCTCGGCCAGCGAGGCGTCGCTCACGGCGATGACGGCATCGGCCGCGGCGGTCTCGCCGAGCGAGACGTCGGGGTCCGGCGGCGGCTCCGAGTGCATCGGCGGCGCGACCTCGGGGATCATCGAGACACGCTCTGCTGCGCGTCCTGCGTCGAGGAGCGCGTCACGAATCGGCGCGCGGTACTGCTCGGTGGTCGTCGCGAGGAGCGCGAGCGCCGTGTCGACCTCGCGCGACTGGAGCGACTCCGTGGGGAGCTCGACGCGGAGCGTGAGATCGCCGTCGTCGTCGAGCGCGAACTTCACCATCGAGAGGTTGCTGTTCACCGCGAGGATGCGCCCCAGGAAGCGCGCGGGATACCGCCCCGCCCCCCACGGCTTCACCGACTCGGGCTCCAGGAACGGAATCACCGCGAGGTAGAGCCACGAGCCCGCGTGGCGCACCACGACGCGCACGTTGCCGGCGTTCGTGCCCACCGTGCATCGCCACGTGCGCTTGTCGATCCCGCGAGGGGTCCACCCCCGCGCGCTCAGGATCGGTGGGATTTCATCGGCCGCGATCGCTGCCATCAGGGCCACGATCCCACGAAATCGAGGGGCTCACGTCAAGCAATTCCGTGGCGACGCGGCGGTCTTCGGCGCTTCGCGGTGACGCCCGTCAGGGGTCGCCCGAGGTCGCGGGATCGGGATATTCCGCGGAGATGCGGTCGACTTCGGCGCGGAGCTTGGGGTGCGCGATGAGCTTGCGCACGAGGGCGAAGAACTTCGGATCGGCGAGCACCTGCATCGGCGTCGCCGTCGACTTCGCGGCCTTCGGCGGCGGGTTCGCGCGGAGCTTCTCCATCGCCTCGCAGTGCGCCTTCGTGGGGAACGACTCTTCCTTCTCCCAGGCCCGCACGGTGTCTGCGTCGATCTTGAGGGCGTCGGCGAGCTGCCGCTGCGTGAGGCTGAGGTCCTTGCGCAGCGACCGGATCTCTTCGGGGCTCATCGTTTGGGTTATTGTAACCGGGAACCCGACAAGCCCGGCAACTGTCGGCGTGAGGCTACACCCGCCACTGACTCGCCCCGAGGCGCTCCATGGAGATCAGGACTCAGCTCGCGATCGTAGGGGCCGTCGCCACCGCGTGGATCGGCGGACAGTGGGTGCGCGTGCGCCCCGTCCTCGACCACACCACGGAGGCCGAGCGCATGAGCCTCGGCGCCCTCGAACAGCGCGTCGCGCAGCACCCCGACGACACCGTGGCGACGCGCGTGCTCCTGCGCCGCTACCTCGATCACGGGATGCCTCGCGTCGTGGGCGACACCGTGCGCCGCTCGCCCGAGAGCACGCAGCGCGACGGCGTCGTGTGTTTGCTCTGCGCCCGCGCCGAGGAGGCCCTCGGCAACGTCTCCGCCGCGAGCGCCATCGTGACGGGCGCGCTCAACCGCTGCGGGGCTGTTCCTCAGGGCCTCGCCGACGGCGCGGGCTGTGATGTTCGCACGCAGACCGAGCTCGCCATCGAGGGCGCCGCGCTCGACCGAATGACCGCGTGGAGGGTCACCCCCGTGAGCGATCCCGCGCGCGCCTCACTCGCCCACGAGCTCGCCACGCGGCCCGTCCGCATCTCGTCGCAGTAGCTCTTTTCAACCCTTCGACATCGAGCCGTAGCGCTCGGCGTAGTCCTCGGCGGCGGCGACGAGCACCTCTCTCGCGCGCGCTCGGCCGTAGGTCAGGTCGATGGTCACGGGGTTTCCGCCGGGGGTCATCTTGTACGTGGTGAAGTAGTGCCGCAGGCGCTCGATGAGGGCCTTGGGGAGCTCGTCGAGCTCGTGCAGCTCACCCCAGATCGGGTCGTCTTCGATGACGGCCACGATCTTGTCGTCGGCCTCGCCCTTGTCGATCATGAGCAGCCCGCCGAGGGGACGCGCTCGCAAGAGAATGTCCGCGCGGTTGATCATCCGCTCGCTGAGCACGCAGATGTCGAGGGGGTCGCCGTCGCCCTTGGAGGCTCCCGCGAGCGCGGCGATGCGCGGTCCGCACCAGGTCTGCGGCACGAAGCCGTAGAGCGTCGGAGGCAGCGACGAGAGCCGCTGCGGACGGTCGACCATGAGGAAGCCCGACTCCTTGTCGACCTCGTACTTCACGCTGTCGAAGGGCGTGATCTCGACGTACGCGTAGAGCCGCTCGGGGAACGCAGGACCCGACGTGAGCCCGTGCCACGGGTGCGGGCGATACCGATGGATGTTCATTGCGAACGCACGGCACCACGAGGGCGCCGTCGTCGTCAACGGAGGTCTCGCGCCCTCAGAGCTCGATGCGCGCGAAGAGGCCGAAGTGATCGCTCGCCCACACGCCATTCACGGGCGCGTCGAAGCACACGCGACACTCCAGCGGGACGCCGCGCACGTGGTCGTCGGGGCCTCGCACGAACACGTAGTCGATGCGCCGGTCGGGCTCGCGCGAGAGCGCCGCGTAGGGGTTTCGCTGCGCGAAGGTCGCGCCCGCGGAGCCGTCGCCCGCGGCCTGCCAGCAGTCGTTGAAGTACACGCAGGGGCCGCCCAGGCCCGTGGCGCCGCGGAGGTAGCGCATCTCGTCGCTGTCGGGCTCGGCGTTGAAGTCGCCCGCGACGATCGCGGGGAGGTCGCCCGAGGCGCGTGAAGCATCGAGCGCGGCCACGAGGTGACGCACCTGCGCGCAGCGGACGTGCCCCTGATCGAGCTTCCAGTTGAGGTGCGTGGTGACGAAGGGGAGCGCGCCCCACGGCGTCGCGAGCCGCGTGATGAGCGCGCAGCGAGACTCGGGGTGGCCGAGGTCAGGCAATGTCACCACCTCGCGCTGCACGATGGGAAAGCGCGAGAGCACGCCGTTCGAGAGCAGCAGCGATCCGCCCTCTCCGCGCCCCACGAAGGACTCGTAGCCGAAGCCCTCGGCGACGATCTTCGCCTGGTCGAAGTCGAGCTCCGGCAGCTCGATCACCTCCTGAAGCGCGATCACGTCGGGGCGCAACGCTTCGATGCCCGCGCGGATCACGGCGAGGCGCTCCTCCCACGGGGGCGCGCGGTTCCAGAGGTTGAGGGTGAGCACGGTGACGACGCGGTCGGAGTGCGGTTCCATCGGGTGCGGCGACGATGCGAGCGACGCGCGCTCCGCGTCAACGGCCGTCGATGACGGGCGAAAAACTCCCTCTCCCGCTCGGCGGCGACGGGTAGTACCCTCGCGCGCACCTATGGGAGAGACCATCTTCTCGAAGATCCTTCGCGGCGAGATCCCCTGTCACAAGGTCTACGAAGACGACCACGTGCTCGCCTTCCTCGACGTGGGGCCCCTCTCGCGCGGCCACACGCTGGTGATCCCCAAGGAGCCCGCGGCCACCCTCGACGCGCTCTCCGACGAGGCTTCGGCGGCCATCGGGCGCGTGCTCCCGAGGCTCTGCCGCGCGGTGAAATCCGTGACGGGCTGCGACGACTACAACGTGCTCCAGAACAACGGTGCGCGCGCGCATCAGGCCGTGTTCCACGTGCACTTTCACATCATCCCGAAGCCCGACGAGCGCCAGGGGCTCGGCGTCGACTGGCCCTCCGCGCGGCTCGACAACGCCGCCGGCGCGGCCCTCGCGGCGAAGCTCCGCGAGGCGCTCACCTGACCGCATCACCCACCTGAGGAAGTCACTGATGTCGAACGCACCGAAGCTCCCCGACGGATGGCTCAAGGCGCTCTCCGCCGAGTTCGAAAAGCCCTACTGGGATGAGCTCCAGACCTTCGTCGCGGGCGAGCGCAAGAAGCACCAGGTCTTTCCCCCCGAGGACGAGGTCTTCTCGGCCTTCGAGCTCACGCCCTACGAGAACGTGCGCGTGGTGATCCTCGGTCAGGACCCCTACCACGACGACGGTCAGGCCCACGGGCTGTGCTTCTCGGTCAAGCCCGGCATCACCGCCCCGCCGTCGCTCGGCAACATGTACAAGGAGCTCAAGGCCGACCTCGGGTGCAAGGTCCCGAACAACGGCTACCTCGTGCCGTGGGCCAAGCAGGGCGTGCTGATGATCAACGCCGTGCTCACCGTGCAAGCCCACACCCCCAACTCTCACAAGGACCGCGGCTGGGAGACCTTCACCGACGCGGTGATCCGCGCCGTGAGCGACCGCGCCGACCCCGCGGTGTTCGTGCTCTGGGGCAAGTACGCGCAGAAGAAGAAGAAGCTCATCGACGCCAAGAAGCACGTCGTGATCGAGGGCGCGCACCCGTCGCCGCTCTCGGTGAAGCTCTTCCTCGGGAGCAAGCCGTTCTCGAAGGTCAACGACGCGCTCGCGGGCCTCGGCAAGGCCCCCATCGACTGGCAGATCCCCAACATCTGAGACGCGCTCTCGCGCGCCCGTCGCTCAGATGCGGCGCAGCGAGATGTGATCGATCTGGTGGCTCGCGCCCTTGCGGAGAATCAGCTTCGCGCGCTGCCGCGTGGGCCGGATGTTCTCTCGCAGGTTCACGAGGTTGATCGTGTCCCAGAGCTGGCGCGCGACCTCGAGGGCGGCGTCCTCCGCGAGCGCGGCGTACTTCGCGAAGTACGACCGGGGGTCGCGGAAGGCCGTGTCTCGCAGGCGCATGAAGCGGTCGATGTACCACCCGCGCAGGAGCGACTCGTCGGCGTCGAGGTACACCGAGAAGTCGAAGAAGTCCGACACGAAGGGGATGTGCTCTCCGTCCGGCGGCAGGCGCGCGGGCTGGAGCACGTTGAGCCCCTCGAAGATCACGATGTCGGGCTCGTCGATCGACACCGTCGCGCCGGGCACGATGTCGTACGTGAGGTGCGAGTACACCGGCGCCTCGACGTGGCGACGCCCCGCCTTGATGTCGCTCAGAAATCGCAGCAGCCGACGCGTGTCGTAGCTCTCGGGAAAGCCCTTGCGCGCCATGAGCCCGCGCTCCGCGAGCGCCGCGTTGGGGAGCAGAAATCCGTCGGTCGTGACGAGCGCCACGTTGGGCGATCCGGGCCACCGCGAGAGCAACGCCTGGAGCACGCGCGCGGTGGTTGATTTGCCCACCGCGACGGAGCCCGCCACGCCGAGGATGAAGGGCGTCGTGATCGCGTCAGACGCACCCGTGAAGCGCTGCTCCGCCGCGAAGAGCGCCTGCGTGGCCTCGACGTGAAGCGACAGGAGCCGCGAGAGCGGGAGGTAGATCGACTCGACCTCGTCGAGCGAGATGGGGTCGTTGAGCGAGCGGAGCCGCGCCACCTCCTCGCCGCTGAGGGCAAGGATCGCGTCGTCGCGCAGCGAGGCCCACGCCTCTCGCGTGAACTCGCGGTACGGCGACTGGTGCTCGTGAGCGTGCATCGGCTGCGGACGACGTGGCGTGTTCATGGTGCGCGGCGAGGCGCGCGACGGTACCAGCCCGCGCCGCGGCGTCACCGCAGAACGACACGCGGCGCGTCGGTCGCGGGGAGGCCGAGATATCGCCTGATATCGGCCCTGCGCACGCGCTGGTGCAGGGTCCGTCTTCGAGAGCGTCACCGCGGTCCTCTCGCCGCGCGGTCGACCTCGACGAGGCCCACGCACCCCGATGAACACCACGCTTCCCCTCTCGCTGCGCCCTTCTGCAGAAGGCCTTTCCGCTCGTTCGTCGAGCACGCCGTCGCTCGTCGAAGCCCTCGCCTGGGCCGGCGCCCTCGCGCACCGTTCACGCCTCTGGGACGACTCCCCTCGCCTCGAACCGATGCCGCGCGGTCCGGGCCACTACCCCGCGCCTCCGCCCTCGCCTCCCCCCGGTGTCGATGGACCGTGGCCCCAGGAGCCTCCCTTCGACCCCGCGTTCTATGCGCCCGTGCTCGATGTTCCCGTCGGTGACCGGCTCGATCACGTGCGCTTCATCGTGTCGCGCTACCTCCGTCAGCTCGCGACGGAGGTTCCCGGTGCGGCGGCGCAGGCGCTCGGTGGTCCGCGGCTCGTTGCGGTGGATGACGACGAGCTCTCGCGCATCCTCACGGAGACGAGCCTCGGCCAGTTCCTGCTTCCGCTCGCGGACGGCGACGCGGGGGGCGCCTTCGCGGAGATCGTCGCGGGCTCGACGGGGCCCCACGGCACGATGGATTTCACCGTCGTCGCGCCGCCGGAGATGCGCCTCCCGGGGATGCACGTCGCGCCCGTCGAGGTGCTCGCGCGACACGACGGCGCGCGCTGGAGGGTCCTCGCGATCCGCGTCGATCGACGCGTCGTGCGACCCACCGAGCGCAACGCGTGGGAGCTCGCGCGCTGGTACGCCCTCCAGGCGGCGCAGACGCGGCTCGTGTGCGCGGCCCATCCCCGGCTGCACTTTCCCTCGGACGTGATCAACGCGGTGACGCGCGCGGTGGTGCCCGCGGGACACGCCCTGCGCGAGCTCATCGAGCCGCACACGCGCTTCACCCTCGGGCTGCACGAGGCCGTGATCTACAACCGCCGCTCGGTGCTGCACAACTCGCAGCGCGAGATCTACACGCCCTTCCCCTACACCACCGAAGGCATGCACCACCTCGTCGTCGCGGGGAAGCAGGGCGTCCCGGGGAACGAAGCGTGGCCCGAGTGGCGCTACGGCGACCTCTTCGTGAGCGACCACGTCCCCTATGGCCGTTACCGCGCGGCGTGGCTCGATGCGATGACCCGCTTCGCCGCCGAGGCCCTCGCCGATGTTGCGCCCGGTGACGCCGTGGTGCGCGCGTGGGCCGATCACATCGCGTCGTGGCTGCCGGGCTTTTCCGACGGGCGCGCCATCGAGCGCGAGGGAGCGCTCGCCCGCGCGGTCGCCGTGTACCTCTGCACGGTCTCGGTGTTTCACACGGGCGACCACCACAGCTACGCGAACATCGGCGTCGACAAGCTCCCGTGGCGCCTCCGCGTCGCGATGCCCGCCGAGGGCCCCGTCGCCCGCGTCGACCCCGACGCGCTCGTCACCGCAGAAGACGTGCTCCGCTGGCGCCTCGCCCACGCGATGTTCTTCAAGCCCTCGGTGATCACCTCGCTGCGCGACGTCAAGTACCGCTTCCGCTCCGCGAGCGGCCGCCGAGCAGTGACCCGCTGGCGCGACGCAATGACCGCCCTCGACGAGCGCTGGAGCCGCAGCGGATTCCCGAGCTCCTACGAGATCGGATCGGGCGTTCACTACTGATCCACGCCCCTGGCCCGGGGAATGCTGCACCGCACAACGTCTTGACGTTTCGTACGGTTGTTGTAAGCGAATCTCGCTTGCTGCGACGCACCATGCGCCGCGGTCACACAGCGAGGTTCACATGGAACTCAACGGAGCAGTGGCGGTCATCACCGGCGGCGCGAGCGGCATCGGTGAAGCGGTGGCGAGGTCGATGGCGGCCGAGGGCGTCAAGGTCGTGCTCGGCGACATGGACGCGCGCAACCTGGAGCGCGTCGCGGGCGAGATCACCGCCGCGGGCGGCTCGGCGGCGTGGGCGAAGTGCAACGTCACGAACGAAGAGGACGTCGCGGCCCTCATGGACCTCGCGATCGAGCGCTTCGGGTCGCTCAACATCTGCGTCTCGTCGGCGGGGATCATCAAGGACGGCCTGATGATCAACCTCGACAAGGAGTCGGGGAAGGTCAAGCGCGCCATGACCACCGAGCAGTTCAAGGCCGTCGTCGACGTGAACCTCGTGGGCTCGTTCATCACGATCCGCGAGGCCGCGATTCGCATGGCGAACAACGGCTACAAGGGACTCCTCGTGCCCATCTCGTCGGTGAACAAGGCCGGTCAGACGGGGCAGCTCAACTACGCGTCGACGAAGGCCGCCGTCGCGCTCTGGCCCAAGATCCTCGTGGGCGAGTTCCAGATGAAGGGCATCCAGAACATCCGCTGCGTGGCCATCGCGCCGGGCTACGTCGGCACCCCCATGGTCAAGGGCATGAACCAGGAGGCCCTCGCGGGGATCCTCAAGGGCGTGCACATCAACCGCCTCATCGAGCCCTCGGAGATCGCCGACATCATCATGTTCGCCGCGAAGAACGAGGCCATCGACGCCACCTGCCTCGAGATCACCGGCGGCCTCATCAGCAACGGACTCGCGAAGTAGCGCCCCCACAGAACACACGGAGAGACAGCCATGAGCAACGTCAGCATCCTCGGCGCCTACAACACGAAGTTCGGCTCCCTCGTCGACGTGAAGGACATGATCTCCTTCAAGAAGAAGACGGACCGCCAGTCGTTCTATGACCTCATCTTCGAGGCCGGACGCGGCGCCATCGCCGACGCGGGCCTCGCCGCGAAGGACATCGACGCCGTGTGGATCGGCGCCTGTTCGCCGGGCCGCTTCGTCAACCAGGAGCACGTCGCCGCCATCGCCACGGGCATCGACCCCGCGCTGCGCTTCAAGCCCATGACGCGCACCGAGGCCGCCTGCGCCTCGTCGTCGGTCGCCATCTACGACGCCGCCTACGCCATCGAGGCCGGACGCTTCAACAACGTGCTCGTCGTGGGCGTCGAGAAGATGAACCTCGTCGACACGCCCTCGATGACCCAGACCCTCGCCACGTGCTCGTACTGGCCCGAGGAGGGCGCGAAGGGCAGCACCTTCCCCGCCCTCTTCGCCGAGCTCGCGAAGGCGTACATCGCGCACTACAAGCTCTCCGAGAGCGAGTGGCGCACGCAGGCCGCGCACGTCGCCGCGCTCATGTACCGCAACGCATCGAAGAACCCCCTGGCCCACGTGCAGAACGGACCGCAGACCGCCGCGGACATCCTCGGCCTGCCCGACTCGGGCAAGGGGTCGAACATGATGATCGCCGCGCCGCTGCGCCTCCACGACTGCTCGCTCGTGACCGACGGCGCCGCCGCCGTGGTGCTCACCAGCACGACGCGCGCGAAGGCGCACCGCGCGAAGGTCGTCGAGATCGCGGGCATCGGCCACTCGGTCGACTACCTCCCGCTCTCGAAGCGCGAGAACAAGCACGTGCTCGAGGCCGGCAAAGACGCCGTGGCGAAGGCTTTCAAGGAAGCCAACATCACCGCGAAGGACGTCGACGTCGCCGAGGTGCACGACTGCTTCACGATCAACCAGCTCCTCACGACGGAGGCCCTCGGGCTCTCGGCCGACGGGCGCGCGGGCCTCGACTACGTCGACGGACGCTTCACCGCCGACGACCCGCAGGTGTGCGTCAACCTCTCGGGCGGACTCAAGGCCAAGGGCCACCCCGTCGGCGCCACCGGCGCGTCGATGCACGCTCTCGTCTACAAGCAGCTCATGGAGGAGCCCATCGGACTCGCTCCCACGAAGAAGACCCCGAAGGTCGGCGTGACCTTCAACGTCGGCGGATCGGGCGTGAGCAACGCCGTCTCCGTGCTCCGCCGCGTGCGCTGAAGCACCGCTAACGGCGCGGCGACACCACCAGCGCCCACGCCTCCAGCGTCATCGCCTCGCCCTCGTTGCGCGGCGCCCCCACCCCAGGACGCACCTTCGCGAGACGCTCCGCCCGCGCACGATCGATCGGCGCGCGACGCCACGGAGCCGTGCTTCGCGCCGAAGACTCCACCGCGCGACCGCGACGGGAGAGCTCGTAATCCACGGCTTCGACAGCCTCTTCGAGCTTCGAGAAGCGCGCCATCACGGCGCCGTCGAGCGTCACCTCCCAGCGCTTTCCGCGCGGGGCGCGAGTGAGCACCAGGGCCTCGGAGATGTGTCCCGCGGCGCGTTCGAAGTGCAGCGCGAGGCCGTGGCGTCCGAGCGAGGCCCACGCGTTGCGCGAGATGGCCGTGACCTCGACGTCGACCTCCTGCGTGAGCGGATCAAACGCCTCCGCGCGCGACTGAATCTCGCCGAGCGTGATGGCCCCCGCTTCGACTTCGAAGCCCGGTCGGTCGAACACGATCGCGTCGAAGATGCGCTGCGCTTCACCCGCCTCGCGGCCTTCGAGGTCGAGGTCGCGCGGCATCCCGTAGAGCGACGGGAGCGTCGTGAGGCTGAGCGATGCGGCGTCGACGAAGTCGAGCACGAGGCAGTCGCGCTTGTCGGGGTGGAGGCGCGTCCCCCGGCCGACGCACTGCGCGTAGAGGCCCTCGGAGCGCGTCGGACGCGCCATCGCGACGCACGCGACGCCGGGGTCGTCGAAGCCCTCGGTGAGCACGGCAACGTTGGTGAGCACCTGCACCTTGCCCGCGGCGAAGTCTCGCAGGGTCTTCGCGCGGAGCTCCGACTCCATGTCGCCCCACACCGTCGCGGCGCGCACGCCGAGGGCCTGAAGCGATCGCTTGAGATGCTGCGCGTGGGCCACGGTCACGCAGAACGCGATGGTGCGACGGTCGCGCGCGAGCTCCTGAATGGAGCGCGCGACGAGGGCGTTGCGCTCCTCGATGTCGACGGCCTCGGCGAGCTCCTCGACGACGAAGTCCGCGCCGCGGCCCGAGAGGCGCGAGAGGTCTGCGCCCGTTGAAATACGGTATCCGCGCAGGGGGACGAGGTACTCGTCGGCGATCATCTCGGGCAGCGTGCGGGCGTACACGATGCGTTCGAAGACGTCGTCGAGGCCGCGCCCGTCGCCGCGCGAGGTGGTGGCCGTGAAGCCCACGAGCGTGCCCTCCCACGAGGCGTCGAAGCAGCCGAGCTCACGCAGCACGCGGAGGTTGTCGTCGGCCGCGGCGTGGTGGCACTCGTCGTAGATGACGAGGCCCGCGTCGCGTCCCGCGATGAGCCGCGCGAGGCGTTCGGTGCGGAGCGAGCGCACGGAGCACACGACCACGCGCGCGTTCACGTCGGCGCGTCGGGACCCCTGCTCGACGGCCACGACGGACTCGTCACCGAGTGCCTTCACGAGCTTGGCGCGCGCCTGTTCGAGGAGCTCCTCTCGGTGCGCGATGACGAGCACGGGGCGACGCGCGAGGCGCGCGAGGTGGGCGAAGACTACCGTCTTTCCCGCGCCCGTGGGGAGGCACACGAGCATGCGGCGGAGGCCCTCGCGGCGCGCGGAGAGCACGGCCTCGACGGCGTCGCGCTGGTAGGGTCTCAGCGTCGGCGCGTCGCCGCTCATTCGGGCTTTGGGGTCGTGGGAGCGTCGAGGTCGAGGGTCATCTCAAGCATGGTGGGGCGGAACCCGATCGCGCGAAAGAGCCTCTGCGCGCGCTCATTCGAGACGGCGGTGTGGAGCACGACGCGGGGCGTTCCGCGTTCGCGCACGAGGGCGACGAAGGCTTCGACGAGCTTGCGTCCGACGCCGTGACCGCGCGCGTCGTCGCTCACGAGCACGTCGTGGAGCGCCGCGTGATCGTCGAGGAGGAGGTTCCAGTCGCGCCCCTCGATGCGGCCGTAGAGGTAGCCGTCGAGCGCTCCGTCAGCGCGTGCCGCCACGAGGAGGATCGCGTCGGCCTCGGCGAGCTCTTTTCCGAGCCACCATGTGTATCCGCGCTCGATGTCGTCGGGGAGGATGAAGCGCCGCGGGTCGAGCTCGTGGTGATAGCGCACGAGCCGCGCGGCGAGCGCGCCCATTGCGGGGAGGTCGCGCACCTCGGCGCTGCGGATCGTGAGGTCGTCGGTCATCGGTTGGGGCTCCTGCGTCGCGATCGCGCGGACTCTACGCGGCTCCACGATCGTCGGGCGGCGTGCTCGCGGTGTTCGGCGCTGGCCTCCGCGGCGGAAAGAAGGTTCGCCAGTACGCGAGCAACGCGCGAAACGTCGTCTCGTACCCGTGCATCCCGAGGTACGTCTCGATCGTCTCGTCGCTGGTGCCATCCCTCGCGAAGCCGTGCGCCAGCTCGCTGAGCCGCTGCATCCTCTCGTTGCGAGACTTGTCCGAGAAGAGCCTCGTGATCGTGCGTCGACCGATGGCGGATCGCGCCTTCCACTCGCAGCACTCGGGCTGAAAGGTCAGGTGCTTCTCCGGCTCGTCGATCACAGGCTCCACGAGCCGGTCTTCGACCTTCGCGAGCACGACGGTCGGATCGTAGGAATCACCCGTATGGGTCTTCGCGAGCACCGGATCGATGAGCGCCTTGCCCGCGAGCGGCTCGGGGTGCCACGCGCGCTTCGATCCATTGCACTCGCGACACGCGGGCAAGAGGTTCTCCCAGCAGTACCGGAGCAACGGAAACGCCGTCTTTGGGAGGTAGTGCTCGACCTCCAGGCCCGATCCGAGCGCGGCCTCACACCACGCGCAACGGTCGCCGCTCATGGCCTTCAACGCCTCGCGGACCGGCTGCGCCCCGCGCACTTCATCGTTCCAATGGTCTTGCGGGCCCTCGCGGTACCACTGTCTCAGCCGCTCGCTCGCCTCCGCATCGGCGCGGTCGAAGCGCCAGGGCGCCGCCGGTCGTTGGAGCCGCCTCATCCGAGCAGCTCCCGCAGCAGCGAGAGTGATCGTCTGCGCGGGTCGTCGTTCGCGAGCCTCGCGTCGATCTCGGCGTGAAGCGCGAGTGCCGATTCGCGCGAAGCGGCGGCGTGCTCCGCGGTGTAGTCGCGCACGGTGTTGCTGAAGTCGAGCATCACGTCGCCGAGGGGCCGTGCTCCGTCGGCGGAGTCTTCTCCGGGCGGCAGGATCTCGACGTGAAAGCCGTCGGCGTAGACGTCGGCGAGGTACCAGTCGCGCGGGCTCCCGAGTCTTCGCGAGGTGACCTTCGCGCCGTCGCGGAGGATCTCGACGGCCTCGCCGGGCGCGGTCTGTCGCACGATCAGCGGCGAGTGCGTCGTGACAAAGAAGGTCGTGTTGGGGAACGAGCGCTTGAGGATGTCGACGATGCGCGCCTGCCACTGGGGATGCAGGTGCGCCTCGAGCTCGTCGATGAACACCACACCGTCGAGCTCACGCAGCGAGGAGACGGCATGCTTCTCAGAGAGCGAGTTCCATGCGGCGTAGCCCGCGACGATCTCCTGAAAGATCTTGAGAAGGGAGATGTAGCCCGTCGCGAGCTTGTCGATGGGACGCCCGCCGAAGAGGAGCATTCCATTCGCGTAGACGAGGTCGATGTCCGCCGACTTCTGCGTTTCATCGATGCGGATGAGGCTCCCGAACTCCCTGGGATCGAGCTCCTTGAGCAGCGAAAGCACCTCCGCGACGGACCCCATTTGCGGCTCGTTCCCGACCGCGAACGCGGGGTTGATGAGCATGCGCGCACTGAACCACTCCGCGGGCTCCTCGACCGCGAGCGACGCACCCGTAGCAGCGCGCCACGTCTTCTTGAAGGCCGCGACGAACTGGTCTTGATGCGTCCCGAGGAGACGAAGCTGGCGAGGCTCGATGTTGCGCGTGTGGCCGCGCTCGCGCGCGCCGACGAAGACGACGGGCCGATCAACGCGAAAGGCGTGTCGGAGCGGCGGGATCTGCTCGAGCTTCGCGACGCCCCACGCGTCGTTCTCGTGCTTGATCGTGAACGCGTCGACGCCGATCGTGCTCGCCATCCGAAGCAGGAGTTCGCGGAGCGCAGGCTGAATCGTTGCGTCGAAGAAGGCGCCCGCAAAACGCGCTGTCGATGACGGCTGCTCGAACATCGTGTGCGAGTAGAGGAACGTCCTCGCGATGTGCTCGATGAGGTGCGTCTTGCCCACGCCGTTGACGCCCACGAGGCAGTGGAAGCGCCGCTCCGCGTCGAACTGCACGTCGAAGTCGAGCTCCGCCTCGGTCCCCGTCGCCTTGAAGCTGCGAATCATCGGCGCGATTGGGCGAACTCACGCCTCCGAAGTCAAGCGTTCGTCTCGCGCGCGATGAGCCCGCCTCACGCTCGCAACGGCTTGCGGTCGGAGGCCCTTGTCGGACGTCGCGGAGGCTTGTCGGACGCGCGGCAAGGCCATCTCCCGGGTTTCCGAGCCCTTGTCGGACGTCGTGGCGCGCCTTCTTCACGGGCGGGAGCCGCCCGGCGACGGTGTTTCTGGCCTTGTCGGCCGTCCGACAAGCCTCCGCGGCGTCCGACAACGGCTCCGCTCCGAGAGGGAAGCGGCTCGAGTTCGTCTGACAACGACTCCGGGTTGAGGCCGAGGCTCGCGCAACACGCGCGCACACGGTCCCGGCCGTATCCGCGAGGGCCCATTGTTTCCCGGTGCGCCTGTGGACTAGCCTCCGCCGCCACGTATGCGCACCCCGTGGATCACTCGCGTCGCCGCGATCGCAGCACTCTCGCTCGCGGCCTGCTCTGCCGGTAACGACGACCTCCTCGACAGCGGAACCGAAGACGTCGGCGAGAAGCCCGACACCATCGTCACCCCCGATGTCGTCGACGTCCCTGACGCCGCGGACGTTCGCGACGCCTCCGACGTGCGCGACGTCGCGAGCGACACGCCGCGCGACACCGCGATGGACACCGCGAGCGACGTTGTCAGCGACGTTCCGCGCGACACCACCATCGATACCGCGCCCGATGTCATCGTCGATGTTCCGCGTGACACCGCGATGGATGTCGCGCCCGATGTCGCGCCCGATGTCACCGTCGACGTTCCCCGCGACACCGCGATGGATGTCGCCCCCGATGTCGCGCCCGATGTCACCGTCGACGTTCCGCGCGACACCGTGGTCGATGTGCCCGCAGACGTGACGATTGACACGCCCGTCGATGTCGCCGTCGACGTTCCGCGCGACACGGTCGATGTCGTCGACGTGGCCCCCGACAACGGCTGCGGCACGCGCGCTCTCTGCGCGGGCGTCTGCGTCGACACGCAGTCTGACGTTCGCAACTGCGGGCTCTGCGGGATGTCGTGCCCCGCCCCCTCGAACGCCTCCGCGACCTGCGCCGCGGGGCGCTGCGGATTCGCCTGCTCGACGGGCTTTCACAACTGCTCGGGCGTGTGCGCGAGCAACGCCGCCGTCGCGACCTGCGGCGCCGCGTGCTCTCCCTGCGCCGCGCGCGCCAACGCCGCCGCGTCGTGTGACGGAACCGCGTGCCGGTACGCCTGCAACGCGGGCTTTGCCGACTGCGACGGCGACATGACCAACGGGTGCGAGCGTCCTGTCTCGTCGGACGTGAGCAACTGCGGCGGCTGCGGAACGGTGTGCCCGGGGATGGACACCGAGTGCCGACGTCGGACCTGCGTGGCGGGCGTCTGCGGCTCGCTCCCGTCGCCGTCGACCACCGAGCTCATGGCGCAGCCCCCGCGCGATTGCCGTCGCGCGTTCTGCGACGGCATGGGCGGCATCACGCAGCGCGCCGACGATCTCGACCTCCCCGTCGATGGAAACGCCTGCACCGATGACGTCTGCGCGAGCGGCGTCGCGAGCAATCCGCCCACGATGGCCGGTCGCGGATGCGGCACCACGGGGATGCTCTGCGACGGAATGGGCGCCTGCGTCGACTGCCTCCGCGGGAGCGACTGCGCCACGGGCGTCTGCGTCGGCGGACGCTGCCAGGCCGCGTCGTGCATGGACGGCGTTCGCAACGGGACCGAGACCGGCGTCGACTGCGGCGGGTCGTGCCCGCTCTGCCCGGTGCTCGTCGTCGTGGCGGGCGGCTCGGCGGGCGTGCTTGCGGGCGCCTACGACAGCACCGCGCGCCTCTGGAGCCCCGTGTCGCTGGTGTCTCCGACCGTCGAGGGCGTCTCCGTCGCGGTCACGCCGACGGGCGACGCGGTGGGCCTCATCCGCTACACGCGCCTCGGCGACACGATGGACAACCGCCTGCGCTACACGCTCTTTCACGCGGGGACGTGGGCGCCCTTCGCGGACATCGGTCCGACCGTGACCACGCAGGGTCAGCCCGCCGTGACGCCGTCGAGCGCGGGCGTTCAGGTGGTCTTTCACGGCTTCGACTACAACCACTATTTCGCCGCGTGGAACGGCACTACGTGGACGCCGCCCGCCGAGGCCACGGGCGCCTCCGGGGCTCACTCCGGGGCCCTCGCGCGCGACGGCGTGAACCCGCTGCTCGTCTTCTCGAACGGCCTCGGAAACGAGCTCTACGCGCGCTCGCGGGCGGGCACCACGTGGGGCGGTGACCAGCGCATCGACGCGGCCGCGACCTTCGATTTCAACGTCTCACCCGCGGCCGTGAACCTCACCTCGACCACGGTGCTCGCCGTGTGGAACGCGCCCGGCGGACAGCTCCGCAGCGCGGTGCGCACGGGCGGAACGTGGTCGGCCGGGGCCAACATCGCGTCGGCCCTCTCGACCTCGCGCGTCTCCATCGCGAGGCTCACCGACACGCAGGCCATTCTGGCCTTCCGCGGCACCGACGGGAACCTCTACACCGCGACCTGGGCCACGAGCGGCTGGGCCGTTCCCGCGCGGGTGACCACGGCGATCACGGGCGTTCCCTCGGTGGCGAGGGGCGTCCCGGGCGCGACCGCGGAGCTCGCGTTCCTCGACGGCGCAGGGCGCGTGATGCACGCGCGGCTGGTCTCGGGCGCGTGGTCGACCCCCGCGGCCATCGGCGGAACGGGCCTCGCGAGCGTGGTGATCGCCAGCGGCCCCTGAACAGCTTCGGTCTCCGACGGGCAGTCACCCCGTTGCCTTTACGGGCGTGTAGACGTAGCGTCCGCCCCCCGAAACGCGCTGGCGCTTCGGGTTGGCGAACGACCGAGGAGGATTTTTGATGGCTCGCAAGATCGCAATCAACGGGTTCGGACGCATCGGCCGCTGCGTGCTTCGCGCGCTCGTGAAGAGCGGTTCGAAGGACCTCGACATCGTCGCCATCAACGACCTCACCGACGCGAAGACCCTCGCGCACCTCCTCAAGCACGACTCCGTGCACGGGCGCTTCGACGCCGACGTGAAGCTCATCGAGGGCGGCCTCTCGGTCAACGGCGACGAGATCCGCATCTTCGCCGAGAAGGACCCCACGAAGCTCCCGTGGAAGGACCTCGGGGTCGACGTCGTGCTCGAGTGCACGGGCAAGTTCACCGACGCCGCGGGCTGCGGAAAGCACCTCGAAGCGGGCGCCAAGCGCGTGCTCCTCAGCGCCCCCACGAAGGGCGAGAACGACACCGACATCCTCACGGTCGTCTATGGCGTTAACCACAACGACTACGACCCGGCGAAGCACCGCATCGTGTCGAACGCCTCGTGCACCACCAACTGCCTCGCCCCGATGGCGAAGGTCATCCACGAGTCCTTCGGCATCGTGAAGGGCTCGATGACGACGGTGCACAGCTACACCAACGACCAGGTGATCCTCGACCTGCCGCACAAGGACCTGCGACGCGCACGCGCCGCGGCCATGAGCATGATCCCCACGAGCACCGGGGCGGCCCGCGCGGTGGGCCTCGTGCTCCCGGCGCTCAAGGGCAAGCTCGACGGCTTCGCGGTGCGCGTTCCCACGGCCGACGTGTCGATGGTCGTGCTCAACGTCCAGCTCGCGCGCGCCACCACGAAAGATGAGCTCAACGCTGCGATCCGCGCCGCCGCCGAGGGCCCGATGAAGGGCGTGCTCGTGGCCACGACGGAGCCCCTCGTGTCGTGCGATTACATCGGCAGCGCGGCGTCGAGCACGGTCGACCTCCCGCTCACGCAGGTGACGGGCGGAGACTTCGCGACGGTGAGCTCCTGGTACGACAACGAGTGGGGCTTCTCCGTACGCATGCTCGACGTGATGAAGCACATGGCCTCGCGCGAAGGCTGAAATGACAGCGATTCTCGACAAGATCACCCCCCTCGACCAGCTCAAGGTCGCGTCGCGACGGGTGCTCGTGCGCGTGGACTTCAACGTCCCGCTCACGCCCGACGGGCGCGTGAGCGACGACACGCGCGTCCGCGAGGCGATGCCCACGATCAAATACCTCGTGGAGCAGGGCGCGCGGGTGATCGTCGCGTCGCACCTCGGCCGCCCGAAGAAGGGCCGCGACATGCGCTTCACCCTCGCGCCCGCGGGGGAGCGCCTCGCGGAGTTCCTCTCGATGGACGTGGTGCTCACCGACGAGTGCGTGGGCGACGGCGCGCGCAAGGTGATCCACGACCTCCGCGACGGGCGCGTGGCGATCCTCGAGAACCTCAGGTTTCACCCCGGCGAGGAGAGCAACGACCCGGCCTTCGCGGCCGAGCTCGCGCAGCTCTGCGACGCCTACGTCGACGACGCCTTCGGGGCCGTGCATCGCGCGCACGCCTCCGTCGACGCGCTGCCTCGCCTCGTGCACGACCGCGGCGCGGGGCTCCTTCTGATGAAGGAGCTCAAGGCCCTCGGATCGCTGATGACCGACGCGAAGCGGCCCTACGCCGCGGTGCTCGGCGGCGCGAAGGTGAGCGACAAGATCGCCGTGATCGAGTCGCTGCTCACGCGCGTCGACATGCTGCTCGTGGGCGGCGCGATGGCGAACACCTTTCTCGCCGCGCTCGGACGCGACATGGGCCGCTCGGTCATCGAGCCCGACAAGCTCTCGCTCGCGCGCTCGCTCATCGAGAAGGCTCGCGCGAAGAAGGTCCAGCTCGTGCTGCCGACGGACCTCGTCGTGGCGGCCTCGCCCGAGGCGCCCGGCGGCGCGGTGGTGGGTGTCGACTCCGTGGCGCCCGGGATGATGGCGCTCGACGTCGGTCCCGCGACGGTGGCGGCGTTTCGCGACAAGCTCCTCGGCGCGCGGTCGATCTTCTGGAACGGCCCCATGGGGCTCTTCGAGAAGCCCGCCTTCGCGGCGGGGACGCTCGGCGTCGCGAGGGCCATCGCCGAGGCCGCTGCGTTCTCGGTCGTGGGCGGCGGAGACTCCGTCGCGGCCGTGCAGCAGGCGAACCTCGCGGGCCGCTTCTCACACGTTTCTACGGGCGGAGGCGCGAGCCTCGAGCTCATCGAAGGCCGCAAGCTCCCTGGCGTGGAGGCGCTCCGAGCATGAACCCGTCTCGCAAGGCACTCATCGCAGGCAACTGGAAGATGCATCGCACCGTGTCGGAGTCCGTGGCGCTCGCGCGCGCGGTGGCCGACACGAGCCGCATCGGGGCGCGCACCGAGGTGGTGGTCGCGCCCGTGTTCACCGCGCTCTCCGCCGTCGCGAAGGCCCTCGAAGGCACGCGCGTCGCGGTCTCTGCGCAGAACGTCTACTGGGAGGAGCAGGGGGCTTTCACGGGTGAGATCTCGCCCGCGATGCTCGTCGACGTGGGCTGCGCGTACTCGCTCGTGGGTCACTCCGAGCGGCGGCAGCTCTTCGGCGAGACCGACGCCTCGGTTCAGAAGAAGCTCCTCGCGCTGAGGAAGCACAACCTCGCGCCCATCGCGTGCCTCGGCGAGACCCTGGCCGAGCGCGAGGGAGGCATCACCTACGACGTCCTCCGCCGTCAGCTCGACGGAATGACCGCGGGCCTCGACGCCGCGGAAGCGACGCGGCTCCTCACGGGTTTGATCCTCGCGTACGAGCCCGTGTGGGCCATCGGTACGGGGCGCACCGCGAAGTCGTCCGACGCTCAGAGCGCTCACGCGTTCCTGCGTGACCGCGTCCGCGATCGCTTCGGCGAGGTGGCGGACACCGTTCGAATCCTTTACGGCGGCAGCGTGAAGCCTGACAACGCCGCCGAGCTCCTCGCGCAGCCCGACGTCGACGGCGTGCTCGTAGGCGGAGCCTCCCTCGACGCAGCAGGCTTCGCGCGCATCATCCAGGCAGCCGGGTAGTCGTTCGCCCCTTCGAGAGCATCCAATGACCACGTTCCTCACGATCGTTCACGTCTTCGTCTGCATCTTCCTGGTCGGCGTGGTGCTGCTCCAGTCGGGCCGCGCTGGCGGCATGGGCGTGCTCTCGGGCGCGGCCTCGCAGACCGTCTTCGGCGGCCGCGGCGCGGGAGGCTTCCTCGCGACGGCCACGGCCGTCTGCGCGACGCTCTTCATGCTCACCTCGGCCTCGCTCGCGTACACGAGCACGTCGGGCCGCGACTCCCTCGCGCGCGCCAACGGAGCGAGCACCACGACGCCTGCGACGCCCGCCTCCACGCGCGACGCCGGGGCGCCCGCCGCCGACGCCGCCCGCGCCGAGCCCCCTGCGCCCGCGGCCCCCGCTGCGCCTGCGGAGCCCGCCGCTCCCGCTGCTCCTGCCGCTCCTGCTGCGCCCGCCGCCGCGGGTGACGCCGCGCCCGCGCGCTGAGCCTCCGCGCTGGCGGAGGATCGACGGGGTCGTCGCGCTCTGCGCGCTCCTCGTCGTCGCGGTCTTCTCGCTGCGCGCGTGGAGCTTCACAGGCATCTCGAACGACGACGCGTCACGCGCCCTCATCGCGTGGGACTTCTCCCGCGCTCCCTCGCTCGATCCCACGCGCTCGAGCTGGCTGCCGGTACACACCTACACACTCGGCGCGATCTTCACGGTCTGGCGCGAGCCCGACGCGGCGCCGCGCGCAGTCTCCCTCGTTGCTGCGATCGCGTGCGTCGTGCTCGCGGCGCGGCTCGCGCGTGACCTCGGCGCGAGGCGCGTCGCCACGCTCGCGGCCCTCGCGATCACCGTCTCGTGGCGGTGGACGCTCCTCCCCGCGGCCTCGGGCGCCGTGCCCGAGATGCCGTGCGCGGCGTGGTTCCTCGGGGCGATCGTGTTGCTTCAGCGGGGTCGTCCGGCGCTCGCGGGCGCGTGCCTCTCGCTCGCCTGCGGGCACCGCTACGAGGCCTGGTTCGGCGGCGCCGCGCTCGTCGCGAATGAGCTTGTTTCAAGGCGTCCCGGCGCCTGGCGCTTCGCGCTCACCGCGTCGGTGATGCCCCTCGCGTGGCTCGCGATCAACCACGCGCGCGCGGGCGACGCGCTCGATTTCGTGCACCGCGTCGAGGCCTTTCGAAGAGCCGAAGGGCCGCTCCCTCCGTGGCTCACTCGCGCGCTCCGCGAGCCGCTGCTGCTCGTGACGGAGCTCCCGCTGCTCGCGCTCGCGGCGTCGCGCGGGCTCGTCGGCGCACAGTTGCCCGACCGCGATGTAACGCTCACGCGACGGCTCGCGGTCGCCGCGTTCGCGATGCTCGCGTTGGTCACGCTCGGTGACATCCGTGGAGGCGGCGCGACGCACCACCCCGCACGCGCGCTGACGCTCCTCGCATGGACGCTCACACCGCTCGCAGCGCTGGGGCTCTCGTCGATCACCTCGCGCGCATGGACGCTCGTCGCCGTCACGCTCTCGCTCTTCATCGGAACGCCGCGCGCACGAGAGATCCACGACGGCGTCTCGCGCGACGCGGTCTGCGCGGGCGACGCGGTGAGGCGCGCGAGGGTCACGCGAAGCGGTCCGTGGTTCGTCGAGTTCGCACGTCAAGACGCGCTCTGGGTCGAGGTACGCAGCGGAGCGCCCGAGCGCGCGCTCCCCGATCGAGCCTTCGGTGCTCCGAGCGCAGACCCGTCACGCTCGGTCACGCGAAGCGGAGCCCCGGTGGCCGCGGCGAGTTCCGAGGTGACGCGGGAATCACTTCGCCAATCGGGCTACGCGCTCAGCGCTCGCTGCGGCGCGTGGAGCGTGTGGACGCGGTGACGATCACGCGTCGGCGCGCTCCCACGTGCCGGGCGCGACACGCGCGGTCTTGCCTTCGGCGCTCAGTGACTCGGGCTGCACGGTGATGACGTCGCCGCGCGTGGTGTCGGCGAGCGTCGTCCCCGTGGCGCGCTTCGCGTCGCGCGCGAGCTCCATGAGCCGCGTCGAGGCGTGCTCGCCGGGGACGTCTCCGCACGCGATCACCTCGACCTTCCCCTTGCTCACGATCGGCGCCGAGAGGAGGCGCAGCGACACGCGCGAACGCCCTTTTCGCAGGGCCTCCGCGAGCGTGGCCCCGTCACGACGGAGCGTGAGGTACGAGAAGGTCAGGCCCTCCCAGCGCAGCCCCGCTTCACGCGCGATGGGGATGAGCCACGGCGGCAGCGACACGTCGGCGAGGTCCTCGTGGCACCAGTCGCGCTCGTCCGCGAGCATCGGGCACGGACGCGTATGCGGACACGGCGCGAACACCGTCACGCCGCGCGCGAGCAGCACCTCCCTCGCCTGCTGAAGCGCCCTCGCCTCTTCGCGCGTCGCGGGCTCGATCACCACGAGCGATCCGCCCTCTGCGACGTGCGTGAGCGCCGTTTCGAAGTGCGTCGCGAGGGCCTGCGCGCGCACGCGCTCATCGCCGAGCGCCCGAGAGAGTTCCACGAACGAGAGGCCCGCGAGCACGAGGTCGTACTCGCCGAGGCCGCGATCCCAGCCGTGCGTGTCGAGGTCGCGCGTCTCGGTGACGAGCTCGTCGATCGCGGGGAGCACACCCGCTTTCGCAGCGCCCGCGGCCACGCGACGGAGGATCGCGAGCGCCTGCGGGTCTTGATCGACGGCCGTGATGTGGGCCACGACGCGGCGCCCTCGCAGGGCCCTCACCGCGCCGAGGGAGGTCGCCCCGAGGCCCGCGCCGAGGTCGAGCACGCGCAGCGGACGATCCGCGATCGCGCCCGCCGCCAGGAGTTCCTGCACCGGCAGCGCGCTCTTGTGAACGTCGCGGGGGAACCAGAAGAGCGTCCTCGCCGCGAGGCCGTCGCCGTGCGCGAGGTTCACGGCCTCGCCGCGGTAGCGCGCCGACTGCCGCGACACCATGAGCGCCAGGGCGCGAGGCTCCACGCGTCGACCGAGCGCGGTGACGAGAATCTCTTCCCACGCTTTTTCAAGGGTTTCGTTGCGAACGAGGGGCATGGATGTCCTTCGAGTAGGGTGCTAGGGTCCGCCGCCATCATGCGCTGGATCTCAGTGATCGCGGGAGTGGCCTTCGCCCTGATGGCCGCCGCACTCTTCATGGCGCTCGATTGGGCGCCCGTCGCACAGGAGGCCGCAGGAGGCCTCACGCAGAAGATCTTCTACTTCCACGTCCCGAGCGCCTACGTGATGTACGTCGGCGTCGGCGCGTGCGTCATGGGCTCCATCGGGTACCTCCTCCAGCGCACGCCGGGGTGGGACGCGCTCGCGCAAGCAGGCGCCGAGCTCTCGGTGGTCTTCGCCGCGGTGGTGCTCATCACCGGCCCCCTCTGGGCCCGCAAGGCCTGGGGCGTCTACTGGGCCTGGGACCCGCGCCTCACCACCACGCTCCTCGGCACGCTGATCTTCGTCGCGTACCTCGTGCTGCACTCCACGGCGACGGGCGAGGCCGAGAAGAAGTTCGCCTCTGCCCTCGCGGTGATGGGCGCGTGCGTGATGCCCGTCATCCACTTCAGCGTTCAGCTCTGGCGCGGACAGCACCCGACGGTGATCACCTCTCGCGGCGGAGGGCTCGCGCCCGAGATGGGCCAGACCCTCGGCGTGAGCTTCATCGCGTTCACCCTCCTGGCCGCCGCGCTGCTCTATCTCCGCGCTCGCATCGCGCTCGGCGAGGCCCGCCTCGCGGAGCTCCGCACCGAGGCCGTCTCGCTCGGCCTGCTCGACGAGGACCACGACGCATGACCACCCGACA